>NZ_BAAGXF010000002.1:175423-662478 GCF_054779975.1 Hymenobacter arcticus
TGCGCCGCTTGGCTAGTCGCATGCGCCGCTTGGCTAGTCGCATGCGCCGCTTGGCTAGTCGCATGCGCCGCTTGGCTAGTCGCATGCGCCGCTTGGCTAATCGCGCACAGGCATCGTTCACGCGACAACCGGTCGGCCGGCTTCGCCGGCCGACCGGCGCACGTACCCCTGATTTGGAAACTGCGCCTAAGCTACGCGGCGCGGCTGCTTAGGTGGCCGCCGGCGTGGGCTCGTCAAACTCCGTTTGCTCGTCCAGTTCATCGGGCTCCTCGGCTGCTGGTTCGCCCGCTACGGCAAACCGGGTTTTGAAGCGGGCGTAGAGTGCATGCAGGCCAAGTAGCAGTAAGCCCACGAATATAAACACGATAGCCCGCGTTACGGTGCCGCTGCGGCTGAGGTCGACCACGGCCAGCCGCACCAGGGTAGCGGCCATGCCGGCCAGGGCCACGTAGCGCATATCCTGCCGGCGCAGCAGCAGACTGGCGCTGAAAATGGCCACCACTTCCAGCATCAGCAGCACGGTGAGCACCGAGCGGTCGAAGGACTGAATGAACAGCAGCGCCAGCACCCCAAACGCGGGGTAGAGCAGCGCGGCCTCCAACTGGTGGCGCGAGGGCTGGGCCAGTAGCCGCCACCGCGGCGAGAGGCCCGCCAGGGGCGCGTTGCCGAGGCGCAGCGCCAGGCTCGAGTACCCAAACAGCAGCGCCACGGTGCCGCCCACCACCCAACGCTCCACGCCCATGAGCTGCTCGGCCCCAATGTAGCGCAGGCAAAACGCGCCGGCCGACAGCGCCGCCAGCCCGAAATACAGCCGCCCATACACGCCCAGCCGCTGAAAGCGCAGCGGCAAATGAGGCATCAACGCGCAGATTATCAGGGCAAAAACCACCCATGCCAAGCCCAGCCAGGCGGCCGGCACGTGGTGCGCCAGCGTGCCCGTGCCAAACAGTAGCGCTACTTCCAGCAGCGTCGGGTGCAGCACGTGCCACGAGGCGTATACCGGGCCGGTAGCTGGCCGCCGGGCCACGGCCAGCGCCACCAGCCCCCCAAAGATGGCCGCCGCCGTGCAGTACTCGGCTGGCTGGTGCAGCAGGGTTTCGGGGGCGAAATAGAGGCGCAGGTGCGTGGCCAGGCTGGCCAGCAGCAGGCCGTAGCTGAGGTGCAGCAGGTAGCGGTCAGGCTGGCCGGCACGGAGTACGGCCGCGGCACCGGGCAGGGTGCGCCGCCAGGCCTGCGCCGCCGCGAAGGCTGCCAAGGCCAGCGCCAGCAGCCCCAGCACCAAGTAGGCGAGGTGGGCGGGCGGCACGCTGCCCAGCAGCATCACCACAAGGTGCAGCCCCAGGAAATACAGCCACGGCCAGCGCACAAAGCGCTCGCCCACCGGCCACCACGCGGTGCGCATCCCGGCCAGTAGCACGGCCACCAGGGGCAGCAAGTACAGCAGCACGTGGCCGGCACCCAGCCCCTGCGCGCTGCCAATATGCTGCTCCACAGCCGCGTGTAGCACGTGGGCCCATTGCAGCCCCACGTAGCCGATAGTCGCCAGCACCAAGCCCGCCCACAAACCCGGCACCGTGAGGCGCTGGCGCAGGTAGAGCAGGGTGCCAAGTAGCCCGGCCATGGCGTAGCCGGCCCACAACTGCCTGTATTCCAGTGCGCCCGCGCCCAGCAGCAGCCAGCCGATGGCAATGCCCAGCATTGGCAGCCGGTAGCCACCGATGGCGGGCAGCTGAGCGTAGTCCTCCCCAGCAGTAATAAACACCAGCCGGCGCAGCTGGTAGCCCAGCGTGAGAAGTGCCGCGCCCAGCAGCAGGCCCGCCTGGCCCAGCGGCGTCAGCGCGCCGGGCGAAACGTAGCGTACCAGCCCGGGCAGCAGGCCCGCTTGCAGCACCAGTAAATAAGTTTGGAGGTGCAGCAAGCCCTCCTCGTCGCGCCCGGCCAGCAGCAGGGCGGCCAGCAGGCCCTCGGCATACAGTAGCCCGATTACCACGGGCCAGCTCAGGCCCGTTTCGTGCAGCCCCACCAGCGCCAGGATGGTAAAAGCCTGGTTGAGAACAAGTTGCTGCCGGCGCACCCAGCGCGGTGCCCCGCCGGTGCGGTGCACCCAGGTAGCCAGCGCCAGCGCCGCCCCGGCCAGTACCGGCAGCAGGGCCAGCGCCCGCGTATCGGCGTGCGCAAACACGACCTGTGCCAGCAGCCCGCCCGCGCCTGCTTGCATAAAGCCCGCCAGCCCGGCAAACGTTGCCAGCCAGTTGGCCAGCCCGTCAGCAGTGGCAGTAAGATGCAGCTTATCGGTTACTTGCTTGTAAGTGAGCTGTATAAAGGCCAGCCCTGCCCAGCCGGCCAGCGCCAGCAGCGCGGCATCGCGGTAGAGGGCAGGCGGCAGCGTGGCCGCCGGGTGGCCGCCGGCCAGCAGCAGCAAGCCCGCGCCCGTGAGCAGGGCCTCGGCCATCGCGGCGCGGTGCAGCAGGGCATCGCGCTTGGCCAGCCACAGGGCGGCCAGCAGCGTTTCGGCAAAGAGCAGCGCCAGCACAACCGACCAACCCAGATGCGCTTCGTGCAAGCCTACTATGGCCAGCACGATAAAGAACTGCGTGAGCACCAGCTGTTGGCGGCGCACCCAGCTGGGAACCAGGCCACTAGCCCGTACCCAAAGGCCCAAGCCCAGGGCCGCGGCCGCCAGCCCCAGCAGGGCCGCCAGCAGCAGCGCCATCGGCACGGGGTGCCAGTGAAACAGCGCCCGCGCCAGCAGCGTCCCGGCACTCGCCTGCAGCAGCCCGGCTAAGCCAGCAAAGCCGCCCAGCAGGCGTGCCAGCAAGGCAGCGCGCGGCAGCATAGCCCCCTCAGCGTTGGCGCGGGGGGAGAATTGCCGGTAGGTAAGCTGCATAAAGGCGATGCTGGCCCAGCCAGCCAAGGCCACCAGCAGCGCATCGCGGTAAAGCAGGGCCGGGACAGCAGAACGTAAGTCATTGCTGACCAGTAATAACAGGCTGGTGCCCGCCGCCAGCGCTGCCAGCATGGCGGCCCGATGCAAGAGGCCATCGCGCCGCGCCAGCAGGAGCACGGCCACCATCGTTTCGAGGTAAAGCACGATGAGCACCCCGGGCCAGCTCAGGCCCAGCTCGTGCAGCCCAAAAATGGCCAGCACCACAAAAAGCTGCGCCAATACCAGCTGCTGGCGGCGTACCCAACCAGGGGCCAGGCCACTGGCTCGCACCCAGTAGGCCAGCCCCAGGGCCCCGGCCGCCAGCCCCAGCAGGGCCGCCAGCAGCCCCGCCACCGGCACGCCCGACCAGCCAAACAGCGCCCGCGCCAGCAGCGCGCCCGTGCCCACTTGCAGCAAGCCCGCCAGCCCGGCAAAACCACGAAGCAAGTTGGTTAGTAAGCCGGAGGTCGGCGTTGCGTCGGTACTAAATTTTATGAATAATTGCTTGGCCGTGAACTGGAGGAACGCAATGCTAATCCAGCCGGTCAGCGCCAGTAGCGCGGCATCGCGGTAAAGTTGAGCGGGCGGGCTAGTGGCCAAGTGCGTGGCGGCTAGCAGCAGCAGGCTGCTGCCCGCCAGCAATGCCCCAGCCAGGGCGGCGCGGTGCAGCAGGCCATCGCGCCGGGCTAGCAGCAGCGCGGCCACCAGCGTTTCGAGGTAGAGCACGCTCAGCACGCCGGGCCAGCTCAGGCCCAACTCGTGCAGCCCGAAGATGGCCAGCACCACGAATAGTTGCCCCAGCACCGTTTGTTGCCGTCGCACCCAGCTGGGCGCGCGGCCCGCCGCCCGCACCCAGGCGGCCAGGCCCAATGCGCTAGCCGCCAGCCCCAGCAGCGCCAGCAGCAGCCCGCCCACCGGGGCCGGGTGCCAGTGAAACAGCGCTTGGCCCAGCAGCCCGCCCGCGCTCGCTTGCAGCAGCCCCGCCAGGCCGGCAAAGCTGCCCAGCCACGCCGGGTGCGCCGCCGGGTTCGACACCAGCTGAAGCGGAGCCGCGGCTCCCAGCCGCCGGGCCGGCTGCACGCCTTGCAGCAGCGGAAACCGGAAAGCCAGCTGCACAAATGCCAGGCCAACCCACCCGGCCAGCGCCAGCAGCAACGCCTCGCGGTAGAGCGTAACGTGTTGAATATAAACCATGTGTTTGCTAGCCGAGGCCAGCAAGCTTGCGCCAGCGAGCAGCGCCTCGCCCATGGCGGCCCGGTACACCAGCTCGTGCAGCCGGTCGGCTTCGTCGCGGCCGGCCAGCAAGAGCACTACCAGCAGGCTTTCGGTGAAAAGCACCAGCAGCAGCGCCGACCAAATCAGGCCCAACTCGTGCAGCCCGCCGATGGCCAGCACCACCAATAGCTGCCCCAGCGCCAGCTGCTGCCACCGCACCCAGCCGGGGGCCAGCCCGCCGCGGCGCACCCAGGTAGCCAGGGCTACAGCGGTGCCCGCCAGCGCCAGCAGCGCCCCCAATAGCCGCGCTACCGGCGGCTGCTCCCAACCAAACAATGCGTGCGCTACCAGCCCACCCGCGCCGAGTTGCAGCAGCCCACCCAGCCCCGCAAACGCCCCTACCCAGCGGTGGTAAGCCTTGGCAGTATCATATTCAGCCGACTTATTAATATTTTCAAAATCAATAGCTTGCGTTAGGAAAGATTTGAAGGCCAGCTGCGCAAAGGCCAGGCTGCCCCAGCCCGCCAGCGCCAGCAGCCAGGCATCGCGGTAGAGGGTGACACGGGGGCCGCCGAAGTGGCTGCCGGCTACTGCCAGCAGGCCCAGGCCAGCGAGTTGGGCACTGGCTAGCACCACGCGGTGCAGCAGGGCATCGCGCCGGACCAGCAGCAGGCTGGCCCCCAGGTTTTCGGCAAAAAGCAGTAGCAAAATAACTGGCCAGCTCAGGTGCACTTCGTGCAAGCCAACGATGGCGAGTATCATAAATAATTGACCCAGTGCCAGTTGCTGCCGCCGCACCCAACTGGGCGCGCGGCCCGCCGCCTGCACCCAGGCGGCCAGGGCTACCGCGCCGCCGGCCAGCGCCGCCAGCGCCAGCAGCAGCCCCACCACCGGCACGCCCGGCCAGCCAAACAGCGCCCGCGCCAGCAACAGGCCCGCGCCGGCTTGCAGCCCGCCCGCTAGGCCCGCAAAGCTGCTCAGCAAGTTGCGGTGCGTTTGATTGGCTTCGGTTTTTAAGCTAAGTTCTTTACTGGTAATTAGTTGCAGAAGTGGCTGCTTGTAAATGAACTGCACAAACGCTAGCCCCGCCCAGCCAGCCAGCGCCAGCACCAGCGCATCGCGGTAGAGCACGGCGGGCAGCGCCTCGGCCGCCCGGCCGCCCACGAAAAGCAGCAGGCCGCTGCCCGCCAACAGCGCGCCGGCCAGCGCCACGCGGTACACCAGCGCCTCGCGCTGCCGGGCCATTATCAGAGTCACCAGCAGGGTTTCGAGCAGCATAAACAGCCCGATAACCGGCGGCGTGGCGTGCCAGCCTTGCAGCGATAGTGCCGTGGCCAAGCCCAGAATGAGCGAGATAATGGTATCGGTCTGAAACAGCCAGCCGATGCCCAGCCGCTTGGCCTGCCGCCCCGCCCAGAAGGTGAGTACGGCCCCCACGGCCAGCGGAATAGTCTTCCAAATGGAGCCCGTGCTGTAGAAGTACAGGTTGAGGCCCAGGCTGGTCCAGTTGAGCAGGTGCGAGGCAAACAGCAGCGGCTCAAACCGCCGCTCGGCGTACACGCGGCGGTACTGCACCACGGCCGCAGCCGCACCCACCAGCGTTACCAGCAACATAGCCACCAGGCGCGCACTGCCCGCTACCACGCCCAGCTGCTGATGCCAATACACGTGAAACGCGAAGAAGCTGGCAATGCTTAGCAGCAGCTGGTATTTCCACTGCTGCCGGTAGGTGATGGCGATGCTAAAGGCCGTGACGCCGGCCGCCGCGGCCAGCGTGAGGGGCGTGGGCGGCAGCACCGCCAGGGCCACCAAGCTCAGCACGCCGTGCAGGGTAGCCACGTCCTGGCGGCTGGTGCGCCAGGCCAGGTAGAGGTTGGCCAGCACGCCGGCCAGTAGCAACAGGTAGTCAAACGGCGGCGTGGCCCAGCGCAGGCCCGGAATGCTTACCGCCCCCACGCAGGCAAACAGGAAAATGGCCGCCGCGCTGCTCAACAGCCAGGCATTCAGCTGCTTGGCAAAATCCTTATTGCGCAGCCCAAACCGCGCGCCCAGCAGCCCCGCCGCAAAGGCGCAAATCAGCAAAAAGCGCAGTGGCGGCGATACCCGCAGCGCCGCGTATATGCCCAGAAAGCCCACGCCCGTCACCAGCACCACGGCACCCAAAATGCCGGTCCAGTTTTCGAGCACCACCGTGGAAGTCCGTTCCCAGAAGGTGGGGCCGGTGGGTATTTTTTTGGGCCGCAGCGCCGGCCGGGCCGGTGGCAGCGGCGGCGTAGCGCGGGGCCGGGGCGCGGGGGTGGGCACTGGCTCTGGCAGCGCGATAGGCGCCGGCTCCTGAGCTGGCTCCCTGACCAATTCCTCTTGAGCTGGCTCCTCAACCAATTCCTCCTGTGTCGGCTCCTCACCCATTTCCTCCTGCATTGGCGCAACCTCCTCAACCAGCGATTGTGCCAATTCGGATTCAGCCACCAGCTCGCCCTCTTCTACCTGTGCCACCTCCAATTCGCTGGCTACTTCCGGCTCTACCGTTTGGTCAGTTCCGGCTTCAGCCAGCACTTCAGCAGCGGTTGGCTGCGCTAGTTCAGGTTCTGCAACCAGCTCGGGTTCTTCAACCAATTCCGGTGCCGCCGCTTGCGTTTCCTCAATAGATTCTTCAATTAGTTCAGGCGCTGCGATGGCCGCCACCTCCTCAGCCTCCATCGTCTCATGCGCAGTAGTTACTTCTGATTCAGTTTCTTGTGCCGAATCAGCTTCCGCAATCTCCCCTTGCGTTGCCTGTACTTCCTCCGTGGCTTCGGTTTCCTGGTTGGCCTCCTCCACTAGTTCAGTAGGCGCTGCTGCTAACGGTTCGGCGGCGGGCTCGGGCTCGGCTACCGGCGCAGGCTCAGCGGGTAGGGGAGCCGCTTCGGGTTGGGGTGCCGGCGCGGGCGCTGCCACTGGCGGCACGGGGGTAGTCCACGCTTCGGGGTAACCGGCCCACGCCGCTGGTGCCGGCGCGGTTGGCGCGGCTACTACGGGCAGCATCGCCAAAAACTCCTCCCGCAGGGCGACCAACTGGCTGCGCAGCTGCTGAATTTCGCCCTTCATCAGATGCTGTTCTACCTGGCGGCGGCCCAGGTCGGCTTGTAACTTCTTGACCTGATGGGGCAAGTCCCAACTTCGCGCGATGACAATTAGGGCAATAAGAAGCCCTACAATGATTAGAACCATTGGGATTGGGGGTAAAGGGAAAAATCGGCCAAAACGGCCACAAAATCAGCCCGGTACCACCCAGGTTCGGATAGCAAATGTATACTAAATGCCGGAATTATGTACGCTTAAGAAAAAATTATGTACGATTGGGCAACAAAAAGCCACCCCGAGATTTTCGGGGCGGCCAGCATAGGGGCGCAGGGTGCGCTAGGCGTACACGAAGCGAACCTCTTGCTTGAGTTCGGGGTTCAGGCTCAGAGCCACGGGGCAGGTGTGCGCGGTGCGCTCCATCAGGGCGCGGTCGGCGGGGCTGAGGGCAGCGGGCAGGTGCAGCTCAATGGTGAGCTGCGCAATGCGGCGCGGCGGCTCCTGGCTCATTATTTTTTGCACGCTCACCGTGCTGCCCACTAGGTCTACTTGGTGGCGCTCGGCCACGATGGCCATGGTGGTGAGAATGCAGGTGCCCAGGGCAGTGCCCACGAGGTCGGTGGGCGAAAACGCCTCGCCGCGCCCGTGGTTATCCACCGGGGCATCAGTTTGAATAACAGTGCCCGAAGCCGTGTGCGTAGCTTCGGTGCGCAGGTGGCCCTCGTAGCGGGCGGTAGCGGTAGTATGGGGCGTGCTCATACTACAAAGCTACCCCGGCCGCGTTAGCAAGAAGCCGCGTGGTAAAAGCCACGCGCGCAGGTATTTTTGACTTCTCTATGAACAAGACGCACGTCATTGCCGCCGGCTGCCTGGCGCTGGGCCTGGCTACGGCCGGCCGCTCGGCCCGCGCCCAAGCCCCCAGCCCCACGCCCGCCCCGGTGGGCCCCACCCTCCAGGCCGCGCCGCTGGCCATGCCGTCGGATGAGCAGTCGTACCGCCGCGAAACCGTGTTTGGCATCAACTTCAACACCCAGGGCGCCCTCATCGGGGGCGTCAACGTGCGGGTGGCCAAGGTGCTCGATGAGCGCTGGCTGCGCTTCTGGAGCCTGGAGGGCGTGTCGTTCAAAAACCCCAAGGAGGAGAGCGTAACCAACCCCTACACCGGCGGCTCGTTCAAGCGCTACAAGGCCAACTACGCCTTTGCGCTGCGCCCATCCGTTGGTATTCAGCGCATTCTGTTTCGCAAGGCTGCCGATGCGGGCGTGCAGGTCAATGGCCTGCTCAGCGCCGGCCCGTCGCTGGGCTTGCTCATGCCCTACCACATCAGCTTCGACTACACGGCGCAGCGCAACGGGGCCTTCGGGCCGTCCGATATCATCACCGACGAGGCCTATGACCCGGCGAAGCACGCCGACCAGAACTTTATCTACGACCGGGCGCCGCTGTTTAGCGGCATCGGCCAAACCCAGATAGTGCCCGGCGCGCACCTGCGCGGCGCGCTCAGCTTCGAGTATGGCCGCTACCGCGATGCCGTGGCCGGGGCCGAGGTGGGCTTCCTGGTCGAAGCCTACACCAAGCGCCTGCTTATGCTGAACCCGCCCGCCCCCGCCGACCCCAATAGCCTGAACCGGCAGTTCTTCCCGTCGGTTTACCTGACGTTGTACATCGGCCACCGGAGCTGAAAAGTAATGAGCAGTTAGCAATGAGCAGTGAGCAATTGCTAATATGCAACTGCTCAGGCCTGAAGAGCCTTCAAGCGCACTGTCGCTCGTTTCGTACCGATATTTGCCAAAGAAAATTGTTAACTGATGATTGCTCATTGTTAATTGATAAAAGATGCTGCTCACCCTTCCCATTATTCAGGCCGAACCGCTGGCGCCCGCCGCGCCGGCCCGCCCGCGCAAGCCCGACTGGCTACGCGTGAAGCTGCCCATCGGCCCCGACTACGCCGCCGTGCGCAAGCTGGTGGATGAGCACAAGCTGCATACCATCTGTGAATCAGGTAATTGCCCCAACATGGGTGAGTGCTGGGGCGCGGGCACAGCCACGTTCATGATACTCGGCAACATCTGCACGCGCTCGTGCTCGTTTTGCGCCGTGGCCACCGGCCGGCCCACCGAGCTTGACCTCGACGAGCCCCGCCGCGTGGCCGAGGCCATCTCGCTCATGAAGGTGAAGCACGCCGTGCTCACCAGCGTGAACCGCGACGAGCTGAAGGACCGCGGTGCCAGCGTGTGGCGCGATACCGTGGTGTTTACCAAGGAATTAAGCCCCGAAACGACCATCGAAACCCTGATACCGGACGTGAAAGCCAACTGGGCGGCGCTCGACGTGATGATTTCGGGGGGCCAGGAGGTGATTTCGCACAACATGGAAACCGTGGGCAGCCTCTACCGCCTTGTGCGCCCCCAGGGCAAGTACGACCGCAGCCTGGAGCAAATCCGGCGCACCAAGCTGCAAGGCCACCGTACCAAGTCGGGCATTATGCTGGGCCTTGGCGAGACTGCCGACGAGCTGCACCAGGCCATGGACGACCTCGTGGCCAACGGCCTCGATATCTTAACGTTGGGCCAGTACCTCCAGCCCACCAAGCGCCACCTCGAAGTAGCCGAGTTCATCCACCCCGACACCTTCGCCCGCTACAAGGAAGAAGGCCTCGCCCGAGGCCTCAAGTACGTAGAAAGCGGCCCGCTGGTGCGCTCCTCGTACCACGCCGAGCGCCATGTGAACGTACCAATTTAAGTTATCTTCAACAACTTATTCTCAAGTGTTATGTCAGTTCGTGAGCAAGTACACGCATTAGCCGAGCAGCTTTCTGAAGAAGCTACTTGGGAGGATGTTGCCTACGAGATTTACGTGCGCCAAGCAATCGAGCGGGGCATTGAGGCAAGTAAAGAAGGACGCCTCATTCCGGCTGAGCAGGCTAAGGCCTACTTAACTAAACTACGCGCTACCAATGCAGGTACACTGGACGACCGACGCGCTTGAAATGCTGGCAGGCATCTGTGACCAGCTGGCACAGACATCGCCACAATATGCTGAAACAGTAGCTGATACGGTAATTGCCCGCGGCAATTTGCTAGCTGATTCACCTTTTCTGGGGCGAGCGTTACCAGAAGTTAAGTTTAAGCCAGTGCGTGAGCTATTTATCCTCAATTATCGGCTGGTCTATTACGTCGGCAGTGCGCAAATTGAGATTTTTGCAGTAGTTCATCAAGCTCAGAAGCGTTAAGAAACAAAAAAAGCCTCGCCAATTTGGCGAGGCTTTTTGCTTTTATAAATTGCTGCTAAACAGCTGACTAGCGCACGGCTTGGCGGCGCTGGTCGGTGGGGGGGTAGTTGCCCAGCACGCTGTTCACGATACGGTAGGTTTCTTCCTCCGAGATGCTATTCTGGTTGAGCTGGGCCTGGCCCGTGCCGCGCCAGGCGAGTTCCTTGCGGCGGGCATCCACGATGTCGATGATGACTGTGCCAGCCTTGTAGTTATACGAGCCGCCGCCGCCGTAGGGGAAGCCACCGTAGCCGCCGTATCCCCCATACCCGCCGTAGCCGTAGGGATAGCCGTAGCCGCCGTAGCCACCACCTACCTGCTGCTTGTTCTCAACGCGCACAGTATAAGCCACATATACATCGGGCGACGTAGTGGCTTCGGTCAGGCCTTTGGCGGTGAGGTCTTTGGCCACGGCATCGCGGATGCGTTGGTCCGTGAACGACTCGTAGCCTTTGGCCGGGCCGCCCTCGGTATCATTAGCCTGCTTGGGATACCAAGCCCAGGTTTTGTAGGCGCGAAAATTGACCGCGTGGTCAAAGTCACTCGATACGCCCACGTTGGCCGACGTAGCGCAGGAAACCAGCCCGAAGGCCAGCGCCAGGCTCGTAGCCACCATAGCGGCGGGGCGAGCCAGAAGATGCGTGATATGATTCATAGGATTGAGAACTAGCGGAATAAAACCCTTGCTCGGGAGTATGTAGCTAACGCTACCGGCCCGGCCAATGTTCCAAAAAATGTAGGCAAGCCGACTAGTTTCGTTAGCTAATCGACCAATACGCCAAACGCCCGGATGAGCCGCTTTCGCGTGCGCAACCGGGCGTTTTTTTTGCAATGTAGCGTGGACTCTGCGAGTCCGCGCGTGGGTCGTTCTACGCGCGGACTCGCAGAGTCCACGCTACAACCTAATAAGACGGGCCTTTATCGGCCGCTACTAATTGCTCCTGCTCATCCACGTATTCCTCCATGGGCGTGCAGCTGCAAATGAGGTTACGGTCGCCGTAGGCCGAGTCGATGCGGCTCACGCTGGGCCAGAACTTGGCCTGGCGCACGTAGGGCAGCGGGTACACGGCCTGCTCGCGCGAGTAGGGGCGCGTCCAGTCGTGCACGAGCACGGTGGCGGCGGTGTGCGGCGCGTGCTTCAGCACGTTGTCCTTGGCGTCGGCGCGGCCGGCTTCTACCTCGGCAATCTCCTTGCGAATCGAAATCATGGCCTCGCAGAAGCGGTCGAGCTCCAGCTTGCTTTCGCTTTCGGTAGGCTCAATCATGAGCGTGCCGGCTACCGGGAAGCTCACCGTGGGCGCGTGGAAACCGTAGTCCATTAGGCGCTTAGCAATATCCTCCACCTCAATGCCGGCCTTTTTGAAGTGGCGGCAATCGAGAATCATCTCGTGGGCGCAGCGGCCCTGGCTGCCGGTGTACAGCACGGGGTAGTGCTCCTCCAGGCGGGCCTTAATGTAGTTGGCGTTCAGAATTGCCAGCTCGGTGGCGCGGGTGATGCCGTCGCCGCCCATCATCGAAATGTAGGCGTAGCTGATGGGCAAAATGCTGGCCGAGCCCCACGGCGCGGCCGAAACCGCGCCGCTCGTGCGGCCCTCTACCGGTACCACCACGTGGCCGGGCAGGTAGGGCTCCAGGTCGGCCACTACGCCGATGGGACCCACGCCGGGGCCACCGCCGCCGTGCGGAATGCAGAACGTTTTGTGCAGGTTGAGGTGGCACACGTCGGCCCCGATGGCGGCCGGCGAGGTGAGGCCCACCTGGGCGTTCATGTTGGCGCCGTCCATATACACCCGGCCGCCGGCCTGGTGAATGAGCTCGCAGATTTCGATAATCGTTTCCTCGTACACGCCGTGCGTGCTGGGGTAGGTCACCATGAGGCACGAGAGGCGGTCGGCGTGCTGCGCAATTTTGGCACGCAGGTCGTCCATATCCACGTTACCATCCTCGGTGCTTTTCACCACCACTACTTGCATGCCGGCCATTACGGCCGACGCGGGGTTGGTGCCGTGGGCCGAAGCCGGAATGAGCGCCACCGTGCGGTGCGTGTCGCCGCGGCCCTCGTGGTAGCCCCGGATGGCCAGCAGGCCGGCGTACTCGCCCTGCGCGCCCGAGTTGGGCTGCAAGCTCACGGCCGCAAAGCCGGTTACTTCACACAACCAGGCTTGCAGGTCGCGGATAATCTGCTGGTAGCCAACGGTTTGGTCGGCGGGGGCGAAGGGGTGCAACTGGCCGATTTCGGGCCAGGTCACCGGTATCATCTCCGCGGTAGCATTCAGCTTCATGGTGCACGAGCCCAGCGGAATCATGCTGTGGGCCAGGCTCAAGTCCTTGTTTTCGAGCTGCTTCATATAGCGCAGCAACTCGTGCTCGGCGTGGTGCGAGTGGAACACCGGGTGCGTGAGGTACTCGCTGGTACGCTGCAAGTGCTCGGGCCAAGTCAGCGTCAGTTCGGCCTCGGCGGTGGGGGCGGCCGTGGTGGCTACCTCCTTGCCCAGCACCTTGGCGAAGATGTCCACGATGTCGCGCACGTCGTCGATTTCCACGTTCTGGTGCAGGCTGATGCCCACCTGCGTATCCTCGTAGTAGCGGAAGTTGATGCCCGCGCTTTCGGCTTCGGTCTTCAGGGCTTGCTGCATCTCGTGGCTTTCGAGGCGCAGGCTTAGAGTGTCGAAGTAGTTGGCATTCAGCTGCTCTACGCCCAGCGCTTTCAGCTCAGCTTCCAGAATTTGGGCAAACAAGTGGGTATTCACGGCAAACTGGCGGATGCCTTTCGGGCCGTGGTACACGGCGTACATGCCGGCCAGCACGCTCAGCAGCACCTGCGCCGTGCAGATGTTGGAGGTAGCTTTTTCGCGGCGAATGTGCTGCTCGCGGGTTTGCAGCGCCATGCGGTAGGCTTTGTTGCCGGCCGCGTCGATGCTTTGGCCAATAATGCGGCCCGGAATGACGCGCTTGAACTGGTCCTTGCACGAGAAGAAGCCCGCGTGCGGCCCGCCAAAGCCCATCGGCACGCCGAAACGCTGCGACGAACCCACGCAGATATCCGCGCCTAACTCACCCGGCGACGTTAGCAGCGTGAGGGCCAGCAGGTCGGCGGCCATTACTACGAACAAGTTGTTAGTCTGCGCGTTAGCGATAAATTCCTGAAAGTCGAAAATCGTCCCGTTGGCGCCAGGGTACTGCACCATCACGCCGAAGAATGCCTCGTCGGAGAGGTCGGCGGTGCGGTGGTCGCCAATTACTAGCTCGATGCCCAGCGGCGTAGCGCGGGTGCGCAGCACGTCAATCGTTTGGGGCAGCACCTGCTCCGACACGAAGAACTTGGTAGCGCTTTTCTTTTTGGTTTGTGAGTGCAGCAGGTGCAGCGCCTCGGCGGCGGCGGTGGCCTCGTCCAGCAGGCTGGCGTTGGCGATGGGCAGGCCCGTGAGGTCAATTATCAGGGTCTGGTAATTGATGAGCGCCTCCAGGCGGCCCTGGGCAATCTCGGCCTGGTAGGGCGTGTAGGCGGTGTACCAGCCCGGGTTTTCGAGGATGTTGCGCTGGATAACCGGGGGCATCGTCGTATCGTGATACCCTAGGCCGATGTAGCTCTTATACACCTTGTTCTGGCCGGCAATCTGCTTGAAGCGCTTCAAAAACTGGCGCTCGCTGAGGGCTGGCGGCAGGGCCAGCGCCTCGGGCAGCCGGATGGCGGCGGGCACGGTTTCGGCGATGAGCTGCTCCACCGACTCCACCCCAATGGCGCGCAGCATGGCTTGCTGGTCGGCACTGGTGGGGGCGTTGTGGCGGGTTTCAAACACGTCGGCGGGCTTGAATTTAAACGACATAAACGGGGGCTGGGGTAGGGGAGAAGACGGCAACTTTTTCCTTAACAAAGGTAAGCCCCGTTTGGTCCGGCGCGGGGTGTAGTTTTGGGGCGTAACCCGAAGCTTTTTGGTTAAAAGAACGTCATGCTGAACGCAGTGAAGCATCGCTGCCGCTTCAGCCGCACCGCTCAACGAAGCGGTAGAGATGCTTCGGCAAGCTCAGCATGACGTTCTTTCAAATCCTCGCCCTCTTATGTCCCACCCCACCCTCCTTGGCCTGCTGCGCGAAGGCCGCACCCCGCCCGACCGCCGTGTGGCCCTCACCCCCAAAAAATGCGTCGAGCTGCAAGACGCCTACCCCGGCCTGCGAGTGCGGGTGCAGCCCAGCCCCCACCGCGCCTTTTCTGACCAGGAATACCTGGACCTCGGCCTGGAGGTGAGCGACGACATGGCCAGCTGCGACCTGCTGCTCGGCGTGAAGGAAGTGCCCGTGGCCGAGCTACTGCCGAGCAAAAAGTACCTGTTTTTCTCACATACCATTAAGAAGCAGCCGGCCAACCGCGAGCTGCTGCGCACTGTGCTGCGCGAGGGTATCACCCTGATTGACTACGAGTTGCTGACCAACGCGGCCGGCGAGCGCGTGGTGGCTTTCGGGCATTGGGCTGGTATAGTGGGCGCCTACAACGGCCTGCTTACCTACGGCCGTAAGCACGGGCTGTATAAGCTCAAGCCAGCTTGGCAGTGCGTAGATATGGAAGATATGGAGGAGGAGTTTTTTAAAGTTAAGCGCCTACCCGCCATTAAGATAGCCGTGACGGGCTCGGGCCGGGTGGCGCAGGGTGCCCTGGAGGTGCTGGGCCACATGGGCATCCGGCAAGTGAGCGTGTACGATTACCTCTACCTCAGTTTCAACGAGCCCGTGTATGCGCAGCTGCGCAGCTCCGACTACAACCGCCGCCGCGACGGCCGGGTGTGGGACACGGCCAACTTTCACCACGAGCCGGCCGCCTACGAGTCCACGTTCGGTAAGTTCCTGCCCGTTACCGACCTGCTCATCGCCTGCGCCTACTGGGACCCCGCCGCGCCGCGCCTCTTTACGGAGGATGATACGCAACAGGCTGGTTTTAAAATAGATACGGTAGCTGATGTTACCTGCGACGTGAACGGCTCCATTCCGCTTACCCAGCGCAGCACCACCATCGACGCGCCGGCCTTCGACTACGTGCCCGCCACCGGTGAGCTCACCGAGGCGTACTCGCGAGCCGATACCATCACGGTGATGGCCGTGGACAACCTGCCCTGCGAGCTGCCCCGCAACGCCAGCCGCGACTTTGGCCGGCAGCTGCTCGACCAGGTTTTTCCGGCCTTGCTAGGCGGCGACCCGGCCGGCGTGCTGGCGCGGGCCACCATTGCCCAGGGCGGCGCGCTATTACCCCGCTACGCGTATCTGGCTGATTACGTGGCCTGAACGTCAGGCAGGCCGCTGGGAAGCATCTCGCTCGCCTCGTGTGAAGTCATTACAACGAGGCGAGCGAGATGCTTCCCAGCGGTTTGCCTGACGTTCTAAATGAAGCCGTAATCAATTACTGCTTAGTAGTAGCCGGGTTGCTATCGGCGGTGCTGGCGGCTGGCACCAGCGGGGTGCCGCCGGCCAGTGTCGATACCTGCCCGGCGGGGCTGATTTTGCGCAGCGACCCGCTGCCCGTGTCGGCCACGTACACGGCTCCGGTCCGGTCGGTGGCCACGCCCGCCGGAAACTTGAAGCCCTCAGCCAGCAGCGAAACCTGCCCGGCCGGGCTCACGCGGCGGATACTGTGGCCGTAGGTATCGGCTACTAGCAGCGTGCCGCCGGCCGCCAGGGCCAGGCCGTGCGGGTGGTTGAAGTTGGTAGCCAACACGGTTACCTGCCCGGTAGCCGTCACCTGTTTTATCGTATTGTTTTCGGTATCAGCAATATAGATGATGCCGCTAGGCGCCACGGCTAGGCCAGCGGGCTTGTTGAAGCCCGTGGCCAGCGTGGTGAGCACCCCGCGCGGGCTTATTTTTTGCACGGTGCCAGTATTGGGGGCGGCCCCGGCATCGGCCACGTACACGTTGCCCACCGAGTCGAGGCTGAGGGCTGTGGGGTACACCAGGCTACGGCCGTGGGCGAGGGTGCTCACTTTCCCCTCGGGGCTGATGCGCACGATGCGGTGGGTGCCGGCATCGGCCACGAACACAAGACCTTCGGGGCTCACGGCAATGCCCGTGGGATAGGTTAGGTCGGTGTCAGTCAGTAGTTTTACTTCGCCCGTGGGGCTGATTTTTTGCACGGCGTGGTTGTCGGTATCCACCACGTACACGTTACCGGCTTGGTCTACGGCCACCCCGTCGGGATAGCCAAAGGGCACGGTGGGCGGGTCTAGGGGCCGGCTAGCCGTGAGCCCCGCCGCCAGCAGGGTGAGTAGGAGTAGTGTTTTCACCAAGAGGAAGAGCGGGGATAAGGGTTTCAAAGATAGGTGGCGTTCCTGATAATCTGCTAATCTTTACCTCTTTAGTGATAATAAGTCCGCTACGTTTTCCGTTCGCACCTTTGCCCGTATGAATTTTGCGACCCGCGCCACCACGCCCGAGCTGATGGACGACCTCACCCTGGCCACCGACGAGCTGCGGCAAAACCTCGACGAGTTGGAAACCATAAATACCTGGCTGGGTGGCTACCAGCCGGTGCTGGGCGCGCTGGCCCGCTTGCGGCCCCGCTTTCCGCCGGGCCGCCCCTTGCGCCTGGCCGACCTGGGCAGCGGCGGCGGCGACACCCTGCGCCACATTGCCAGCTGGGCCCGCCGCCAGCGCCAGCCCGTAGCGCTCACGGGCATCGACGCCAATGAATTCATGCTCAGCTACGCCACCGCCAAAAGCGTGGCCTACCCCGAAATCAGCTACCGGCAGGTCGATATTTTCTCGCCTGAGTTTGCCGCCCAGCCCTACGACGTGCTCACGGCCAGCCTCTTCTGCCACCACTTCACCAATATCGAGCTGGTGGACCTGCTGCGCCGCTGGCACCAGCAGGCCGCCGTGGCCGTGGTCATCAACGACCTGCACCGCCACCCGCTGGCTTACTATAGCATTAAGCTGCTAACCAAGGTGTTGGGTGGTTCACGGCTGGTGCGCAACGACGCGCCGCTGTCGGTGGCCCGGGCCTTTTCGCGGGCCGACTGGCAGCGCCTGCTAGCCCAGGCGGGCATTGCCCGGTATGAGCTGCGCTGGTGCTGGGCATTTCGCTGGCAGGTGGTCTTTTATAAGTAGTAGTCCTCAAATAGATTGCCGGATTGCCATTCGTGATTTCCTTTGCTATATGGCCTTCTTCTTCCCTTATACACTGGCATTTGCCCTCACCGGCGCTACGCTCACGACGCGGGCGCAAGCGACTGCCGCAGTAGTCCCGGCTGCGCCCTCGGCCGCGGCGGTGCTTGCGGCGGCCGCTCCGCAGTTAACCACTCTCACGCCCCGGCAAGTGGATAATGTGGCTGCGCTGAGCCAGGTGTGGGGCTTGCTGAAATACTTCCACCCGGCCGTGGCCAGCGGGCAGCTCGATTGGGATGCCGTGCTGCTGCGCCAGTTGCCCGCCGCGCTGGCCTGCCGCTCGGTGGCCGAGCGCAGCCGCCTGCTCAGCGCCTGGGTTACCAGCCTGGGGCCCTTGCCGGCCTGCGCGACCTGCGCCGCGCCGCCCACGCTGCCCGTGCGCTTTGCCCCCGACCTGCGCTGGGCCCAGGATGCCAGGCGTTTTGATGCGCCGCTGCGCCAGCAGCTGGCCTTTATTGCCGCCAACCCCTACCAGGGTAAGCCCTACTACGTGACGCGGCTGGGGTCTACCACGCAGTTTTTGCACGAGGAGGCCTATGCCGACCAGGCCTGCCCCACCCAGGGCCTGCGCTTGCTGGCCGTGGCGCGCTACTGGAACATGCTCCAGTATTACTACCCCTACAAATACGCCTTAGGAGAAGACTGGACCCGGGTGCTGCCCGCCCTGCTGCCCCGCTTTGCCGAGGCTACCACGCCGCTGGCGTATCGGCACGCGGCGCTGGCGCTGTTTGCCCACGTGCACGATGGCCACGCCCGCTTTTACCCGCCCGACCCGCTGCTCGAAGCCGAGCGCGGCCCCTACCAAGTGGCGGCCGACTTGCAGTTTATCGATGACCAGGCCGTGGTGCGTCGCGTGCGCCACGACGGCCTGGTGCCCGCCTCGCCCCTGGAGCCGGGCGACGTGATTACCCACTTCGGGGGCACGCCGGTGGCTGCGCTGGTCAAGCAGCGCCTGCCTGAAACCGGCGCTTCCAACCGGGCAGCCCAGCTCAATACCATTGCCCTCAACTTACTCTACTGTGCTGCGCCCCAGGTGGATATGCAGGTGGTGCGGGCCGGCCGGCCGCTGCGCCTCACGGTGCCCAGCGTGAAAGTGGGGGCCGTGCCGCCCGCGCCGGAAGCGGTGGCCGATAGCATGTACCGGTTTATAACCCCCGAGGTCGGCTACATCGACATGGCCCGCATTACGCGGGCCAAGGTGCCCGCCATCATGCGGGCGTTTGCCCACACCAAGGGCATTGTGGTAGACCAGCGCAACTACCCCGGCGAGTTTGTGGCCACGCAGCTGCCGGCCTACTTTCAGGCGCAGCCGTCCCTGTTTGCCAAATTTACCCAGTATGACCCCACCTCGCCGGGCCGCTTCCTGTGGCAGCCCGCCGACACGCTAAGTGCCGTGGGCCCGGCCGCTTATCCGGGCCGGGTGGTGGTACTGGTAAACGAGGTGAGCCGCAGCCTGGCCGAGTTCACGGCCATGGCCTTCCGGGCCACGCCGCACTGCACGTTGCTGGGCAGCCAAACGGCGGGCGCCGATGGCAACGCCAGCACCGTTATCCTGCCCGGCGGCCTCAAAACCCTGATGACGGGCATCGGCGCTTACTACCCCGACGGCCGCGAGACGCAGCGCGTCGGCCTCGTGCCCGATGTAGTAATGCGCCCCACCTCGGCTGGCCTGCGCGCCGGCCGCGACGAGTTGCGCGACCGAGCCGTGGAGCTTATTCTTAAGCCCGCAGCGGTGGTTAATTAGGGGTGGTTATGAGGCTCGTCATTGCGAGTGCCGCGCTCCACTACGTTGCCCTCGCAATGGCAAGCGGTCTTCGTAAGTCCTAAATTAAACAAGAAGGCCCCGGCTTCCAGGTGGAAGTCGAGGCCTTGTTTATGCGAGAGGCGCTAGGCGCTTAGCGGTGGCCGTATCCGTAGCCATAAGAAGGGCCGCGGTCGTGGCGGTGCTGGGCTTCCCAGCGGGCGCGCTCACGGGCCTGCTGGCGGTCACGCTCGCGCTGGGCTTGCTCATAGCGGGCGCGTTCGCGGGGCGAGAGGCGGCGCTGGTCGCGGTCATGGTCGAAGGGGGTGGCAGCCGAGGCAGCAGTAGAAGCGAACAGGGCGAGGGCGGCAACGAACGAAAAGAGGGAGGCTTTCATGGGAAAAGGAGAAAGAAAAGTGGAAAGGAAAAGAGCGACGCGTCTGTCCCTTCCAAGGCAAGCGCTGTGCCAAGGCCATATGCCAACTATTTGCCACTTATACGTAACTTATTGATTATTAACAATTTGTGAATAAATGCATTGAAAACTCATCGACCAACCCGGCAACTGTGCCGCTCAACTCTACCCTATAGGCGTGCCCGTCTTCGCCCAGAGTTAGGTCTTTGCGGCTGGTTTAAAGGGGTAGCTTGCGTGCTCAAGCACAATAAAATGACTGGCCCAGTTCTTAAGTCGTTGGTAGTCGGCGGGCTAGGTTGGTTCTTGCTTGACTTTCCTTACTGCTTATATGCTAAAAAGCTTGTTGCATAGGCTGCTAGTTGTCAGCCTATTATCGATGCCATGCCTGGGGCGGGCGCAATCGGCTGCCAGCCCTGCCGAGCCCGTGGCAGTGCGCTTTCCAGAAGCGTACGAGTTATCTAATATTATTCTGGCCCTGACGCCCTACGGCCAGAGCGACCAGTTTGAGGTGTATAAGAACTCGCGCTACTACCGCGAAATGCGGGGGTATTTCGCGCCCTACACGCAGCACCCGCTGTTGCAACAGGCCAACTACTCGCGCAAGGAGTGGGATAAGTACCTGGCCTTCCGCACTGATGCCTACGCCTACGGCTTCGATGGACAGGGGCAGCTGGTGCGCCAATTTGCGTTCAATGCCCAGGGCGACGTGCGGCCATTTGATGAGCTGCTGCCGCAGGTCAGTGACTTTGCGCGGGTATCAGGTTTTCGGGACTTCTACCGGCGCCATCGGCCTTACTACGACTCGCTGGCCGTGGCCTACCGGCAGTCGCAGCACCTGCCCGACGCGCTGGCGTTTCTGACGGCCGAGCTGGGCCCGGGGCCAACGGCTGGCCAGTACGCGGTGGTGCTGTCGCCGCTGGTATACCGCATGAACTGCCACCGCGAGGTGCAGCACGTACCCACCGATTTTTCGATGGTGCCGGAGTACCTGCTATCTGGCGACTTGCAAAAGCAGCCCTCGCCGGCCGATGTGCTATCGGGCATCCACGCGCTGTTTACCGAAACCGACCACGGCTTCGTCAACCCCGCCACCAGCGCCCACGGCGCGCAGGTGCGGGCGGCGTTCGAGGTGAAAAAATGGGATGCGGGCAGCGGCTACGAAAAAGGTGACTTTGATACCTTCAACGAATACATGACCTGGGCCGTGTACGACCTGTTTGCCTACCGCTACTTCCCGCAGCAGGCGCCGCTGGTGTGCCAAAATTGGGCTTTGCAGAACGAGAGCCGCGGCTTCGTGGCCAGCCGACTATTCAGCGAGAAGCTGCGCCAGCTGTACGCCAAGCGCAAGCAGGGCCAGACCGTGCGCGACCTCTACCTAGCCTTGCTGGCCTGGTGCCGGCGGGTGCAGCCTACCCTGGTGCAGCCAGCTATTGCGGGCTGCCCACTGCAAAACGCCACGCTCACCACCGGCACCCGGGCGCACTACGACATCACCTTCACCGAGCCCCTACGCGAGCTGGCCAGCTTCGATGTGATGCTGAAAACCGATGCGCCAGGTAGTAAATCTCAGCGCATTGTCCTCACGCGGCCAGCCAATAACCTGACCTGGGGCGAGCAGGGCAAAAAGGTGTCTTTTGACCTAGAGCTGACTAATAACTGCCGCAACACGCTGAGCCTCAATCAAGCTTGGTTTACCGAAACGGTGCTGTGCACGCCACAGGGCGTTGACTTGCCGGTGTACACCTCGGTTATTAAAACTGACGTGCATGTGAAATAAGTATCTGCCTATCAGACGAATAACTCCCAGCTCATTGCTTGAAATACGCGCCCACATGGGCCATGTCGGGCTGGCCGTGTCATCGGCCCGCACCAACTGCTTTGGGCTGGCTGCAACTCCTATTCTGCGTGGCCAAGGCCGAAAGTCGCTTCGTGCGCCTAAACTTCAGCTACAATTTTGGTAATAAAAACCGGAAAGCCAGCCTGCACCGCGCTACCGGCCCCAAAGCCAAAAAGGCCCGCCTGTGCAACCAAGGCGTAACCGGCCCGCTGGGCCGGCGGGCCGTTGTGGGGGTAGCTACCGTAGTTTTGCCCTACTGCCAGCGCGAATAAACTTTTAGTTTGTGCTTGCTATACGTTGCTTCTACCCCCGCGCCCTGCCGCGGGGCAACCACTGCTCTTATGTTCGCCAAGCCCCTCCGCACTACGTTCAACTTCAACCTGGAAGCGCTGCGCGGGCTGGCGGCGGCCACGGTGGTGTGGCACCACGTTATCTACCATCAGCACCAGCTCGACCCGGCCTACGCGCCCACCGGGGCGGGGGCTTATAACCCGCCCGGCTCGCTGGCGGTGCTCATTTTTTTCCTGCTCTCGGGCTACGTTATCGGGCGGCGCTACCCCGAGCCGCTGCGCCTCAGCGGCGTGCTGCCCTACCTGCACCGGCGCTTTGTGCGGGTGTATCCCATGTACGTGCTGGCCATTGCGGCGGGGGTGGTGGTGTCGGGGTTCACTATTTCGTGGCTGGCGGTGGGCTACCACCTGCTGTTTTGGCAAAGCTGGGGCCAGCCGGTGATGTTTGAGAACAACCCGCTGTGGTCGCTGCAATACGAAGTGCTTTATTACCTGGCCTTTATCCCGCTTTCGCTGCTGACCGTGCGGCCCTGGGCGGTGGCCGTGCTGGCCGGCGGGCTGGGGTTTCTGGCCCTGCTGCTGCCGCCCGACGGCTTCAATGAGTTGCTGGGGCAGTACGTTATTGGCTTTGCATTTTGGGCCACGGGCTGGGCCCTGGCCGGGCTGCGCACCGAGGCCGCTACTTCCTGGCCCCGCGTGGTGAGTGCCCTGCTGCTGCTGCTGTGCCTGGAGCACCTCAACCCCCTGACCGACTGGCTGTGGCAACTCAGCGGCTGGCTGGGCGAGCACGACCTGGTATTCAGCCCCGGCTGGGAGGTGCGGCGGGCGTTTAACAGCAACTGGGGCACGCACTACGCCTTTTTGCCCTACGCCGCCACCATTGTGCTGGGCGTGGCCGGCGTGGGCGGGCGGTTTGTGCGCTGGCTGGCGCTGGGGCTGCAGCTGCTGCCGCTCTGGTCAATCTACGGCCTGCGCCAAAGCTGGTCCCCTGAGTTGCTGATTCCCTGCGCATTGTACGCCGCTAGCCTGGGGCTGTATTTTGTGCGGGCCCCGTGGGTGGCGGCCGCCAGCCAGCGCGTAGTGCGGGGGCTGATTCCGCTGGGGGCCATCAGCTACGGCATCTACATCATTCACTTTCCCATTCTGTTCCTATTTGGGAAGGTGACGTGGTTCTCGGGCTCCGCGCTCACCTTCCTGGTGCGGGCTCCGCTATACCTGGTGCTCACTTATTTAGCGGCTACCTGGCTGGATAAGGTATTCCAGCCCTGGGTGAAAAAGCGCCTCGGGCCGGCCGAGGCCGTGCGCACGGCGGCCCCTGCGGCGGCACCTTCTCCTGCGTAGCAGTCTCTCGCCTAAAGGGAGTTTCCAGCTTGCCAGTGTGAGCCAGCCGCTCGGTCGACGCGTGCGCCGCCGCCGGAGCGGTGCTGCGTTACCTGGTATTGCGCTACCTCGGGCAACCCAACAAAAGCATAAAGCCGGCCTCCCACCTACCGCATCCTATCCAGTGTAAGGCGTAAAAACCTACTTCTGTTAGTGCGTCTGTACTGCTTCCTGCCTGGCTTTGGTCAGGAGTAGGGTAACACACTGGCTGTGCACCAGTTAGGTAAGCCGAAGCGCTCAGACTGGGTGGTAGCCAGCAACCTCGATGCGAAAATATCGCTAGCTTTACGCAGATGTTTGGCTTGGTTTCTAAAAAATAAGCTACGTTTTCAAATGAGGATTTCTAGTTCTACTGTTGCGCTTATGCGCAAAGGATTTCCTGTCGCGTTGTTACTGTCGGGCCTTGTAGGAGCTTGCCACAAAAAAAATGACGACCCCGTTGCCCCTACCAAGGCTCAACTGCTAACGGGGGTAAAGTGGCGGGAGATAGGCCATTCCAAGAACCCGTTGCGCGTAGGAAATAAGGCGGGCGGTAATTTATACGACCTGTACCCAGCCTGCCAGTATGATAATTATGTGGTATTCAGCACCGCTAATTTAATGACAGTGGATGAGGGTGCTACCAAGTGCGCCGCGGCTGGCGCGCAGTCCTGGACGGCCCCCTGGTACTTCCAGACTGGCGAGTCGCAGTTAATTATCTCCCTACCCAGCGCCTCATTGGCGCCCCAAGCCCAGGCCTATACCTTCGATATAGTAGAATTGTCGGCCAGTACGCTAGCCCTCAGGCGCACGGAGCAAGACCTGCAAGGTCAAACTGTGGAAGAACTCACATTTACAGCTTTCTAGGGCAGCATTAGCACAACTATCTGCTAGCTAGATACTTCCAGCAGCATCGCCTCCATCGTCAGCCCCGGGCCGAAGGCGCAGCTGAGCACCGGCGCGCCCGCGTCGGCTGGGGTGGTAGCGGCCAGCAGCTCGCGCAGCACAAAGAGCACCGTGGCCGACGACATGTTGCCGTAGTCGCGTAGCACCTGGTAGGCGTAGCGGTTGTCGTCTTTGCTCAGGCCCAGCGCCTGCTCAATGGCTTCCAGGATTTTGCGGCCGCCGGGGTGCAGCGCAAAGTGCCGAATATCCGCGCGGCGCACCGGTAGGTCGTGCAGCAACTCATTCAGCAGCTGCCCGATGCCCCCCTGAATAAGCGCCGGTACGTAGCCCGAGAGCGTCATCTCGAAGCCAAAGTCGCCGATGTGCCAGGCCATGTCCTTGGTGCCCTCGGGCGCGAGGCCGCAGTGGAAGGCCCGCAGCGCCAGGCTGCGGCCGGGCAGCGGCTGCCCCAGCACCAGGCAAGCCGCCGCGCCATCGCTGAAGAGGGCGTTGCTCACTAGGTGGTCGGGCTCGTGGCTTTTTTGGAAGTGCAGGGTGCACAGCTCCACGCTCACCACCAGCACCCGGGCGGCGGGGTCGGCCCGCACGATGCCATCGGCCAGGCGCAGGGCGTTTACGGCCGCGTAGCACCCCATGAAGTTGACGCAGGTGCGGCGGATAGAAGTAGTTAACCCCAAGGTAGTTACCAGCTCAATGTCCAGCCCCGGCGCGTACATGCCCGTGCAGCTCACTGTGATGAGGTGCGTGAGGCTGGCCGGCACCACGTCGGGCGCTTGGCGCAGCGAGTCGCGCACGGCGGCCAGGGCCAACGGCAGGGCCTCGCGGCGGTAGGCGGCCATGCGCTGGCTCACGCTCGGAAACGGCTCCAGGCCCGGCGTGTTCGGAAAGAACTCATAGTCACCATTTTCCCGGCCGTAGTCGGCCAGCACCGAGTGCCGGTGCGCAATGCCCGATACCCGGTAGAGCGCCCCCAGCTTGCGCGTGCCGGCCGCGTCCAGCTCCAGCGCCCCCGCCATAAAACCGGCAATGGTGGGCTGGGCCAGGCGGTGGGCCGGAGTAGCGGTGCCAATGGCACCCAGGTAGCTGGGCATTTTACAGGGAGGAATAATGAAGCAGGAAGAATGAATGGGGCCGTTGGGTACGCGGGCTGCTAGTTACGTAGTGGCGGCTGGTTTGGCGGCGGGAAGTGAGTTTTTGGCCGCTTTTCCGGGTCTTTCATCGGCAGCTGTGGAATGCTGCCCAAGCAAATACTTGACCGATACGGAGTTGGAGTCATAAAAAGCAACCTTATAATCACCTTAAAATGCCGTGCCGTGGGTTTGGCGCATTAGGGCGCGCACGGCGGCGGGCCAGTGGCGCAGGCCGCCCACCACCAGCTCGCTCAGCACCGGCCCGCCAAATAGGCCCTGCACCGCCCGCCCCACCCGCAGCCGGGTGCCAAACTGCTGCCGCCAGGCCCGCGCATAAGCGGCCTCCAGGGCCGGGCGCGGCAGCTCGCCGCGCAAGAAGCCGCTGGCCAGCGGCGCGGCCAGCGCGGCCCCGTGCAGGGCCATGGCCATGCCGTTGCCGCACAGCGGCGTAATGAGGCCGGCCGCGTCGCCCACCATCAGCAGGTGTTGCTCCACGGGCTGCTTGGGGGCAAAGGAAATCTCGTTGATAACCTCGGGCTGGGCGTATAGGCGCTCGGCGTGGCCCAGGATGTCGGCCAGGCGCGGGTTGCGGGCCAGCACCTCGCTCTCTAGGGCGGCAATGGTGCCGCCGCTCGCCTTGAGGTTGGCGCGGGTGGTGAGGTAGCAAAAGCACAGCTTATCACCCTCAATGGCCGAAATACCCGCGTAGCCATCCCTAAAGTTGTGCAGCTCAATCACATCGCGCGCAAAGCCGGGTAGGCGCAGGTGGTGCTTCACGCCCAGGTAGGGCGAGCGCTGGTTGAAAAACGGCCGGCCCAGCTGCCGGTCCAGGGCAGCGCGCTTGCCGTAGGTGCCCAGCACCAGGCGCGCCGCCAGCTGGCGGCCGTCGGCCAGGGTTACCTGGTGCTGGTCGGCAGCGGCATCGAATGCCACGTCGGCCACAGTGGCAAAAATAAATTCAACCCCTTGGGCGATAGCTTTTCGATATAAATAGTCGTCGAGCTGGTAGCGGCTCACGCCGAAGCCGCCCAGGTCGAGGGCGCTAGCCAGCACGCGTCCGCCCGGCGACGATAGCCTAAACCGACTGATGGCCGCCGGGGCCAGCGCGGCCGGGTCGGCCCCCAGCCGGCGCAAGTAGGGCAGCACTTCGTTGCTCACGTACTCGCCGCATACGCGGTGAAACGGGTAGCGGCGGCGCTCCACCACCACCACGCGGTGGCCGCGCCCGGCCAGGTCTAGGGCCGCTGCCAGGCCCGCCAGGCCGCCGCCCAGCACCAGCACCGCGGGGCTGTCAGTAAGAGAGTTATCGGGAAAAGTCACAGGTTGACTGGCAAAAAAACTGCCTTCGAATAATTACACGTATATTAACCAGGCGGTAGCCGTACTTTTGTGAAACCAAAATGCGGGCTCGTCGTTTACTTTCATCCCACCCGGCTATTGTGTTCTGGTTGACTATATTATGAAAAAACCCCTACTTTTTGTCTTACTGTGTGTTACGAGCCTGGGGCAGGCCATCCAGGCCCAGCCCGCGCCACCCGTTGGCACGCACCAAACCATTGCCCGCCCCACCCTCGACGATAAAACGCTGGTGGTGTACCCCAACCCCAGCACTGGAATTGTGCACTTTACCATCAGCGGCCTCGAAGGCCGGAAGGTAGATGTGAGCATTATCAACGTCATTGGTACGGTGATGTACCGCGAAACCCTCACGGAGCTCAACGAGCGCTACACCAAAACGCTGGACCTCAGCCGGTTTGCCAATGGCCTGTACTACGTGAAGCTAGAAGCCGACAACGCCAGCCAACTGTGTAAGCTCGTTATCCGCTAGGTTGCTAAACTATTATTATCGAGACTGTTACCAACAGAAAAAGCAGCCTAGCAGGCTGCTTTTTCTGTTTTCAGGCACCAGCGCAAGCTAGTTGGCACCCACAGTGGCGGGGCTCACCATGTTGCGAACGCGGCGGGCGGTGTCGAGGGCGAGCAGGGCAGTCGCCAAGGCGAGGGCCAAAAACAGGTAGAACATAACCGAAAAAAATCAAGTGAAATAAAAAAGCGTGCGGGCTGGCCAGCAGCCAATCCGCACGCTTTTAACCGCTCCTTTTGCGGCAAGGTTACAGCAAGATTCGGGCATTTTGCCCGCCGCCCGCTACGGCAGCTGCAAATGCCCGCTCTGGATGAGCCGGTACAGCGTGGAGCGGCCCACGCGCAGGCGGTTGGCGGCGGCCACCACGTCGCCGTTCGCCGCCGAGAGGCTGTCCTGCATAATGGCGATGGTTTGCTCGCGCAGCGACGGAAACGTGAGTGTGGCGCGGCCACTGCCCGCCACCACCGAATCGGCCGGGCGCGCAGCCGGGGCCGTGCGAAGCGGAATGTCGCAGGCCTCAATGTGCTCGCCGTCGGCCAGCACAGCGGCCAGCTCCACCACGGCCTTCAGCTCGCGCACGTTGCCGGGGTAGGCGTAGGCCAGTAGGCGCTGCCGCGCCTCGGCGCTAAAGGCCCGCGTGGGCAGCTTATTAAGCTGGCTGAAGGTGCGGGTAAAGTCCTGGGCCAGCAATAGAATGTCGCAGCCCCGGTTGCGCAGCGGGGGCAGCTCGATGGGCAAGCCTAGCAGGCGATAATACAGGTCTTCGCGGAAGCGGCCGGCCTCTACTTCGGCGGCCAGGTTGCGGTGCGTGGCCACCACCAGGCGCACATCGAAGGGCACGGGCTGGGTGCCGCCCACCCGCGTCACGGCGCGCTCTTGCAGCACGCGCAGCAGCTTGGCTTGCAGCACCAGTTCGAGGTCGGCAATTTCATCCAGAAACAGCGTGCCGCCGTTGGCTTCCTCAAAGCGGCCCACGCGCCGGGCCGAAGCGCCGGTGAAAGCCCCCTTCTCGTGGCCAAACAGCTCGCTCTCCAGCAGCTCACGCGGAATGGCCGCCATGTTGATGGCTACAAATGGCTGCCCGGCCCGGCCCGACTGCGCATGAATGGCCTGCGCCACCAGCTCCTTGCCGGTGCCCGTTTCGCCACTCACCGACACCGTGATGGTGGTGCGGGCGGCCTTGGCAATCAGCTCACGCACCTGCTGCATGCTGGCGTGCTGGCCCAGCAGCATGCCGGCCGGCGCCTCCTGCGCGTGCGGGGTGGGCGCGGCCCCGGCAGTGGGCCGCCGGGCGGCGGCCAGCGCCTCCCAAATGCGCTCGGGGCTGCCCAGGTCCTTTAGTAAGTAGTGCTGGATGCCCTGGCTCTGTAATTCTTCCTCTACGTCGGCGTCGGGCTCGCTGGCCAGCACAAAGCAGTGGGCCGCCGGCAGGCGCTCGCGCAGCTTGCGCACCAGGCGGCGCGGCAAGCCTTCGGGGCCGTCGCCATCCAGGATGAGGGCGTTGGGCATGGCCGTGGCCGCCGAGCGGTAGGCCAGCGCCAGCGCCACCGTCGTAAACCGCCGCACCAAGTGGTCGGGGTCCAGGCTGAGCCGGTGGCACAGTCGCGTGACGTAATGACTATCGGGCCCAATAAGCCAGATGTGGTAATAGCCGGATGTTTTCATGAATAAAGAAGGCTAGAGCTGGCAATAGCGATTGCCAGCGAAAGAAAGAGCAAAAAATTACTGGTAAAATTATAAAATAGCAAATTCTGTCTGTCTGATGAATTTTGTGTAAAATTCCGGGATAGATGTGATACTTATGCTAATTACGGTGAAAAAAGGAGGTCGGATTCTTGTTTTTATGAGAAATCAATTCTTTTCTGGGATGAACGAGAATAATATGATTTAATAAATGTTATTGACAATCAGTAGATTATGAAATTGGCCGATTAATTGGAAGAATAGGGTCATGTCCAACCCTTACTCTTCGGCGTCATGCTTCTTCTTGAAATAATTAAAAATGCCCGGGCAGCGGGAACGGAGCTGCGGCGGGTAGCTTTCCTGGTGTTTACGTTGGTATTGCTGCTGTTGGTGGCCCGGGCGCAAGCCCAGACTTCGACCCCAATGGCTTACTACTCGAACGCGGCGACCCTGATATCGCCGGTTAGAGCTTCCTCGGGTACCGGCGTAGCCGTTAACGTGGCGGGCCTCGCCGACCTCTCGCTGGCGGCCCAGGTATACCTGCCCGTAACGGTAGGAGCCGTTACCAAGCTGCGCCTGCAATTGAGCGGTACTGCCCCAGCGGGCTACCGCGCCGGCATGGTGCTGGCCAACGGAGGAGCGCTGGCTGGCCTTAATGCACTGGGCGCTATCACCCTGCGTACTTACAATAGTAAATCCACCACTCCCGAGGTAGCGCTCGATACCAAAGTGGTTGATGCCAGTGTGGCCCAGGCCCAGCTGCTAGCTACCAATGGCCAGCCAGACCAGCTAGAGCTCATCAGCACGCAGGCTTTCGACCAGGTAGAAATCGAATTTGCTGCCGCTGCAAGCACGGGCACGGTAATAAATGTTAATTACGCATATGGTATTGGCGTAAACCAGGCCCGGACGGTAGCCGGCTACGTTTCGCGGTTGGGAACGGGCACGCAGGCCGTAACCGGTTGTGCCGCAAGCGCTATCCAAAACGCTGACCGGACGGTTGATACGGACCTGAACAACTACGCTACTATGGGCTCAATTGCCACGCTCAATTGCCCGGCCCAATTAAAAGTGAAGCTCGATGGCACGGCCCCCGGCACGTACAAAGCAGGCTTCGTAGTAGGCGATGCTGACAATTTGCTCGATGTGAGTGTCCTCAACAGTGGCCTGGTACTGAGAACGTATGATGCAAATGGCAATGTGCTGGAGTCATCGTCGTCGTCGTCGCTGATAGGTCTCAATGTGCTGCCCGACGGCCGCTCTTTGGTAAGCTTCCAGGCTACGCAGCCGTTCTCCTACGTATCGGTAGAGCGCACTGGTAAGCTCACCGTCCTCGACGGGATGCAGTTGTACTATGGTCTGGGCGTGGCCTCCACCGTAGTAACGCCCATTGTACTGTCGAACTTTAGCACTGGTGCCAATGCGGAGGTATCAACGACCGGTAGCGGCCTGGGTGGTGTATGCCTCTTGTGCAGCGTAACCAACAAGGACAATGCAGAAGGTGCCAATAACAATGCCCCTGCCAGAATCAACACAGTAGTAGGGTTGCTGAACTCCGTTACGCTCAAAGTGGACCTCAACGGCCCAGGCGCCGGCGTAACCGGCTCACCGGGCAAAGCGGGCAACCGCGCTGGCATGGTAATAGGCAACAGCAGCCTGCTCGACGTAGACCTGCTGAAGAATGCTACCCTAACTACCTACGATGCCGCCGGCAACGTACTGGAAACGGCATCGGGCGCTTCCCTGCTCGGCCTCAACTTGTTGCCTGATGGCCGCCGCACGCTGAGCTTCAACACGACGCGGGATTTCTCGAAGGTGAGCATCACCATCGGCTCGGCGGTTGGGTTGCTTTCCGGCACCGATGTGTACTACGGTTTCGCCGACGACTCCAACGGCCAGATTAACATCATCAACCCGGCTGGCCCGCTGCCCGTGTCGCTCATCAGCTTTGCCGTGCGCCGCGTGGCTAGCTCCGGGGCTGCCCTGGTTAGCTGGGCTACGGCCAGCGAAGTAAACAGCGCCAGCTTCGTAGTGGAGCGCTCAGTGAACCCGATTGATGGCTTTGTGGCCGTGGGCCAAGTGGCCGCCGCGGGCCGCAGCACCACCCTGCGCAGCTACTCGCTGCCCGACAACGGCGCGGCCCTGCAAACGGCAACCCTGTACTACCGCCTGCGCCAACTCGATGCCGATGGCACCGCCCACCTGTCGCCCGTGGCCGTGCTGGCCGCCAGCCTCGTCAAAGCCAGCTTCAGCATCTACCCCAACCCCGCCACGGCGGGCACTCAGCAAGTAACCATCAGCGCCACGGCCGACCTGAGCGCCGGCTACTCGGTGAGCGTGTACTCGACCATGGGCCAGCTGCTGAGCACCCGCGTGGTGAGCAGTGAAGGCGCTACGGCCCCGCTCACGGTTTCGACCACCGGGCTGCCTACCGGCGTGTACCACGTGGTACTGCGCGACGCCGCCGGCCAGTCGCTCTCCACCCAGCGCCTGCAAGTAGCTAACTAACAAGAGATTGACTGGACATCATTCTAGATATAAAACCCACTTTCGCCGAGTGAGTTTCTGCAAAAAGTAAAGACGACGGCCCCGTTGCTTCAGTAGCAGCGGGGCCGTCGTCTTTACTTTTGGGCGGTGGGGCAGCGGGCGCTAGTCGGCCAGCTCCACCCAGGCGGGGCAGTGGTCCGAGTGCACGGCATCGGGCCAGAGGCCGGCCCCGCGCAGGCGCGGCAGCAGCGCTTGGTCGAGCAGTAGGTGGTCGAGGCGCCAGCCCACGTTGCGGGCCCGCGAGCCGGCCCGGTAGCTCCACCACGAGTAGTGGCCCGTGGCCTCGGGGTGCAACTGCCGAAACGAGTCGGCGTAGCCATCGGCCAGCATATCGCGAAACCACTGGCGTTCCGCGGGCGTGTAGCCGGGGCTGTTTTGGTTGGCCTTGGGGTTGTGCAGGTCGATGGGCGTTTGGCAGCAGTTGAAGTCGCCGCCAATTACGAGCGGCGGCACGGCCGCATCTTGGCGCAGCCCGGCCACGTAGGCCCGAAACCAGTGCAGCCACGCCACTTTAAACGCCTGGCGCACCTCGCCGCTGGTACCCGAGGGCATGTAGGTGTTCAGCACCGACACGCCCGCAAAGTCGAGGCGCAGCACGCGGCCCTCGGCATCGTATAAGTCATTGCCACAGCCCGTTACCACGGCCAGCGGCTCGATGCGGCTGAAGGTGGCCACGCCGCTGTACCCGGGCTTTTGGGCGGGGTGCAGGTAGGCGTGGTAGCCCAGCGCGGCCAGGCCGCTCACATCGAGCGCGGTGGTGCCAGCCTTTATCTCCTGCACGCACAGCACGTCGGGCTGGGTAGCGGCCACCCAATCGAGCAGCCCCTTGCCCAGCGCCGAGCGCAAGCCGTTGAGGTTATACGAAACGATTTTCAAAAGCGAATAACTATAAAGTATTGAATAACAAGCAGTTGTTTACCGCTCGTCATCCAGCGCGTCGAAATACTCCAGCATGTGCCACTTCAGCATGCGTTCCTGCTCCTTGAGGTTGGCGAAGGGCACGGGGTTCACCAGCTTGTAGTGCGGCCAGCCCTCCTCATCCACATGCGCCAGCTCGTAGTGCCCGCTGAGGCTGAACAGCTTACAGGTAGCAATGTGCATGAGGTCCTGCTTCTGCTCTTTGGTAAAAGCGGCCACGCCCTGGCCCAGCTCCTGCACCCCAATGAGCAGCAGCAGCGCATTGAGGTCGGGCCGCCGCTCGAAGCGCTCGGCCATCGAGGTCAGCAGCTCATCCCAGCGGCGATTGAAGTCGGCTTCGCTCTCGTGGGGCGCGGGGGTATCGTTAGTGTTCATGGGGCGGGTTGGGGGCCGATTTGTGGCCGGTGGGGGCATTCAGCGCCGCTTCGGCGCGCAGCACTTCCCAGTACTCCACGGCCCGGCGGAAATGCGGAATCACGATGCTGCCCCCAATGAGGTTGGCAATCGAGAACACCTCGAACACTTCCTCGTCGCTGAGGCCTTCTTCGTGGCACTTGCCGAGGTGGTACTTCACGCAGTCGTCGCAGCGCAGCACCAGCGAGCAGGCCAGACCCAGCATCTCCTTGGTTTTGACGTCGATAGCCCCAGCCGCGTAGGTATTGGTATCGAGGTTGAAGAAGCGCTTGATAACCTTGTTGTCGTATGATAGCACGCGCTCGTTCATGCGCTCGCGGTAATCGTTGAAGTCAGTAGTGAGGGACACGGGAGGAATTAAAAATTAAAAGACCTGAATTAAAAGTTGCCGTTTGCCAGCTGGCGGCGAACTTACGGCTCACAACCGCTTCGCCCCCGAAATGATACTGCGCCCGCTTCTGGCCGACCTGGCGGCCCTGTTTTTCCCGCGCCCCTGCCTGGCCTGCCGCGCGCCCCTGGTAGCTGGCGAGGCACACCTTTGCACCAGCTGCCGCGCCGAGTTGCCCTACACCGACTACCACCTGCTGCCGCCCGCCGATAACCCGTTGGCCCGGCGCTTCTGGGGGAAGCTTCCTGTGCAGCAAGTGCTTAGCTACCTGCGCTTTGTGCGCCACGGCCGGGTGCAGCAGTTACTGCACCAGCTCAAATACCAGGGCCAAAGCCAAGTGGGCACCGCCTTGGGCCAACTCTACGGGGCCGAACTGCTGGCCGCCGGCCTGGGCTTTGACCTAGACCTGGACTTCGACCTAATTGTGCCGGTGCCGCTGCACCGCCGCAAGCTGGCTCGCCGCGGCTACAACCAGGCCGAGGCCTTCGCCACGGGCCTGGCAGCCGCCTTGCCCTGCCCCAGCGCCGCCCACGCCCTGCGCCGCACCGAGCATACTGCTTCTCAAACCCGCAAAGGCCGCGCCGAGCGCTGGCAAAACGTGGCCACCGTATTTGAGGTAGCCGACCCCGTCGCCGTCGCCGGCCGCCACATCCTGCTGGTTGATGACGTGCTCACCACCGGTGCCACCCTAGAGGCGTGCGGCGCGGCCCTGCTGGCCGCTGGCGCCCGCGCCATCAGCATTGCCACCATCGCCAGCGCAGACCAACAATAATCGCAGATTTCGCAGATTGAGCTGATTTCGCAGATTCGATATGCGCTTGCTAAGTCATTGATTGGGTAGAGGATGAGTTGTAAGGTGCGCACTGCTGACAATGTATCAGTCACAAAAAAAGGCCACTCCGAAAAGTGGCCTTTTTTTGTGGCTGTAAGAAAGATGTCTGAATCTGCGAAATCAGCTCAATCAGCAAAATCTGCGATTACTTGTTCGTACCGGCGTTAATCATCGCGCAGCGGAAACCGATGGTAGCCGTAGCCGAATCTTCCGCCATGAAGCGGCGGGTGCCGGGCGAGAGGTAGTAGGCTACATCGCGCCACGAACCGCCTTTGTACACGCGCACGTGGTCGTCAATCAGGCTCTGATAGCCTTTCTTGTCGTACTTGCCCGCGTCGTCACCCACGCCGTTGCGGCGGAAGGGGTTGAGGTCTTCCACATCCTGGTACGAGAGGGGGCGGTACACGTCCTGCACCCACTCGTTCACGTTGCCAGCCATGTTGTAGAGGCCATAGTCGTTGGGAGCGTAGTCGTACACGCCCGAGGTAATCATGGCGCCGTCGTTCAGGCTGCCCGCGATGCCGGCGTAGTCGCCCCGGCCGCGCTTGAAGTTAGCCAGAAATTTGCCTTGGTCTTTGCCGTAGGGGTTACGGGTCGAGCGGCCATCCCAGGGGTAAATGCGCTTCTCTTCCTGGTTCTCGTTGCCCACTTCCTGGGTGCCTACGAGGGCCTGAGCTGCGTATTCCCACTCAGCCTCGGTAGGGAGGCGGTAGTTGGGAAGCGAGTTGCCGTTTTCGATGGATGCGCCACCCTTGCCATCTGCCAGGGCACCGGCGTTGGCTGCCGCAGCACCGCCTTCGGCGGTACCAGTATCACCTTTTTTGTTTTTCTTTTTGAACAGGCCGCCGCCGCTGCTTTTGCCGCTGTTGCCTTTGGCCAGGTTCTCGTTCACCTTAGCCGTGCGCCAGGCGCAGAAGCCATCGGCTTGCAGCCAGTTTACACCCACTACCGGGAAGTAGCGAAAACCGGGGTAGCGCAGGTAATAAGTCACGTACGGGTCGTTGAACGACAGGTCGCGGGCCCACACCGTGGTGTCGGGCAAGGCAGCCTTGTACTTCTCCTCCGACGAGTCTTTGCGCATGTAGTGCAGGTACTCCAGCCAGTGAATGTTGGCCACTTCGGCCTCATCCATGTAGAACGAAGCGATGGTAACCGTGCGCTCGATGTTGTCGTGCGTGTTGGTTACGTCTTCTTCCTGCGAGCCTAGCACCGTGCGGCCGCCCTCGATGTACACGAGGCCCGGGCCAGTGGGGATTTTCTTGAAATCCGACACCTTCATGCCCTCGTCGGTATTGTATTCAATGCCAGTGGTCGACGACGCCTTGCCGGGGTTGGTGGCCGTGGGGGTGCCGCCTTTGTTGCAGCTGGCCAGGGCCAGGCTGCCCACCGCGAGCAGACCTAAATAGTTAGGGAATTTCATAACAAAGGAATTTGCCGATGGCGCTAATAGATTATGACGAGCAATTTGGTTGCAATATTACAAACAATCAGAAGCTGGGACAAGGAGAAATTGGATAATCGCGGCGTTTGAGGCGACGAAAGGCGCTTTCCAGCTTGTCAAACGCACGCAGGGTGAAAGTTATTTCGTGGGCCCCGCCCAAGTCGCTGGCTAATTGGCTCACACCCACGTCGTAGCTGTAGCCGAGGCGCAAGTCGCCCACCGCAATGCCGGCAACCACGGCCACCACGTGTTGGGTTCCTAAATCGGGGCTGGCGAGGTTGCGGTAGAGCACGCCCAGCGTCACGGGGTCGGCCAGCAAATACGCGCCCGCCTCCGAGCGCTGCGAGCCGCCCTGCCGCGTGTAGCCCACGGTGGGCGTGAGGCTGATTTCGCGCTGCTCGCCTTTGCCGTAGCCCGCTGGCTTCTGAATAAACAGCTTGTAGCCCGCATTGGCGCTGAGGCGCAGGGGCAGGCTGGTTTGGGTGGTAAAGCCCAAATCGGGCCGGTTGAGGTGCTGGCCCGAGGCGCTGAGCCAGAACTGCTCGGCATACAACACACCGCCCACGCCCACCGTGAGGTAGTTGACGGGCGGGAAGCCAGCTAGGCTCTCGGCCGAGGTGCCAGTGTAGGTGCCATCGGCCCCGTACTGGTCGCCGAAGGTGTAGTTGTTGTAGCCCACGCGCTGGCGGCCGTAGCCCAGCTGTGCGCCGCCGCTCAGGGCCAGCGTGCGGGTGAGGCGGGTGTGGTAGGCATACTGCGCCGTGGCTCCCAGACGCGTGTAGCCCACCGCCCCGGTGCGGTCCTGGTTTATCACTATTCCAAGAGCATGATGCAATCCTGGCTTAGGAATGCGCCAGTCGGCGGCCAGTTGCACGGTCTGGAAAGTGCCCGCCAGCTGCGGAAACTGGTTGCGGTAGCTGAGCGTGGCGCTGTAGTCGTCCACAATGCCCGCCCAGGCGGGGTTATCGGCCTGGCGGTTGGCAAAGGCCTGCGAGTAGTATACGTCCTGCGCGTGTGCGGCGGTGCCGGCCAGCAGCGCCAGGCCAACAGTCAATGATAAACGTAGGTAGTTGGGCATTAGGCGGTTGTAAATTGATTGTCATTGCGAGCACAGCGAAGCAATCGCATCAGCATACCAGGCAAACGACTCGTTCTGCTCTCAGATTGCCGCGCTCCACTTCGTTGCGCTCGCAATGACGACCAATTTCGACAAACGCTAATTTACTTCTTCGTAATCGTGAATTCCACCCGGCGGTTGAAGCGGCGGGTTTCTTCCTGCTCGTTACTGGCAATGGGCTCGGTGCCGCCAAAGCCCTTGGTGTTGAGGCGCTTGGCATCTATACCCTTGCTAACCAGGTACTTCTTCACAGCCTCTACCCGGTCTTCGCTCAACTTCACGTTGAGCGCGGGGTCGCCCTGATTGTCGGTGTGGCCGCCAATAAGAATTTCCACGGTGGGGTAGTCGCGCAAGATTTTTACCAGGCGCAGCAGCTCGGGGAACGAGCTGGGCTGGAGGTAATACTTGCTCTGCGGGAAGAAGATGTTGTTGAGCTTCACCTTCTGGCCCACTTTGAAGGGTACCATGAACAGGTCCTGGTTTTTCTCCGAGTACTTGTCGGAAGTGGTGGCGTCGAGGTTGGCGTTCTCGGCAATGTAGTCCGGCGACTCGGCGCGGTAGCCGTACTGCACACCCGCGGGCAGCACAATGGTGTAGGAGCCATCGACGGGCGACGACTCGGTGACGCCGATTTCCTCGCCCGTAATCAGGTTTTCGTAGTGAATGATGGCACGGACGGGTTTCTTGGTCACGGCGTCCAGCACCTTGCCCTGCACCAGCGTCACCACCTCGGGCTTGAAGGCCGGGGCCAGCGCAATGCGAAAAATGTCCTTCGAGCCATCGGTGCCATTGCGCGACGACACCAGGTAGGCGTTGTCGCCGGCCGCCGACACGGTGTAGTAGGCGTCAAAATCGGGCGAGTTCACCACTGGGCCCAGGTTGCGCGGGGCGCTCCACTTGGTCCAGGTGCTGTCGAGGCGCTTGGCGTAGAAGATGTCGCTCTTGCCGTAGCCGCCGTGCCCGTCGGAGGCAAAGTACAGCGTCTTGTTGTCAGAGGCCAGGAAGGGCGCGAAGTCGGCCCCTGGCGTGTTAATATTCGGCCCCAGGCTGATGGGCTTGCTCCACTCGGTGGCGCGCTTAGGGTCGGGCTGCACGCCCACCGGAACGGGCTTCGGGAAGCTCACAAAGATATCCTGCCCGCCCTGGCCATCGGGGCGCTCCACGGCCATGAGCAGGGCCTTGCCCGAGGTGGCCAGGTAGCCATCTACGTGCTCGGGGTCTTTATTTATGAAGTTGTCAATCTGCACTTTAACCGGCACGCTCCAGCCGCCCGGCGTGTGCCGGCTTGTGCTAAAGCCCTTGGGCTCCATAAAGCCATCGACGTACACGCCGATGAGCAGCGCCACCTGCCCGTTGGCCGATACCGAGGCCAGGCCGTTGGGGTCTTCGGGGCCGTTGGGCGGGGTGCCCAGGTTTTTGGCCAGGCCCCAACTCTGGTTTTTGCCGCTCACCAGCTTCGCGTACCAGATGTCCTGCGGGTCGCGGCCGCCGCCCCGGTTGCCGGGGTGAAACTGCCGGGCGAAGAACATGGTGCGGCCGTCGGGCGAAATCACGGGGTGCGTGTCCACGTAGCGGCTGTTGATGTTGGGCCCCAGGTTTTTCAGGGTCGAGTCCATCTGCACCGTTTCCACGGCCGTGGACGTCGGATTCTTGAAATCCTGCTTCACAATCTGCACGTCCACGTTGGCTACCCCAATGGCATCCAGCTGGTTAACGCCGTCTACCTTGGCCCCGTTCAGGGTCACGCGCACGCCCACGGTGCGGTATTTCTCGGGCTTAAACTTGACTTGCAGCGTGCGGTAGGGGTCGGGCAGGGGGCCGGGGTTGGGGTTGCTGTACACCTGGTGGCGCTCGCCCTTGATATCAATCAGCTCAATCTTGGTAATCGCGCCAGGGTTAAAGTTTTCAATAACAGTAACTTGCTGCGCAATAATGGTTTTGGCAAAGCGCACCTGGATAAACTCGTTGGAGCCGTCCTTGCCGGGGCTCCAGGCCTCGTTGCTGAGCTGGCCCAACGGCTGGGCGTTGGGCTCGCCCAGCGCTTTTTCAGGCGAGTAAGGCTCCTTGAGCTTGGCTTTTTGGGAAGATACCTCCTCTATCTTGCTGCCCCACAGTACCGATTGCCCGTGGGCCGCGGAAGCAACCAGCAAACCAGCCGCCACGGCCGGCATAAAAAACAGCGCCGAATTCAGGTTCATAGCGTAAACGAAAGCCAGTCGCAGAAAAGCACCGGAAAATACTAAAAAAATGCCACCCCAGCCCAGGGCATGGGCTTACTGCTACGAACCTAATACCAAATTGCCAAAGCAGGCAAGTGGCCGCATCTTTGTACTATGTCTCAGCCCCTCCCCACCGCGCCCGCCTACGACTACGTGCTGGTGGGCGGGGGCGCCGCCGGCCTCAGCCTGGCCTACCACCTGGCCCGGGAGCCGCGCCTGGCAGATAAGCGGGTGCTCCTCATCGAGCCCGCGGCCAAAGACCAGAACGACCGCACCTGGTCGTTCTGGGCCGACGAGCCCACGCCGTTCGACGCGCTGGCCGTGGGCGAATGGACAAAAATTGCCTTTCGCAGCCCCAGTTTCGAGCGCATTTTCGACCTCGGAGCATACCGCTATCGTACTATTCGGGGCCTGGATTTTTACCAATTTGTGTATCAGGCGCTGGCGGCGCGGCCGGCGCAGTTTACCGTGGTGCGCGGCCGGGTGGTGGCCCTCGAAAACATGCCCGCCGGGGTGCGGGTGCGCACCGAAACGGGGCAGGAGTTCACGGCGCGCTACGCCTTCGATAGTCGCCCGCCCGCCATCGAGCCCCAGCCCGCTACCTACCGTTACCAGCTGCAACACTTCGTGGGTTGGGAACTCGAAACCGACCACGACGTATTCGACCCCGCGGTAGTGGAGTTTATGGATTTTCGGGGGCCGCAGCACCACGAGGCGCGCTTCATATACGTGCTGCCTTTCGGCCCGCGCCGGGCGCTGGTTGAGTATACCCTATTCTCGGCGCAGCCGCTGGCTAAGGCTGAGTATGAAGTGCATATTACTGATTATCTGCGAGATAGTCTCAAGCTGACGACCGAGCAGTACCGCATTACGGCCGAGGAAGTTGGAGCTATCCCGATGACAGACCACCCGCTACCGGCTCGTGATGGAGCGCGCATCATCAACCTGGGCACCCGCGCCGGGCGGGCTAAGCCCAGCACCGGTTACGCGTTTCGGCGTATTCAGGCGCAGTCGGCCCGGCTGGTGGCGGCGCTGGCCGCCACGGGCCAAGTGCCCGCTGACGTGACCGGCGACCAGTGGCAGTTTCGGCTATTCGATACCCTGCTGCTCGATATCATGCAGCGCCGGGGCGAAACGACCCGCGACATCTTCACGCAGCTGTTCGAGCGCAATCCGGTGGAGCGAATCTTCCGGTTTTTGGATGAGAAAACCAGCTGGGCCGACAACCTGCGGGTGATGAACTCGGTAGCGCCGGGGCCGTTTATACGCTCCATTGGGCAGGTACTGCGTGGGCGGCCCGGGCGGCGCGCGTAGCGGCGTTGGTAGCCGGGGTGGCTAGTCGCCACCGCCGCAGCCTCCACAACCGCCGCAGCCACTGCCCCCGCCACCGTCGCCACCACTGCCACCATCGCCGCTGCTATCAGTACTGACGGGTGGAGTCAGGTGCGTGGCTAAGTCGGATAAGCCCAATTTATTCAGCTCATGAAGCCCAAAAAAGGCTACTGCGAACGTAACGGTTTGCGTGGTAGGCGCCCCATCGGCGCGGCCTAGCTTGGTGCGCCGGGCCAGCTCCCGTAGCACGTATTTGCCCCGGCCAGTGGCCCAGGCTCCGTACAGCTGCGTGAAGCCCGCGATAACGCAAATGACTAATAAAGAGAAAATTAACAACCCAACTGGCCGCCCCCGCTGCAAGCCCACCACCAGCTTTACCAGCCCGAAAAGCACCACCGCTAGGGTGGCCACCAGCGGGTAGTAGTTGAGCCGGCGGCGGGCGTCGGCGTCCAGCAGCAGGCCCTTGGCCTGGAGCGACTTATCCAGGTCGCGCACGGCCACCTTAATCTGGCGGGTGGCCTGGTCGCGCACCGTTTCTACCTTCGAGCCACCCGGCTGCGTAATCAGCTGCCACACGGCCCGCTCGTAGGGCTCGGTGGGCGGGATGTCGGTGGCGCGGCGGATTCTTTGGTCGGGCAGCAGCTCTATCTGTTGCGAGTGGGCCAGGGAGGCCAGCGCACTGTCGGCCAAGCGGCTCCCTCGGCTTACCAGCCGCACCACCTCGTAGGTGCTCAGCAGCGGCCCATTGTAAGATTCCTGCGGGCCGCTGCCCTGGGCGCTCAGCCACAGCGCCAACGCCAGCGTTACGGCATACACGCCCCAGAAGAGCTTTAAAAACTCGGGACCGTACCAGTCGAAGGGATTAAGCGGGGTGCGCGCCGTGCAGCCCACCAGCACGAGCGCCGCGATTAGCGCCAGCCCCCAGCGCCAGTTGGGCAGGGCCAGCCGCCCGCACAGCCTGGGCATAGCCGGGCGCGGCAGCAGCCAATGCCGCCGCAGGTTGACGCGCCGAAAGTGGGGCGCCTCGCCAAAGCGCACGGCCGCGGCCGGCCAAATATCAACCGGGGGCACCTCGCCAAAAGCCGCCTGGTAGGCCTGCTTCGTAGCGGCGTACCAGTCCCGAAACTTGTGGCCCTCGGCCGCACCGCCCTTGGTGGGGCCGTGGTGCAGGGCAAAGCCCAGCACCTGCCCGCACAGCTCGTCCCAGTACGAGCGCGTGTACACGAGGTGCAGGTGCCAGGCTTGGTCTACCTCATCGGAAGGCGTGACGGGGTGCCCGCAGGTAGCGGCCAGGTACACAAACTTCTTGTATTCGAGCACCACGCGCCGGGCGAAGGCCAGGGGCCAGCCATTGTCGCGGGCCAGCCGGTGCGAAAAGGAAAGGGTTGCCGGCCCATCGAGGTCGAGGGCCACAAGCCGGGCCCAAAGCTCAGCCTGCAAGGCGGGAGGTGAGGTAACAGTCGTGCGCATAACTGGAAATGCCTGTTGGTAGAATACCCACCGTCCTGAAAAAGAAAAGTCCTGCGGTCTGTGCGCCAGCTAGGCAACTCGCCCGGCGGGCGGCATCAATAAAAAAGTCGCGGAGCAACCCCCGATTGGGGTGCTCCGCGACCAACTTATCAGTCATCAGCCAGCATGTATTAGTAAGTGATTACTACGTGCTTACCGAAAATCGACTTTAATACTCGTCTTCGTTGAACATGAAGTCCTCCTTGGTAGGATAGTCGGGCCATACTTCCTCAATGCTCTCGTAGGGCTGACCGTCGTCTTCCAGACCTTGCAGATTTTCAACTACTTCCATCGGGGCACCCGAGCGGATGGAGAAGTCAATGAGTTCGTCTTTGGTGGCGGGCCAGGGCGCATCTTCCAAATAGGAAGCAAGTTCGAGAGTCCAGTACATGGTCAGAAAGAAAAAAAGATGCTTGAAAAAGGTTGCTAAATGTAAGCTTCACGGGCGCAACGTAAACCCCGTGACAAAGGTTAGCCCATGGTGGGCAACTGGAAAAGCGCAATCAACTCCGTTTTAGTTTGAATTTTGCGCTCGAAGGTGCGGATTTTCCCTTGTAATAGCTGCCGCATCTGGTCGTTGGCGGCCGAAGCGTTGAGCTTGCTCAGGTTGTCTTGCAGCCCGGCCAGCTCCTGGCGGTCGCTCTCAATAAACTTGCGCAGGGCCACCGTGGCGGTTTGGGCGCGCTCGGCGGGCGGCAGGGGTGGCGCACCCTCGGCCTGGCGCTTGCGCAGGTAATAATCTAGGGCACTCATCTCGAATACCTTATCGCAGGCCAGCATAAAGCGCTGCCACAGCTGGTCGCTTTCGGGGCCGCGCACGGCCCCGCTTTGCTTCCACTCGGCTTGCAGGTTTTTGGCCTGGGTCACGCCCTGGTTGGGCGGCAGGGCAATGAGGGCCTCGGCGCGCTTGGCCAGCTCGCGCTTGCGCAACAGGCTTTCCTCGGGCGAGCCGGGGGTGGCGCCGGGGCGCACCTCGGCGGGGCGCTGGGTTTCGATGTGCTTTTTGAGGCGCTCGAAAAAGTGGTTGTTGGCGGCCCGAAACTTGGTCCACAGCTCGGCAGCCTGCTTCTTGGGCAGCGTGCCGTTGATTTCGCGCCACGCGTTTTGCAGCTGCTTAAGCTGGCGCGAAGTGGTTTCGAACTGGTCGGAGTTTTTGAGTACTTCGGCCTGGTTCACCAGCTCGCGGTAACGCTCCACAGTGCGGCGGGCCAGGGCCTTGCGGTCGGTCTGGAAGGCTTTGCGGCGGTCAAAAAACTCCTGCACCGCGCCGTGAAAGCGGCTTTCCAGCTCCTCGGTCATGCCCTTGTCCACAGGCCCGGTTTTTAGCCAGGCCTGGCGCAGTTCCTTCACGGTTTCGCTGGCCGTAATCCACTCCTCGGTATCACGCAGGGCTTCGGCCTGGGCAATGAGGCTGCCTTTGGTGGCCAGGTTTTTCTCGCGGTTGCGGGCCACCGACACGTTAAGCTGCTCCTCGGCCTCCTTGAGGCGGCGGTGCAGTGCTTCGTAGTCGCCGAGGCCGTCGTGCTGCTTGCACTGCTCTTGCAGGTGCAGCAGTTTCATCAGAAAAGACCCCTGGTTATCAGCAGCTTGCAGGCGGTCCAGCAGCTCGTCGATTTTAACCCGGAACGCTTCGTAGCGCTGGCCAAAGTAGCGCAGGGCGTCGTCGTCGGTGTCTTTTACTTGGCCGATGCGGCGGGCCGGCTGGCCCAGCGTTGGGCGTAGCCACACGCCCCCGTCTTCCACGTAGCCATAGCGGCGGGCTTCCGTGAGCGGGTGGTCGGGGAGTTCCATTGGGAAATGGGAAAGATAGAGTAAGGCAAAAACGCCGGTAAGCCCGGCAATTGGCTCCCAACGTAAGTCGGGGGAAGGAATTACAAGTTTACGCGGAAAATTGGTTGTGGCCGCGTGGCAGGTGGGTGGGTGGAAGGGCAGATTTTCCACAACTACGAAGCTGCCAACAGATTTGGCTTAGAATTGGCGTTTTTTTACCCAATAGCCCGCATTTTTTAGGCGGCGGCGGCGGCCCGCAAACTTGCCGGCTCGGGGTAGCTTTGCACTGTTTCGTCCTTTCACCAATTCCTGAGCCCCATGTCTGACCAGCCCACCATTATCTTCAGTATGGCCGGGGTAAGCAAGATTTACCCGCCCCAGAAGCAAGTTCTCAAAAATATTTACCTCTCGTTTTTCTACGGGGCCAAAATCGGCGTGCTCGGCCTCAACGGCTCGGGCAAGTCGAGCCTACTCAAAATTATTGCTGGCGTCGACAAGCAGTTTCAGGGCGAAGTGGTGTCTTCGGCGGCCTACTCGGTAGGCTACCTGGAGCAGGAGCCCCAGCTCGACCCCGCCAAAACGGTGCTGGAAGTGGTGCAGGAAGGTGCCGCCGAAACGGTGGCCCTGCTCAAAGAATACGACGACATCAACGAAGCCTTCGGGGCCGAAGATGCCGACTTCGATAAGCTGCTCGACCGCCAGGGCAAGGTGCAGGAGCGCCTCGACCAGCTCGATGCCTGGAACCTCGATAGCAAGCTGGAGCGCGCCATGGACGCCCTGCGGACCCCCGATGCCGATGCCATTATTGGCAACCTCAGCGGGGGCGAAAAGCGCCGCGTAGCTTTGTGTCGCTTGCTGCTGCAAGAGCCTGACGTACTGCTGCTTGACGAGCCCACCAACCACCTTGACGCCGAGAGCGTGCTGTGGCTGGAGCAGCACTTGCAGCAGTATAAGGGCACGGTAATCGCGGTGACCCACGACCGCTACTTCCTCGACAACGTGGCCGGCTGGATTCTGGAGCTCGACCGCGGCAGCGGCATTCCGTGGAAGGGCAACTATAGCTCGTGGCTGGAGCAGAAAACTGACCGCATGGCCAAAGAGGAAAACTCGGAAAGCAAGCGCGCCAAAACCTTGCAGCGCGAGCTGGACTGGGTGCGCATGTCGCCCAAGGCCCGCCAGAGCAAGGGCAAGGCCCGCTTGGCCAACTACGAAAAACTGGCCGGCGAAGAAGCCAAGGACAAGGAGCAGAAGCTCGAGCTGTTCATCCCGGACGGTCCGCGCCTGGGTTCGCAAGTAATTGAGGCCGAAGGGCTTCGCAAGGCATTCGGCGACAAGCTGTTGTTTGAGAACCTGAGCTTCTCGCTGCCGCAGGGCGGCATTGTGGGCATCATCGGGCCCAACGGCGCGGGCAAAACCACGCTCTTCCGCATGATAACCGACCAGATGCAGCCCGACGCCGGCACCTTTGAGGTGGGCCCCACGGTACTCACGGCCTACATCGACCAGCAGCACGATTCGCTGGATGGCAGCAAGTCGGTGTTCGACACCATCACGGGCGGCACCGAAACCATGCTGCTCGCCGGCCGGCCGGTGAACTCGCGGGCCTACGTGAGCAAGTTCAACTTCGGCGGCGGCGACCAGGAGAAGAAGGTAGGCATGCTCTCGGGCGGCGAGAAAAACCGCGTGCACCTGGCCATGACGCTCAAGCAAGGCGCCAACCTATTGCTGCTCGATGAGCCCACCAACGACCTGGACGTGAACGCCATCCGGGCGCTGGAAGACGCGCTGGAAAACTTCGCCGGCTGCGCCGTCATCATCAGCCACGACCGCTGGTTCCTCGACCGCTTGGCTACCCATATCCTGGCTTTCGAAGGCGACTCGGAAGTGGTGTGGTTTGAAGGCAACTTCTCCGACTATGAGGAGGCCAAGCGCAAGCGCCTCGGCGACGTGGAGCCCAAGCGCGTGCGCTACCGCAAGCTGAGCTAGTTGCTTCTTGGCCTATAAAAAGCCCATCCGGTGGCACTAGCTATAGCTGGTGCCGCCAGATGGGCTTTTTGTATACTATTGAAAGATAGCTACTTAGCTCACTGCCTCGTTTGGTGGCATTTGGCTTGTGCCATTGCTCGGCAGTGTGCCGAAGCGCCGGTGCAGTTCCTGGAACGCGGTAGGCGAAATGGCGAGGTGCTGCACCACGGTGGCGGTGCTTTGGCTGGCCTTGCCCTTTTTGTCGAGCGTGGTAGTTACGTTGTGCAGCGACAGGTAGCGGCAGTTGGGGTCGTTGGGGGCGCTGTGCAGGCTGAGGCGGGCAAACGGGTCTTCGGCCACCGCGCTCGTGTGGGGCGTGAGGTGGTGAAACTGGCCGCTTTCGAGGGCCGTGCGGGTGGTTTCTATATCTTGGGCGTAGCCAATGGGATGGGGGAGGGTTTCTTCGTCGGCCCATTCGTTGCTGGTTTCCGAGAAAGGCTCGGTGGCTTGGGCGCGGGCCATCAAGTACACGCCGCCCAAAATCATAACTGCCTCAATTACCCAGATAACTCCCAAGAACAGGCCGGAAGGCGTGCTACCTTTCAGCGACCACGTGCCGGTTTCGTTTACCTGGCGCATCGCCGACCACATGGCTGCTGGGTGGGTAATAACATCAGCAAACAGGCTGGCGCTGAACGACGTACTCGTGTCGGCCTCCTTGCCAGTGCCCGTAGTTTCGGAGTTGAGGAGCAGCGTCAGGTACACGCTCCATTCCAGGTAAACGGCCACGAAACCCACCAGCAGCGCCAGCCCACCTACTGCCCCCGGGCTGCGCAGCTTACCCAGCCGCACCAGCAGCGCCAGGGCCGCGCCCAGCAGCAGCCCAAACCCCAGGCACAGAATGAAATTGATGTACACAAACGGGATGTACCACACGGCGTAGATGTACACCAGGGCCAGCACCAGGGCCGCCGCCACCCCGCCGGCTAGCAGGGCCAGGATGCCGGCGGGCGGCATTTTGTTGGAAGGCTGGTAATAAGGACTCATGCAGCGGGCTGGTAAGGTGGAAGGAAAACTGCCCGCAATAAACGCAAAACCCTGTAAATAACACTGCCTGGATACTTATTTGTTGGGTTAATCTTTTGTTAAAGCTGTTCAAAAATCCGTTTTCTGGTTGGATTTCCCAAAAAAACTCCGCTGGCCTGGCAAAAGCGGGGGCCTGGCTGCACCGGGCCGCCTCGGCCCCTACTTTTGGCCACTCACTGCGCCCTTTGCCTTTACGCCCATGACTGCCACCATCCTCTCCGAAGCGGTGCTACCGCAGTTGCCCTCGGCTTCGGGGGTCGAAATAATTGGCCCTATGGCCTACCTCGTGAGCGACGACGCGCCATTTTTGTACCAGCTCGATGCCGCTACCCTGGCCCCCATGGGCCAGGTGCAGCTGTTCGAAACCAGCGACTTTGGCACCGGCCGCATTCCAAAAACGGCTAAGCCCGACCTCGAAAGCATGGCCGCCGTGGTGAGCCCCACCGGCGCAGCTGGGCTGCTGCTCTGCGGCTCGGGCTCGCGGCCCAACCGCGAAACGGGCTACTTCGTGGGTTTGCCCGCGGCCGGTGCGCCCGCTTCGGCCGAACCGCGCTTCGTGCAACACCTCGACCTGAGCGGCCTCTACGCCCAGCTGCGGGCCCAGCTGCCAGCTGGCGCAACCCTCAATATCGAAGCCACCGCCGCCACTGCTACCGAGCTGCTGCTGTTGCAGCGCACGGTGGGCGGCGGGCCGGCGCTGCTGTTTGTGCTGCCGCTGGATGCCACGCTGGCGCACCTGTTTGAGCCGCGCTGGCCCGCCCCGGAGCCCACGCGGGTGCTTTCGTTTGCGCTGCCCGCGCTGGATGGCCACGTGGCGGGCTTTTCGGGCGCTACCTACGTGGCCGGCCTGCTGCTCGTAACTGCCTCAGTAGAAGCCACTGCCGATGCCGTGGCCGACGGCGCGGTATTGGGCTCCTTCGTGGGCGTGGTAGACCTGGCCACCCAAACCGCCACCTTCGCCCGCCTCACTTGGGCCGATGGCCGCGCTTACTTGGGCAAGGTGGAGGGCCTGGCCGTGCGCCGCACCCACGGGCCCGGCTGGCTGGAGCTGCTGCTGGTAACCGACGACGACCTGGGCGGCAGCACCGCGCTGGTAGCCGATGTGAGGATGATAGAATAAGCAGATTTCTGGAGGCGACCGGCTTACTTTGTATTAGATGACACTAGATGACACTAGATGAATTACAAGAGCTGCGGGAAGGAGCTGATTTTGAAGCTAAAACGGCCTTAGGGCGCGATGGTAAAGGCACACTGCCGCAGTCATTTTGGGAGACATCCAGCGCAATGGCCAACACCGATGGCGGCCTGATTGCGCTGGGCGTGAAGGAGCGCCCCGACCGCAGCCTGGATGTGCGCGGCGTACCCGACCCTGGCCGGGTGCAGCAGGAGCTGTTCAATGGGGTGAATAATCGCAAAGTGATAAGTCATAACCTGCTCGCTAATAGTGACGTGTCGTTGGTGCCAGTGGTGGGCTATGGCACAGTGGTGCTGGTGCAAGTGCCCCGTGCCCGACGGCAAGACCGCCCCGTGTACGTGGGCACTGACGTGCTCACCGGCACTTATCGCCGCCAGCACGAAGGCGACTACCGCTGCCCCGAAGCCTTGGTAAAGCGGCTGCTGGGTGAGGCGCAGCATGGATACGCTCGACGACCGTCCTCTATCCGGCTATGGCCTACCCGACCTCGACCCCGATACCCTGCGGGCGTACCGCACCGAGTTTGCACAGCGCCGGCCCGGCCACCGCTGGAATGGTTACCCTGACGAGGCTTTTTTGGAATGTCTGGGCGGCTGGCACATTGACCGGGCCACGCGCCTGGGGTGCCTCACGCTGGCTGGGCTACTCATGTTTGGGCAGCAGCACAGTATCACGCAGCAGGTGCCGCATTATGGCCCCGACTACCAGGAGCAGGCCCCTGGCGCGGCGCGCTGGCTCGACCGCGTAACGCCCGATGCCTCGTGGTCGGGCAACCTCTATGACTTTTATCGGCGCGTGTACCCCAAGCTGGTAGCCGATTTGAAGGTGCCATTTCAGTTGGTGGAAGACCGCCGCGTAGATGAAACCGACGTGCATAAAGCGCTACGTGAGGCCTTGGTTAACACCCTGGTACACGCCGATTACAGCGGTAGCACGCCCATCCGCATTATCAAGCTGCCGGGGCGCTTTAGCTTTCGTAATCCGGGTTTGCTGCGCATTTCAACGGAGGAAATCTATCGGGGCGGTACCAGTGACTGTCGCAATCGGGCGGTGCAAAAGATGTTTCAGCTGATGGGGGTGGCCGACCGGGCCGGTACCGGCTTTTCGGCCATTTTGCAAGCTTGGAAAGAGCAGTCGTGGTTGCAACCCAGCCTGTTCGACCATGCCGCACTGGAAGCAGTGGAGCTGGATATGCGTCTCACCAGCTTTATTCCGCCGCAGGCGTTGCAGCAACTGGGCGAGCGCTACGGCGAGGCGTTTCAGCAGCTCGATGCCAATGAGCGCTGGGTGATGGTATGCGCCTGGCACTATGAAACCGTGACCAACGACTTTTTGAGCAAGCAGATGGAGCTGCACACAGCCGACCTCACCAAGCTGCTGGTGCGCCTGGTGCGCGGCGGCTTACTGGAGCAGAAGCTGGTCGGCCGCTGGACTACCTACCGCCTGGGACTAGGCAAGCCCCTGCCTCCGGCCGGCGACGGAGCAACCAAGCAATTACCGCTGTTCGATAGCCTCATCACTCCCCAAACTGGCCTCATCACTCCCCAAGCTAGCCTCATCACTCCCCAAACTGGCCTCATCACTCCCCAAGCTGCGGGCAACATACCTCAAAGTGGCCCGGTAGAGCTGGAGGAAATTGCCCGGCCAGCCCGCGAGGGCCAGCCTCGCCAAGGGGTAATGGATAGTATACTGCTGCGGCTTTGCCAACAACAATACCTGACCATCCAACAGTTGGCCGTTTTAGTAGGTAGAACGGTACATAGCTTGCGTGAGCGTTATGTAGGCCGCCTGGTAGCCAGCGGCCAGCTCCAGCTGCGTTATCCCGACAAGCCCCGCAGTAAAAACCAAGCCTACCGCGCTGCTGCCGCCGAGCTGCCAATGGCTAGTTAACCCAAGTTGCAGTGTAGCGGGTCGTTGGGGCGGGCTGCCGGCTTTTCGCCGCCTGTCCGCTCATAGCTTGAACAAGTGGCGTGAACGACGAGCGGACAGCCGGCGAAAAGCCGGCAGCCCGCCCCGGTACTGCGTACATCGCAACTTGAGTTAGTTAATACTTCACCAAGCCGGGCCATCGGCCCTGCTTGCCTTGCCGCCGAAAGCTGATTAGCAACCCTACATTTGGGTGCAGCCCCGGCCCGCCCGGCCCCGGAAAAATTACCCCAATGCCCCAACTCGACCTTTTTACTGCTCGCGCGGCTACCCCCGCGCCGGCCCCGCCTGCCCCCGCCGCCATGCCCCAACTCGACCTTTCCACCCTCGAATCCTGGCTCTGGGATTCGGCCAATATCCTGCGGGGCTCCATCGATAGCTCCGACTTCAAGAACTACATCTTTGGGCTGCTTTTTCTGAAGCGGGCCAACGACGTGTTTGACGAAGAGGTGGAAAGCCTCATGGCCCGCGAAGGCTACTCGCAGGCGGAGGCCGAAGACGCTACCTACTTCCGGGTGCCGGTGGAGGCGCGCTGGGCCGAGGTGAAGAAGGTGACCGAAAACATCGGCGTGGCCCTCGATAAAGCCTTTGCCGCCATCGAGCGCGAAAACGCCGACCTCAACCTGGAAGGCGTGATGACGGCCACCAAGTTTGGCGACAAGGAAAAGCTGACCGACGACACCCTGCAACGGCTGCTGCGCCACTTCAACAAGCACTCGCTGCGCAACGCCGACCTGTATACCCCCGACCTGCTCGGCGATGCCTACGAGTACCTCATCAAGCAGTTTGCCGACGATGCGGGCAAGAAGGGCGGTGAGTTTTACACCCCGCGCGGGGTGGTGCAGCTGGTGGTGGGCCTCCTGCGGCCCGAGCCCGGCAACACCGTGTATGACCCCACCTGCGGCTCGGGCGGCATGCTCATCGAAAGCGCCCGCTACGTGGCCCAGCAGCCCGGCGGGCAAGTGGGGCCCAACGTGAACGTGGCGCTGGCCGGCCAGGAGAAAAACCTGGGCACCTGGGCCATTGCCAAGCTCAACATGCTGCTGCACAACTACGGCAGCGCCGACCTACGCAAGGGCGATACCCTCACCGACCCCAAGCACCTCGACGACAAAAAGGACCTGCAACTCTTCGACCGGGTGATTGCCAACCCGCCCTTTTCGCAGGACCGCTGGTGGACGCCCGCCGAAACCGGCACCACCAAAACCCTCGACAAAAAAGGAAAGGAAAAGGAAGTGGCTCCCAACTACGCCACCGCCGTATCCGACCGCTTCGGGCGGCTGCTGTATGGCACGCCGCCGCGCTCGTACGCCGACCTGGCCTTTTTGCAGCACATGCTGGCCGTGCTGCGCCAGAGCGGGCGCATGGGCGTGGTGCTGCCCCACGGCACCCTGTTTCGGGGTGGGGCCGAGGGCAGTATCCGGCAGCGGCTGCTCGACGCCGACCTTGTGGAAGGCATCGTGGGCCTGCCCGCCGCCTTGTTTTACAACACCGGCATTCCGGCGGCCGTGTGGGTGCTGGCTAAAACCAAAGCGCCCGCCCGGCGCGGCAACGTGCTGGTGCTCGATGCCAGCCAGGAGTTCAAGGCAGGCAAAAACCAGAACGAGCTGGAAGAAGCCCACATCGGGCGCGTGCTGGCGGCCTACGACGCGGGGCAGGACGTGGACAAGTACCTGCGCGTGGTGCCGCTGGCCGAAATCAAGGCCAACGACTACAACCTGAACATCTCGCGCTACATCGACCGCAGCGAGGCCGCCGCCGCCATCGACTTGGCGGCCGTCCACGTCGCCCTGCGCGAGCTGGAAGCCAAAGAAGCTGAGATTGACGCGAAACTGGAAAGCTTGCTGGAGGAAATTGGGCTATGAAAATTGAAAACGAAGTAGTAGCCCAAGATTGGCAAACCGTCTCGCTAAAAGAGAATGTCAAAATTGTGAGCGGATTTCCATTCGCTTCTGAAAACTTTAATGAGCTAGAAGGCAAGCCTCTTATTAGAATCAGAAATTTGCTAAGCGGCTTGACAGATACACTTTTTAGCGGCATCTATAGCGACGACTTTCTGATTCGTAAAGGAGATATTTTAATTGGAATGGATGGCGACTTTCACATTGTGAAGTGGAAAGGCCGTGACGCACTTCTGAACCAGCGAATAATGAAAATTAGCAGCGTCAAAGGTGCCCGTTTAGATTTGAATTTTGCGTATTATTTGCTTCAACCATTCTTACTGAATGTTCACGCTAGAACATCAGCCACAACAGTAAAACATCTATCAACGAAAGACCTCAACAATGCTTATTTTCAAGTGCCTCCGCTTCCCGAGCAGCGGAAAATAGCCGAAATCCTGTCCACGCTGGATGAGAAGATGGCCGTGATTGACGAGCAGCTAGCGCAAACCCAGGAACTGAAAAAGGGCCTCATGGAGCGCCTGCTGACGCGCGGCATCGGGCATACCCAGTTCAAGGATTCGCCACTGGGGGAGATTCCGGCGAGTTGGGAGGCTAGCCCGCTAATTGATATGTGCAGGAGAATTTGCGTTGGATTCGTTGGAACCTGCGAGAAGTTTTATGTTGAAAAAGGTGAAGGTGTTTTGATGGTTAGAACAGGCAACTTGTCGGATGGACAAGTGGTGCTGAATAATCCAAAATACGTTTCGACAGAATTTCATGAGAAGAATAAAAAGTCTCAATTACAGTCCGGCGATATTCTGGTGGCTAGGCACGGCAGCAGTGGCCAAGCGGTAATTGTGCCTCAAAATTTCCCGCCAGCAAATTGCCTAAACATTGTGATTGTAAGGTCTGGCGAGGGATTAGATGCGCTATTTCTGCATCATCAATTCAACTCTGATTTAGTTAAAAGCCAGATTTCTAAGAAAACGGCTGGCTCTACTCAGGGAGTGGTTAACACAGGTGAAATAGCTTCTACGCTAATTGTTATTCCACCACTCCCCGAACAACTTCAAATCGCCGAAATTCTCACCACCGTGGACGACAAAATCGGCGTGCTCCAAGCCAAGAAAGCCCAGTACCAGACCCTCAAGCAAGGGCTGATGCAGCAGCTGCTCACCGGGCAGCGGCGGGTGCGGGTGGCGGCGGGGCAAGTCGCGGAGCTGGTATGAGCCAGGGCCCCGAATTCCTCGGCTCGGAGCAGCCCGCGCTGGCGCTGTTGCAGCAGATGGGCTACACCTACGTGCCGGCGGCCGCCCTCAAGGCCGAGCGGCCCGACGCCGCCGAGGTGCTGCTGCCCGGCCGGCTGCGGGCCGCCATCGCCCGCCTCAACCCGGCCCTGGATGCCGCCAACCAGGCCCGCGCCTACGACCTGCTGCTGGCGGCGGGCGCGGCCGGGTCGCTGCTCGAGGCCAACGAGGCCACCTGGCACCTGCTGCGCGGCGACGCCCCCAACCTCAAGCAGACCGTGGCGGGCCACGACGAGTTTTTGCCCCTGCGCTACTTCGACTTTGCCGAGCCCGCCAACAACGACTGGCTCGTAACCAACCAGCCCCGCTACCAGGGCCGCATCGCGGTGGCCGCGCCCGATATCGTGTTGTATGTGAACGGCTTACCACTGGCCGTGCTCGAATGCAAGGCCGGCAGCGCCGCCGGGGCCTGGGACAGCGCCTACCACGACCTGGCCCACTACCAGCGCAACAACGAGCGGCTGTTTCACTGCAACGTGCTGTGCGCCGGCCTCTGGGAAGTAGATGCCAGGTACGGGGCCATCGGCACGCCCCAGGCGTTTTGGGCCAGCTACAACGACCGCCGCACCGACCTGGCCCCCCTGCGGGCCCTGCTGCCCGGCCGCGAGCCCACCGCCCAGGACCGCCTGCTGTACTTCCTGCTGGCCCCCGCCCGGCTGCTCGATGTGCTGCGCCACTTCGTGCTGTTTGAGCGCGAAGAAGGCCGCACCACCAAGAAGCTGCCGCGCTACCAGCAGCTGCGGGCCACCAACCGCACCCTGGCCCACCTGCGGGCCGCCGACCAGGGCGGCGTGGTGTGGCACACCCAGGGCAGCGGCAAAAGCCTCACCATGGCCTACCTCATCCGCAAGCTGCGGGCCCCCGAAAGCGGCTTCGACAACCCCACCGTGCTGGTGCTCACCGACCGCACCGACCTCGACCGCCAGATAACGACCACCTTCCAGCACATCGGGTTCAAAAACGTGCAGCAGGCCACCTCGGTGCGCCACCTCGACCAGCTGCTGCGCAACGACTACGGCGGCGTCATCACCACCACGCTCCAGAAGTTTCAGCAGGCCGATAAGGACGCCACCGATGCGCCCGATGCTCTCAGTCCTCCAGATGCCCCCGATGCCGATGGCCTCACCCGCACCGAGCGCCACCTCATGGCCAACCTGCTGGTGCAGGTAACCAAGGCCCTGGTCGAAGGCAAGTGGACCGAAACCAGCCGCGAGGAAATTCCGCTAGAAGTGCTCTCCGCCAAAGCCAACCTGTACGTGCTGGTGGACGAGGCCCACCGCAGCCACTACGGCTTTCTGGCCGCCTTCATGCGCGCGGTGCTGCCGAATGCCAAGTTCGTGGCCTTCACCGGCACGCCCATTTCGCGGGAGGATAAATCGACGCTGGCCGAGTTCTACGGCCAGGACTACCTCGACGTGTACACCATCACCGAGTCGGTGGCCGACGGCGCCACCGTGGAGCTGCTCTACGATGCCGGCATTGCCCGCCTCGACGTGAAAAAGGCCGAGCTGGACGCCGAGTTTGCCGAGCAGTTCGGCCACGAGCCCGAGGAAAAGCAGCAGAAGCTCAAGGACGAAGCCCTGCGCAAGTACCAGCTGTCGGAGGGCCGCATCCGCGACATCAGCCGGCACCTGCTCGACCACTATAGCCAAAAAATCCGGCCCGAAGGCTTCAAGGCCATCCTGGTGTGCGCGGGCCGCCGGGCCGCGCTGCGCTATAAGCAAGCCCTCGACCAGCTGCAGGCCGAAGGCTACCACAACTACACCACCCGCGTGGTGGTGAGCCTGGGCGCGGTGAAGTCGGACCCGCTGGCCGCCGAGCAGGCCGAGCGCCTGGCCTGGAACCGCGTTTATCCCAATGACCCTCAGCCGCTGCTGCTCACCCAGCCCGAAGACGTGAAGCAGGTAACGGAGGACTTCAAGCTGCCCTTCGGCGACGAGGCCGCGCGGGACAAGTCGGGCAAGCGCAAGCAGTACGACAACACGGCCATCCTGATTGTGTCGGACATGCTGCTCACGGGCTACGACGCGCCCATTGCCGCCTGCCTCTACCTCGACAAACCCCTGAAAGAGCACGGCTTACTGCAAGCCATTGCCCGCGTCAACCGCACGTACCGGGGCAAGGCGGCGGGCTACATCCTGGACTACAGCGGCATTACGGCCCACCTCCTGCAGGCGCTGGAAATATTTTCGGGCGACGTGCGGCCCGACGACATCCTGCGCAACCTGAACGACGAAATTCCCAAGCTGGCCATTAATCACGGCAAGCTGCTGGCCTTCGCCAAGCCGCTGAAACTTGACCGCCACTACCAGCGGGCCGCGTTCGTGGATGCCTGCATCCGCTACCTGGAGCCGCTGCACCACCGCGACGAGTTCAAGGACCTGCTGCGGGCCTTCAACAAGTCGGTGAACATTGTATTGCCCAACCAGGCTGCCATGCAGTACCAGGGTGATTTTCTGTTATTTAATGAAATCAGGCAGCGCGCCCGCAATGCCTACCCCGACGGCGACCCTTTCAAAATCAGCCCCGACGAAAGCCAGCTCTTGCAGCAGCTCATCAACGAGCACCTCACCGCCCAGGGCGTCGACAACCTGCTGGCCGAGCCGGTGTCCATCATTGACCGCGAGAAATTCCGGGCCGACATCCTCGACGCCTCGCCTGCCACCAAGGAGCTGAAGATGCGCAACCAGCTCAAGTATGAAATCAAGCTGGGCACTGGCCGCAACCCCGACTACTACCAGCCCCTGGCCCAGCGCCTCGAAAACCTGCTGAAGGAGCACGAAGCCGGTCGCCTCACCCAGGCCCAGCTGCTGCTCGGCTACACCGCCCTGCTCGATGAAATCGTGAACGAGCAAAGCGAAGGCCAGGCCCAGGGCTTCCGAACCGAGCGCGAAAACGCCGTATTCAGCTCCCTCAAAACCCTTTTCGCCGATGCGGCTGGTGCTGCCGCCGAAGCCACCCGCCAGCTATTCGCCACCATCGGCGGGGAGCTGAACATTGTGGGCTGGAAAGAAAAGGGCGAAGTGAAAAAGGAGATGGAAAACAAAATTCACGCCCTGCTCAAAGCCACGCTGCCCAGCCCCGAAGCCCGCCAGCGCGCCCGCGAGCTGGTGTCCCTGATTCAAAAAAATACCTGATGCAGCACGTCCAATACGGCCCGCACACCATTGCCTACACCGTGCAGGAGCGCCCCGACCTGGCGGCGCACTACCTCAGCGTGGCCCAGGGCGAGGGCGTGGTACTCAAAGGCCCGCCGCTGCCACCCGCCCAGGCCGACCAGCTGGTGCTGCGCAAAGCCCGCTGGGTGCTGGCCAAGCTGGAGCTGGTGCGCGTAGTGCAGCCCGGCGACATCGTTACGGGCTCGCGCATAGCCTACCTCGGCCGCCAGTACTACACCGAAGTCATGTTTGATGCCACGCTGCCCCAGGCGCGGGTCACGTTCAACCATTCCAGCTTCCGCATCCAGGTAAGCCCCCTGGGCGATGTGCAAGCCGCCATCGCCCAGGCGCTGGCCGCCTTCTTTCGCGCCAAAGCCCGCGAAAAAATTGCGCCCCGCGTGCAGCAGTGGGCCGCCAAAACCGGCCTGGACTATAGCAGCCTGAAATTCAGGCAGATGCCTAAGCGCTGGGGCAGCTGCACCCCCGCCAACGTGCTGCTGTTGAATTATGAGGTGGTAAAGCTGCCCTTCACGCTCATCGACTACGTCATCGTGCACGAGCTATGCCACACGAAGGTAAAAAGCCACGGCAAAGCATTTTGGGCCGAGGTAGCGCGGTGGCTGCCCGGTTGGGCAGAGCTGGATGCGCGGGTGGGTGCGGTGCGGGGGTGAGCGCACAGCCAATTACACCGCCGCCAAGCGGCCCAGGCGACGCGGGCGATGGCCGAGGCGGTATTTGGGGGGGGCAGTACTTGGGTATAAGAGCTCCCCGGCTGCGCGGGGCGCTGCCGAGGCGTTAAAGGTGACCAACAGATACGGCAGCAACGGGGCGGTTTTTTGACATAATGCCCTATGGTGCTGTTAGTAAGGTGTCGTACTTTTTCTTGTCTTCCAATTCTTTTATTTTTGCCTCCCGTAGCTCGTTGCTATCCTTCAGCTTTTGCAATTCCGTATTATTCTGGCGCTGCTTAGCATAATCACTAAGTAAAGCTGATGCCAAGTTGCCTGATTCAGTGGCAGCGGTACCCTTGCCACTTTCGCGGTTCAGCTTGTATTCGAGCAGGCCACCATCGGCAGTATTGAAAGTAACCAAGGTTGTCCGCTTACCTCCTTTTCGCGAAAAGCTCACAGGAGCCACTCCCATAAAGCCGAGCTGCGGGAAGCTAGTGCGGCTAGCGATGGTGGTAGCTGCTAACGGGCCCTGTGTGGTGGTTTTGGTCACTTGCACCATAACGTCGCAAAAGCGGGGTTGTCGATAGATAATGCCCTGTACCTGAAGTGCGCTTGAGTCCGGCCTTGGGGCCTGCACAAGCTGCACAGCCTTGGTTTCTTCGGCCGAAAGCTCAGGTCTGGCAATGGCTGTTAGGTATAAAGAGATAACGACTTCGGGAACTGCTACTTTACTGTCTGCTGGTACCTGTAAATCTTTCTCGCCGAAAGTAAAAACAGTAACTTCCGTACTTGCATCGGGTACTGGACCGGTAAATAATGTGCGCACATCCTTGCGCTTTTTGATTACGACCTGTTCGGTGTGCTTCCCAATGGAATCGGGGTGCGGATTGACTGTAAAGGCCACAGTAATTATCGCAGCGGCGGCCGTCAGTACGGCAGTACCCACTTTTAGGGTGGTGGTGGCTATTGCATCGCCACTCGGCGTGAAGGCAGCGTTACATGACTTAATAATCCCCGGTGCTGTATCCGCATACTGTAAGTCAAATTCGTCGAGGCCCTTGGCAACATCTGTCGACAACCAAAATACTACACTGGGGTCTTGTTCGGTTTGAAAAGCTAATGGGAACTCTTCTGCGGTCGTCACCGAAAGCATTTGCTGGCTACTTGGTGTCGGCTTTTTCTTGTAGTGCCGCTTTGTTTTTTTTATTTGAGCCGCAGAATAGGTAGCCGGCAAATCCCATTTAAAATGGTCTTCATAGGTAATAGTGTACGTAGCACTACACTCCATTATTTTGCGCGGCAGGTAGTAGCGGCCATAATTATTGGTCTTTGGAGGAGTGCGCGTTGTGAGTAGGCGCACTGGTGAGCCGCAGCCTTGCAGCAACAGGAAAACGATGAGTACTGCAATTGTCTGGCTTGAAAGGAAAGGTAGTTTCATAGGGTTTAGGGTCTTCTAGGAAATTATTGCGAGAAATAAATGGTACTGTAATTTTTTTTTTTGGTAACGGATACAACTCTGAATGAGACTCGTACTCAGCCACAGGGTATCACTTACCCCAGAATAGCGCCACCTAGCGGTCCAAGCCACTCCATTACACGAGGTTGATGTCCACCAAGAAGGCGAGGCGCTGGGGCTGGCTGGCGGCCCAAACTGCGTAAGTCCTGGGATACTCTTTGCATAGGCACAAAGCACGCGCGCTCACAAAGCCTGTGCATCAGTGCCAGCCCTGATTCTCAAGCTTCCACCCAGCCTTCCCGAAGTGCCCGCATCACGAGGCCCACGGGGGTGCGTACGCCGGCCTTGTACAACAGGGCCCGCCGGTGGCTTTCTACGGTGCGCACGCTGAGGCACAGCTGATTGGCAATTTGCTCGTTGCAGAGGTCGGCGGCTACCAGGGCCAGTACTTCCAGCTCGCGGGGGCTGAAGCCGGCGTGGGCTGGACGGGCCGGGGAGCGCGGGGCCTCTGGCAACGCCAGGGTGGGGGCGTTGGCCAGCAGCTCTTTTACCGCGCTGGCTACTTCGGCCGGGGTAGCGTGGTGTGAGAGCAGGCGCGGCACGGCCGCCGGGGTCAGGGCTACGGAAAGCACCGGCACCCGGCGGCCCGTCAATACTAGGGTGGGCAACCAGGGCCGCAGGCACCGCACCTGGTGTAAGATGGTAGGTAATAGCTTGGCTGCCAAGGCAGTGCTATCCAGGATAAGCAGGGCGTAGCCCTGGTTGCGCAATAGCCGGGGCAGTTGCGTGGGGTCGGCCACAAAGTGAATTGGGCAGGTGGGCCAGGCTTCGCGCAGGGTGAGCAGCAGGCCGTGACGAAGGAGAGTGGGCGGGGCGGCCACCAGCAGGCCCGCATCCAGCAGGAGCGTTGCCATGGGTTAAGTACTGAGTTGGAATTATCAGTGCCTAACGCAAGTAACTGTTCGATAAGGAGTTGCAGTGCTCATCGAGTGGGTGCCCGTCGTGGTGTTGGACCAGCGCCCTAGTGTTATCCCCCTTAAAGCTGGGCCGGGGCCGGGCAAAAAAGACAGGCTTTCGCGTAGCAAGTAGTGAAATCATAGCGGGTAGGGAGAAGTGAGTGGCTATACTCCTCCCTAGCTCCGCGTAATCAACTGAGGTCTAGGGAAGGAGTAATGCCAAAGTACTTATTTTTCTTGGTTAAAGCAAGCCTTTTTGCTCAGCAGCAGCTATTTCCAGCCAGGCGCCGGTGGGGAGTGGCCCGCCGGGGTCAGCATCGAGCAGTAGGGCCCGGGCGGGCAACTCACCGGCGCGGTCCAGCTCCTCGATGGTGGCGGGCAGGGCCAGGGGCGGCTGGCCGGGGCAGTGCAGGCGCAGCAGCAGGGCGGTGTGCAGCGGGTGGGCACCCAGCCAGGCGGGCGCGGGGGGCGCGGGCAGCACCAGCAGGCCAAGCCCCGGCACCCGAAAGCTAGTTGCCACTACGAAAGTGGGCGAGGGTAGCATATGGCAAAAAAGCGAAGCGTGGGCGGGCGTCCTATTCGCCCGTCTTCGTGATTTGGCCCTTGCGCTTGCCGTGTTTTTTGATGCGCGTGCCGGGCAGCATCTCCAGCTCTACTATGGCGGGCGCGCACGAGGCGAGGGTGACTACCTGGGGCGCGTAGCCGGCGGCGCTCACCGTGAGGGTGGGGAAGCCGGTGCCAGTAGCGGGCAGCGTAAAAAAACCTTCCTCATTGGTAATGAGAATGGTCATGGCCCCCTTCACCGACAGGCTAACGCCGGCCAGCGGCTTGCCCCCGGCCATTACGCGGCCGCTGAACGCGTTGCACGCCCGGCTGGCCGCGTCGTACCCAGCAGCCGGCGGGGTAGTCTGGCTGAAGGCGGGTAACGTGCTGACAGTAAATAAGGTGCAGAAAAAAAAGTGTGAATAGTTCATGAGTAGGGTGAGGTAAGCAGGGGGCGGGGCAGGGAGAACGTAAGGTGATAGTACGCAAACAGCGACTAATGGCCGAAAGTCTTGATTCAGAAAGCGTGCCGGATGCGGCGGCCGGGTGGGCAGTAGGCTGGGGCCGGGGGCCGGGCGGGGGTTACTTTCGTAGCATGCGCTTTTCTATTCGTTGCCAAGGGTGGTTGCTGGGGCTGTTTTTGGTGCTGGCCGGGGGCCGGCTGGCCGCGCAGCCCACCCCGCTGCCGTGCCTGCTGTTGCCCCTTAGTCCCGCCGAGCGGGCGCAGGCCGCCAGCCTCATTGTGGAAGCTGAAGTGCTTGATGCGCAAGGCGAATGGGACGCTACGCATCAGCATATCTTTACGCGGCAGCGGCTGCGCGTGTTTCGGGTACTCAAGGGTGCGCTGCCCGACACGGCCGCGCTGCCGCTGCTGGTAGAGGGCGGCCAGGTGGGCCTGGCCCGCCAGGAACTCACCAACACCCTGCGCCCGCTGCCCGTGGGCCAGCAGGGGATTTTCTTTTTGCAGCCCGCGCCGTGGCCGGGCGCGGCCCCGGCCTACGCCGCCTACGCGTCCAGCCAGGGCGTTATCACCTACGACCTCACCCTGGGCACCGCCGCCGAGCCGGCCCGCGCCTACGCCACCTGGGCCGCGGCCGCCCAGCAAACCGCGCAGCTCAGCAGCCAGCCCACGCAACTGCTGCGGGCCAACCCGCGCCTGCAAGTGGCCGCTCAGCGCCTGGCGGGGGCCGCCCAGCGCACGGCGGCCCCCACCATCAGCGGGTTTAGCCCGGCCCAAACTACGGCGGGCACTGGGGTGGTGCTCACCATTCGGGGCAGCGGGTTTGGCAGCAGCCAGGGCAGCGGGGGCGTCGATTTTCGCAATGCCGACGATGGTGGGGCCACTACCACCCGCGCCCTGGCCCGCGACTACCTCAGCTGGACCGACACCCAGATACAATTGCGGGTGCCCTCGCTGGCCAGCGGCGGCCACCCCGCCGGCACCGGCCCCGTAACCGTAACGGCCGCTGATGGCACGGCCGCCACCACGGCCACGGCGCTCGTTATCATCTACGCCCTCGCCAACATCGACAACACTACCGGTACCTTCACCGACCGCCCCAACCACGTGGCTACCAATGCCACGGGCGGCCTTACGTTTCGGCTGGCCCCCAATTTTCGGAGCAATGCCCCCGCCGTGGCGGCCTGGCAGCGGGCCCTGACGCAGTGGCGCTGCACCTCGGGCATCAACTGGGAGCTGGGGGCCGATGCTGCCGCCAATACCATTGCCCTCGACCAGACCAACGCCATTGCCTTCGATGATGGCACGCTGCCGGCGCGGGTGCTGGGGCGCACAACCTCTTATTACTCTGGCTGTTACAATGCGCAGGGCGAGGTGGTGTTCTACGTGTCCGAAATCGACCAGCAGTTTGCCACCAGCCTGCCGTTTCAGCTGGGGCCGGCGCGGCCGGGGGCGGGGCAGTACGATTTTGAGTCGGTGGCCGTGCACGAGCTGGGCCATGCGCAGCAGCTGTCGCACCTCATTCGGCCGGGGGCCATCATGCACTTCGGGGTGGCGGCCGGAGCCACCTTGCGCGTGCTCGACCCCGCTTCCGACGTGGCGGGCGGGCGGCTAGTGCTGCGTACCCGCAGCTTCCGCAACCGGGGCTGCGGCGGGCCGGCCATGCTGCCGGCCCCGCTCACGGCGCTGGCTATTGCCGCCAGTGGCGCGGGGCCGGCGGCTACCTTCAGCACGCGCGACGAGTGCTTTGTAACGGGCTTCGTGCTGGAGTGCAGCGCGGGCCTCGACACCACCGCCGCTGGCGCGGGCTGGCAAGCGGTGGCTACCACCAACGCCGGGGCCGCCAGCAGCCAATACACCCTCACCGACCCGCGCCCGGCGGCGGGCCTACGCTACTACCGCCTGGGTTTGCGCCGCCCCGATGGCAGCACCGACTACGCCGCCCCGGTGCCCGTAGCAACCGGCGAGGCCATCGCCGATGTGCAGGTGTTTCCTAACCCCGTGGTAGATAATCAGTTGCAGCTAGCCTACCCCGCCGCCGCAACCGGCGACCTGGTGCTGCGCCTCTACGACGAGCTGGGCCGCTACCACCGGGGCCAGCGCACCAGCGTGCAGGCTGGCCTCAACCTGCTCACGCTCGATGTAACCGGCCTGCGGCCCGGCTTCTACATTCTGCGCCTCACCTCCGACCAGGGTAACCGCAGCGTGCGGGTGATAAGACTGTGATTTAAAAGTAGTTATAAAGCTAAAAGAACGTCATGCTGAACGCAGTGAAGCATCTCTACCACGCCGCCAAGATTACCAACCTATTGGCGTGGTAGAGATGCTTCGACAAGCTCAGCATGACGTTCTTTTAGCTTGCTGCAAACTGGTAATCACGCAGGTCCTCGGCGCTGAGGTTGCCGTTGAGCCACTCGCTTTCGATGTTGGCACCGAGCTTTTTATAGAACGTAATGGCCGGCTCGTTCCAGTCGAGCACCTGCCACTTCATGCGCTGGGCGCCGGTGCGCTGGGCCTCGGCCACCACGGCGTCGAAGAGCAGGCGGCCGTAGCCGCCGCGCCGGGCGGCCTCGGTCACCACCAGGTCTTCCAGAAAAAGCATCCGGCCCTTCCAGGTAGAGTAAGCGGTGTAAAAGAGGGCCAGACCGACAAGCTCAGCCCCGCTTTCGAGCACGAAAAAGCCGAAAATCGGCTCCGGTCCAAAGCCATCGCGCTGCATCATTTCCAGGGTATTCGTCACGGCATCGGGCGCACGCTCATACACGGCCAGTTCCTGAATGAGGGCCAGCACGCGGGGCAAATCAGCTTCCTGGCCGCGCCGCAGGGTAGGAGAGAAGGGCATAGAAATCGGTGAAAATCAGGATAAACAAAAGCCTGGGTTAATAAACTGTAAAACAGCTCATTAACCCAGGCCAAAAAGTACTAAAAGAGTGCACTCAAAAATTCGAAAGGTGTCGTCCGAATCTGCGAAATCCGCTCAATCAGCGCAAATCTGCGATTTACATCTGCGGCTGCATCTTCTTGATGTCTTCCACGGCGTTGGGGGCTGTTAGCTCGCGGTTGACGCTGTTGGCGGCGGGGGCGGGGGCTTTTTTGCCGCCGCTCGTGTCTACGGCTGCCGGCAGGGGGGGCAGGGGCGCGGTGGCTACGTCGTCTTCGGTTGAAGTGGGGTTGCCGTCGGGCGAGCTGCAGGCGGCCATCGTCAGCGTGAGGGCGGCTGAAGCTAGCAGCGTGGGCAGGAAGCGTTTCATCATCATACAGGTAAGCCGGATTTAAGGCCGCAAGTTACGGCGCGATAGGTAATGGGTAGTAAGTAATGGGCAATGGGTAATGCGTAGTAAGTGCTGGGCAATGGGTAGTAGGTAACTGATTTGAACGATATTGCCCACCGCCTACTGCCCCCGCCACAGCAGCCAGCCCAGCCAGGCGGTGCGGGCCGTCCAGGCCAGGGTGCGCAGCCAGTTGGTGCGCGTGAGGCCGTCGATAGCGATGTAGTTGTAGCCGCCCGCCCCTAGCCGGTTGTGAAATGGCACCGAGATAAAAAATGTGACGGCCCACACCGCTAGCACCAGCGCCAGCTGCCCCAGCGCCGGCCCCGCGCCCCAGGTGGCGTAGGCGGCCCAGGCCAGCCAGCCGGCCAGCGCCAGCTCCAGCACCATGGGCGCGCCCACCACCCAGCCCATGCCCTGCGTGTGGGCCACGTGGTAGCGCCCAAACTCGGGCTTGCCCACCAGCGCCAGCGCAGGGTACACCACCAGCTGCACCACCCAGATAACGCCCGTGAGGTAGGCGGCCAGCGCGAAATTGAGGAACAGCAAACGGGCCAGCGGCATAAGGCAGGAGTAGGGAAAAAGCGTGCAACCCTCCTACGTAAAGGGCCGCCCCTTAGCTAATGTGCCCGCCCCCGCGCTACTATTGCGGGCCGCAAAATGCCGGCTTAGTCGAACGCTCTTTACCTCACACGCTACCTGCTCTATGAACAAAAACCTGTTGGCGCTGCCGCTGCTGGCCGCCCTGGCCACGGCCTGCAACTCATCCCCTAGCTCGTCGGCCGCGGGTGGCAACCAGCCCGATTTGCTGCGCGCCGCCCTCGATACCACCGTGGCCCCCGGCGACGACTTTTTCAGCTACGCCAACGGCACCTGGATTAAAAACCACCCCATTCCGGCCTCCGAAAGCAACTCGGGCATCGGCATTGAGGTGCAGAAGGAGATATACAGTCGCCTGCGCGAAACCAGCGTGGAGGCCGCCAAGGCCAGCGCCGCGCCCGGCAGCAACCAGCAGAAAATCGGCGATTTCTGGGCCGTGGGCATTGATTCGGTAAAGGCCAACCAGCTGGGCTACACGCCCATTAAGCCGGAGCTGGACCGCATTGCGGCCATCAAAACGGCGGCCGACGTGCCGGGCGTTATCGCCCAGGAAATCAAGCTGGGCGTACGCGCCCTCATCGGCCCGCGCGTGAGCCAGGACGACAAGAACAGCGACAAGATGGCGCTGTACCTCTACCAAAGCGGCCTGGGCCTGCCCAACCGCGACTACTACTTCAACACCGACACGCGCACCAAAAATATCCGCCGCGCCTACGTGCGCCACGTGGCCAACACCTTTAAGCTGCTGGGCCAGGACTCGGCCACGGCCAACGCCAACTCGGCCCGCGTGATGGCCCTCGAAACCAGCCTGGCCAAGTCGTCGCGCAAGCTCGAAGCCCTGCGCGACCCCTACAAAAACTACAACAAGATGACGCTGGCCCAGCTCGACAAGCTGACGCCCGGCGTGGATTGGCAGGCGTGGTTTGGCCAAATGGGCGTGCCCCGCGTGGATACCGTGATTGTGGGCCAGCCCGAGTTTTACCAAACCGTGGGCCAGCTCCTGAAAACCAAGCCCGTGGCCGATTGGCAAGCCTACCTCACCTGGCAGCTAACCCGCGAGTACGCCACTACGCTCAGCCAACAATTTGTGGATGAGAACTTTAAGTTCTACGGCACCACGTTGCGTGGGGCCAAGGCCATGCGCCCCCGCTGGAAGCGCGTGCTCGACATGCAGGAAGACGCGCTGGGCGATGCGCTGGGCCAACTGTTTGTAAAAGAATACTTTAAGCCCGAAGCCAAAGCCCGCTACGATACCTTGGTGAAGAACGTGGTATCGTCGTTCGCTGAGCATATCAAAAATGTGGACTGGATGAGCGCGCCCACCAAAGTGGTGGCCCTGGACAAGCTCCACAAAATCAACCCCAAGGTGGGCTACCCGAATAAGTGGAAGGATTATTCGAGCCTGACCATTGACCGCACCTCACTGACCGCCAATGTGATGCGCGCCAATACCTGGCAGTACAACTACCAGCTCAACAAGCTGGGCAAGCCCGTGGACCGTACCGAGTGGGGCATGACGCCCCAGACCTACAACGCCTACTACAACGGCTCGAACAACGAGATTGTGCTGCCCGCCGCCGCCTTCGCCATCCCCACGCTGCTCGACGCCAACGCCGACGACGCGCTGGTGTACGGCTACGCCGGGGCCAGTACTATCGGCCACGAGCTGACCCACGGCTTCGACGACGAGGGCAGCCAGTACGACGCCCACGGCAACCTGCACGAGTGGTGGAGCAAGGCCGACCGCCAGCGCTTCAACCAGCGCGTGGCCGTGATTGTCAAGCAGTTCAATAGCTACACCCTGCTCGATAGCCTGCACATCAACGGCGAGGCCACGGCCGGCGAAAACATTGCCGACCTCGGCGGCATCGTCATCGGCCTCGACGCCTTCAAGAAAACCAAGGAATATAAGGAGGGCAAAAAAGTGGCCGGCCTCACGCCCGTGCAGCGCTATTTCCTGGGCTATGCGCTGGGCTGGCAAATGCACGTGCGCGACGAAAGCCTGGCCTCGCAGCTGCTCACCGACGTGCACTCGCCGGCCCAGTACCGCGTGAACGGCCCCATGGCCGACGTGCCCGCCTTCTACGAAGCCTTCGGCGTGAAGCCCGGCCAGAAACTCTTCATTCCGGACTCGGCGCGGGTGAAGATTTGGTAAAGAAAATTGCCTGAAAAACCGGCCCCAAAGCGCTGACACGGCGTTTTGGGGCCAGTTTGCGTATGTGGCTTTTGTCGAATAAAATACCCGCCACCAGCCACCCTCCTTATGGCACCTACTACCGCGCTTTCTCCGGCCGATAACGTCCGCGAGCTACTAGCCCAGCACGATTTTCGGGGCCTTAAAACGCTGCTGCAAAGCTGGCCCGCCCTCGACTTGGCCCGCTTGGTGGCGCAGCAGCCCGAGGAGCAGTTCTTGCTGCTGTTTCGGCTGCTGCCGCTAACGCAGGCGGCGGCCGTGTTTGGCTACCTGGCCCCGCCCGCCCAAAACCAGCTGCTGAGCCACCTCACGCCCGAGCAGGTAACCAATATTCTCAACGACATGGCCCCCGACGACCGCACGGGCCTGTTTCAGCGCCTGCCGGTGGCCTTCGTGAAGAGCCAGGTAGAACGCCTGGCCCCCGAGGCGCGCCGCGTAACGCTGGAGCTGCTGGGCTTTCCGCACGATAGCGTGGGCCGGCTGATGACGCCCGACTACATTGCCGTGCGCGAGGACTGGACCATGACCCAGGTGTTTGACTACATTCGGCAGCACGGGGCCAGCGCCGAAACCGTGACGATGCTGTATGTAGTTGATGAGCAAGGTGTTCTGCTGGATGACGTGCACATCCGGGAGTTTCTCATGGCCGACCTCACGGTGCGGGTCGGCGACGTGCGCAACAACATTTTTGTGTGCCTCAGTGCATTGCAAAGCCAGGAGGCGGCCCTGGCCGACTTTCGCCGCCATCAGCGCGTGGCCCTGCCCGTGACCAACGCGGCGGGCGTGCTGCTGGGCATCGTGACCCTCGACGACATCCTGGCCCTGCGCGAGCGCGAAAACACCAAGGACATGCAGAAGCTCGGCGGCTCCGAGGCGCTGGATGAGCCGTACCTGGAAATTCCGCTCCTCAAAATGGTGAAAAAGCGCGCCGGCTGGTTGGTGGTGCTGTTTTTGGGCGAGATGTTTACGGCCACGGCCATGGGCTTTTTTGAGGGCGAAATTGAGAAGGCGGTGGTGCTGGCCTTGTTCGTGCCGCTGGTTATCAGTAGCGGCGGCAATGCGGGCTCGCAAGCTACCTCACTCATTATCAGGGCTATGAGCCTGGGCGAAGTGACGGTGGGCCGCTGGTGGGAAGTGATGCGCCGCGAGCTGCTGGCCGGCTTGGCGCTGGGCGCGATTCTGGGCTTTGTGGGCACCATCCGCATCGCCATGTGGCAAGGGCTGCACCTACGCGACTACGGCCCGCACTGGGTGCCGCTGGCCCTGGCGGTGGGCTTTGCGCTGGTGGGCATTGTGCTGTGGGGCTCGCTGGCCGGCTCCATGCTGCCGCTGCTACTCAAGAAGGTCGGCTTCGACCCGGCCACGTCGTCCGCGCCCTTCGTAGCCACGCTCGTAGACGTGACGGGGCTGGTGATTTACTTCTCGGTGGCCTACCTGTTTTTGCACGGCACCATGCTGTAGCGGCGCCCGCGGCCGCGGGCCGGTAGCAGCCAGTGCCTTGTCAGCCAATGCCTTAGTTGAGATTTAACCCGAATAGCAACCCCACCCACACCTTTTGCTGGTAGAGCCAGTAGCTGGCATCAGCTCCCAGCAGGCGGTCGATGCCCACGGCCGCCCCCACGTTGAACACCCGCGCATCGTAGATAACGGCGGCTCCGCTGTGCACCACAAAGCCCTCATAATCAGTGGTGGCGTGCCCGCGGGTGAGGTCGGCGCTGATGTCGGCCGAGCCCAGGCCGGTAAACAGCCCGTAGCCCAGCCCCACGGTGCGCACCAGCGGCACCGCCCGCCCCGATGGGGTGCGGTGGCGGGTGAGGTGAAAAAAATCGAGCCGCCGGCCCAGGTACAGCGCCGCGTTGAAGTTAGTATTGAGCTGCGCCGGCACCCCCTCGCGGCCGGGCCGCACCTTAAATGGCAGCGTAAAAATATCGAAGTCAAACTCGCGCCGCAGCACCACCACGCGCTGGCCGGCGTGCAGCCCGTAGCGCAGCGGCGGGCCCGGCACCGCCGCCGGGCGGTACAGCAGCAGCGTGTCGGCCACTTGCTGCTCTATATAAAAGCGGTGGCGGGGCACGGCGGCCACCGTTCGCGCCAGCGTCGAGTCGTTGGTTTGCACCACTTGGTAGTAGCCATCGTCGAGCTTGGGCAGGTGGCCTACCGAGCAGCCCGCCAGGGCCAGCGTAGCCAACCCGGCGCATAAGCGACCCAGCACCTGGCCCTGAAGCGTAATTTTTTGCATAGGCGTGCCAACCGGTGGGTTAGTTGGGGCCGCAAGGTAGGGGGCTGGCCTGGTGGCTATTTGGCAGCCACTGGCCCGCGCCAGCAACTGGCGCACTAACTCGTTGCTAGTATGAAGCTTACATGAGGCTGCGGTGGGTGAAGTGGAAGAGCTTAATTTTGTTCCTTTCGCACTTCACCGTTAGTTTTCTAGGTTGATGAATCAGTACTTTTTGCGGGCAGTAGGGGTGATGGCTCTGGGCCTGGTGGCGAGCCGTGCGCTGGCCCAGGGGCAGGTAACGCCGCCGGCTTCCGTCACGCCTGGCCAGGTGCCGGCGGCGGCTTCGGCCCAAGAGCCCGTGCACCACACGCACGATGAAAACTGGAGCGTCCATTTTCAGCAAACCGTTATTCAGCAGTGGCACAACGATTTGCGCCCGAGCTACGCGGGCCCCAATAGCCTGCAAGCGCGCGAAAACGCTAAGCTCTCGCTCACCACCACGCTCTTTTTAGGGCGGCGGCTGTGGAAGGGGGCGGCCGTATACTTCAACCCCGAAGTGGCGGGCGGCAGCGGCCTGAGTGGGGCCACCGGCATTGGCGGCGCACCCAACGGCGAAACGTTTCGCATCGGCGACCCCGCGCCGCAGGTGTACCTGGCGCGCCTCTACCTGCGCCAGCTGTGGTCGCTGGGCCCGGCCGAGGAAGAGGATGAGGACGACCTCAACCAGCTGAAGGGCACGCGCCCGGCCCGGTACCTGGCTCTGAACGCGGGCAAGTTCAGCATCGCCGATTACTTCGACCAGAACAGCTACTCGCACGACCCGCGCACCCAGTTTTTCAACTGGAGCCTGATGAGCGCCGGCGGCTGGGACTACCCCGCCAACGTGCGTGGCTACACCGTGGGCGCGGTGCTCGAGTACGTGCAGCCCGGCTTGGCCCTGCGCGCCGGCGTGTCGTCGATGCCCACCGATGCCAACGGCCCCACCCTCGATTTTCACTACAACAAGGCCCAGGCCATCACGGCCGAAGTCACCAAGTCGTACAGCATCAATAGCCACCCCGGCGCGGTGCGTCTGCTGGGCTTCCGCAACCAGGCCGCCATGGGCAGCTACAACCTGGCCGTGAGCCAGGCGCGCAGCCTGGGTGCCCTGCCCGACGTAACGGCCGCCCGCGCCGAGCGCCGCACCAAATACGGCTTCGTGGTAAATGCCGAGCAGGAGATTTCGCCCAGCGTGGGCCTCTTCGGCCGCTTCAGCTACAACGATGGCCACAACGAAACCTGGGCCTTCACCGAAATTGACCGCAGCTTGAGCGTGGGCGCCACTAGCACCGGCGCCCGCTGGAAACGCCCCACCGACCGCCTCGGCGTGGCGGCCGTGGCCAACGGCCTCTCCCAAGAGCACCGCGCCTACCTGGCCGCCGGCGGCTCGGGCTTCATCCTCGGCGACGGCCGCCTCGACTATGGCCTCGAATACATCGGGGAGGTGTACTACAGTATTGACTTTCCGCGCTACCACGCCGCGCTAAGCCCTGATTATCAGCTTATTTTTAACCCTGGCTACAACACCAGCCGCCTGCCGGGGCCGGTGCACGTGGTGGCCCTGCGGGTGCACGTCGAGTTTTAGGGGGCGGGGCTACCTTTATACGTGGTATCAACAACGCCCCGCTATGGAACCCATCACGCAGTTTTCGCAGCTCGACCTGAGCAAAACGTACACTTACGCTGATTATCTGACGTGGAAGTTTGACGAGTTTGTGGAGCTTATTAAAGGCAAGGTGATGCGGCCGATGGCGGGGCCAAGCCGGCGGCACCAGCAGCTTTCAAATAGGCTGGAATTTTCGATTGCCACCTTTCTACGCAGTACAGCTTGCGAAATGTATCACGCGCCCTTCGATGTACGCCTGACAACTGGTGGCGCCAATGGCAACCAGCAGATTCAGACAGTCGTGCAGCCCGATATCTGTGTCATTTGCGACCGTACAAAACTCGATGACCGGGGATGCCTAGGCGCGCCTGACTGGATTATCGAAATCGTATCGCCCGGCAACACCGCCCGGGATACCAAAACCAAGTTTGACCTCTACGAGGAAAGCGGCGTGCGCGAATACTGGATAGTATACCCTGGCCAGAATACTATAACGGCTTATGCAAGTGAAAATGAACAGTATAAGCTAGTGGGTGAATACATTGAGCCCGGCCTTATCCCCGTAACCACCCTGCCCGGCCTGGCGCTCGAATGGGCCGAGATTTTCACCGAAGCCTGAGCCCGGCCCACCCGCTTATATTTGCAACCCCCCGACCGGCAAGGTGTCCTTGCCGGTCTTTTATTTTCTGCATTGATGAAGAAGTTTTTGTTTGCGCTGGCCGTTTGGGCCGCGCTACCGCTGCACGGCTGGGCGTGGGGCGTGGAAGGCCACCGCGCCATCGGCATTATCGCCGAAAACCACCTCACCGAGAAGGCCCGCCGCGAGGTGATGAACCTGCTCGGCTCGCAGTCGCTGGCCATGGTGAGCACCATCCCCGATGAGATGCGCTACCTGCCCGAGTTCAAGGAAACCGCCCCCTGGCACTACGTCAACACCGCCATGGGCCTCACCCATGAGCCCTACTTAGCCGCCGTGAAGGCCCAGGTAGAGCCCAACGCCTACAACGTATTGCTGCTGAAAATCAAGGAGATGAAGGACCCCGCCAAAACCCGCGAGCAGCGGGCCGAGGCCCTCACTTTCGTGGTACACATTGTGGGCGACATTCACCAGCCCATGCACACCGGCCGCGCCGAAGACAAGGGCGGCAACGACATCAAGCTCACCTACCGCGGCAAAGACACCAACCTGCACAGCCTCTGGGACAGCGGCCTGCTCGACTACCAGGGCCTCACCTACACCGAACTGGGCACCCAGTACAGCGCCGTGCCCGCCCCACTCATCAAAACCTGGCAGGCTACCACCAGCCCCGCCGAGTGGCTCTTCGAGTCGTACACCATCGCGGGCCAGCTCTACACCGAGGCCGCCCAAAATCCCAATCCCGACTACCGCTACTACCCGGCCCACGCCACCATCGTGAAGCAGCGCCTGCAGCAGGCCGGCGTGCGGCTGGCTGCCGTGCTCAACGAGGCGTTTAAGTAAGTACTAATTACACCGAATAAGAAAGGGGAGTCTGGTTACTTGTAAGGTAACCAGACTCCCCTTTCTTATTCGGAAATGAACGTTCATAAAGCCTTCAAGGAGTGCTCGTAACGTTCCATCGTAGTAGCGTCTACTTTATAGAAAGCCATTGCCTTCTCCCGACTCAATACGCCCATCGAAACAACCTTTAGAACCGACCACACTAAACCCTGTCGGTCTGTTTCAACTGGCACTGGTTCTTCCGAATAGCTAGCGCGAGGACCTTGTCCAGAAAGCGCTTGTAGTTGGGTTATGAACATTATTCTAGTCAGACGTTGAAAAGGCCTAGATAGTTTTCAAAGATAGCACAGTGCTGTGGATTATGCAAATCCATAGTGCCGGCCCAAGAGGTGTCCTTTAAAAGCGTTTTTCCTTCTTGTCCATTGCTTAGTAAAAGCATAGGAAAAGGAGTGCCGGAAGGGTTCTGCTCGTAAAAAGTGTCCACAATGTCTTGCCAAACGCAGAGGATTTCATGGCTGATATCCTTAAGTTTCCCACCCACAAGAATAGCGCGTACTGCCTGTTCTTCAGTGGCGTAAAACCCCAGCTTAGCCCAAAAATAGCCTCCTATAAACTTGCCAGCGTTCAGCTTGATATCATCAATAGCAGCTAATCTGTATTGCTGATAGAAGGCTGTTAGTATTGGCTTCACCAGCCCTTTTTCCCGAAGTCGAAAAGGTAGGGAGAGCCGATGATGCAATGCGCTCTTTCGGTCTCCTTGCTTCACAAGAGCACGCTCTATCACAAACTCAGAGGTATCAGATTCTTGTTCAGTGCGCCATTCCATAGCAAAACTGGTATTGTTTACCCAGGCGCTGGCAGTGTACGCATCGAATGCTAGCTGATGCTCAGTAGCAAAGTTGGCAAGTTGTGCTACGATAGCTGGGTAGTCGAAGCCAGGGTATTGCTCCCCCAAACAGGTAGCGACCTCCTCCAACTCACTCGAAAACGTTACCTGATGCTTGTGCTCGCATTCGAGTAAGCGGGCAATTGTAACAACAGAATCCATCAATTATTCTGCTCAATTGCTCCTAGGGGTAGCTAGCTCAGATATGAAATAAGCAGTCAAAGTTACGGTAGCTACTGCCTGGTGCGCAAGCAGTTAAAAAACCCTTAAAAAAATCACTTCCGTAAAAACCTCCGAAAAACGTGTTTCTGACCACGTTAGCGCCAAAAAAAGCGATTGAGAAATCTTGCCTAAAAGCTTTTTGCGAATGATAACCTTGCGCCTAAAAAGGAAATCGTAATTTTGCACTGTGAACGCACTCAACCACCAATGGATGATGCGCGGAGCGGCTAAAACAGCTGTTCTGCGAGAAGACCGGAAGGCTGGTGGGCCCTTTTTTCAGCCGTTCTGTGATTCGTTTTTCGTTTCGTCGTTTTGATTTACCGCTTCAGTTGTTTGAAGCGGTTTTTTTGTGCCCGGCCAGCGCGTAAGGTTTTTCAGGTTTCAGGTTTTTGCTAAATACAAATTCCCCTCTAACTCTAGTATGGACACCAACACGCTTTCCCCGAAAGTAGCCGCCGCTACGTTGTCTTCGACCTCTACCTCGGCCCACGCCGGCAACCGCAACCTGAGCACCGACCCCAAACGGATGGCGGTGATTAAGGCATGGGGCCCGACGATGCGCGGCGCGCGTAAGTATTACAAAAATGTAATGTAAGCTGCTGACTATGAAGCGCCTGGCCTACGCCGGGCGCTTTTGTTTTTAATTAGTTCGTGTAGCGTAGATTCTGCGAGTCCGCGCGTGTGAACGCCCTGCCAACCTACCCCCGCGCGGACTCGCAGAGTCCACGCTACCCCCGCTAGCCATGCAAAAGCTCCTCACCCGCGTTGCCCAGGCCAACACGCTGCTCTGCGTGGGCCTCGACCCCACCGGCTCCGACGAAGACGTGACGCGCCGCCTGCCCCAGGTGATTGCCGAAACCGCGCCCTACGCCGCCGCCTTCAAGCCCAACCTGGCCTTTTTCCTGAGCCGCGACAACGGGGTGCAGCTGCTGCGCCAAACCATTGCGTGCGTGCCCGACGGCATCCCGGTTATCCTCGATGGCAAGTTTGGCGACATTGCCAACACGGCCATGCACTACGCGCAGTTTGCCTACGACGTGCTCGGGGCCGATGCCGTGACCGTGAACCCCTACATGGGGGCCGACGCGGTGGTGCCCTTCGCCCGCCCCGGCAAGTTCGTGTTTGCCCTGGCCAAGACCTCCAACCAGTCGGCCGTGCAGGAGGCCGTGCTGCAAAACGGCGAGCCCGTGAGCGAGTTCACCGCCAAGCTGTTAGCCGACCTCGACGCCACCCACCGCAACATCGGCCTCGTGGCCGGCGCTACCGATGCGGCGGCGCTGGGCCGTCTGCGGCAGCTGTGCCCTACGCAGTGGTTCCTAGTGCCGGGCATCGGCGCGCAGGGCGGCGACCTGGCCGCCGTGCTGGCGGCGGGGTTGTTTGCCGATGGTGGTGGGCTGCTGATTAACGCCTCGCGCAGCATCTGGCAGGCGCAAGATGCGGGGGATGCGGCGCGGGAGTTGATGAATGAAATAAATGAGCACCGGCCGGTAACGGCCTGATGTACCGTAGACCCTGTGAGTCCGCGAGCTGCACTGCTAAAGCTATATGGAAAACGTATTTAAACTAGGTGACATTCTAGTGCTTGAGTGGAATAATCGGCACTGTGTAGTTGTCGGGCTTAGTGGGTAAATGCTTGATGGAGACGAGGTACCAGAAGAGCATATTGCCGTGTGGTTCGGTGAAATTGATACTACAGTTTCCCAGGAATCAGATACTATACCTGGAAAATCTAGAATGGAAGTCTGGACTATTCCCGAAGAGTATTTTAAAAAAGGTCCAGAGCCATTAGTAAGTCATTGACCAGCCTATTTTACGCCTGGATTCACAGAGTCCAGGCTACAGTTTTTTGACATGAATAACACCCTCACCCCCAACCTACCCTCCGCCGAAGTAGCCCGCATCATCGAAGCGCAGCTGCGCGCCGAAGGCGCGCTGCTCAGCGGCCACTTCAAGCTCTCGTCGGGGCTGCACTCCGATACCTACGTGCAGTGCGCCCGCTTTTTGCGCAAGCCCGAGCTGGCCGCGCCCGCCATGGCCGAGCTGGCCAGCCGCTTGCGCGCCGCCGGCCTCACGCCCGATACGGTAGTGGGCCCGGCCATGGGCGGCGTGGTGGTGAGCTACGAATTAGCTCGACAATTGGGCGTACCGTCACTTTTTACGGAGCGCGATGCCAATGGCGAAATGGTTTTGCGGCGCGGCTTTACCTTGGCCCCCGGCGAAAGGGTAGTTATTGCTGAAGACGTAGTTACGACCGGCAAAAGTACCCTCGAAGTAGCCCGGGTTTTACAGGAAATGGGGGTCGAAGTGCTGGCGGTAGTATCATTAATTGACCGCACGAATGGTGCCGCGCAGCTTCCGTTCCCGAACTTTGCGCTGTTGCCGGTGCAGGCGGCCGTGTTTGCGGCCGATGCGGTGCCCCAACACCTGGCCGGGATTCCGGCCGTGAAGCCCGGCAGTCGGCCGGACTCGAAGTAATCCATTACCACCTGTCAACCTTATCTGGCGTACGCTTGCGAAGGACCTTATCACACTCGCAACGTGGTGATTAGCAAACCTGGTGAAGGAAGCAGTGATAAGATGCTCCCTTCGCCAGCCTGACAAAAGTTAATTTGGAAACCACCCAGCATTCCATCCTTCTTTCGCTGCAACCCGGCCGCCACGACGGCGACGGCCAGCGCGTGGCCGCCGACGCGGCCCGCCACCTCGGCCTGACCACCGGCCAGGTGCGCAGCGCGGCGCTCTACGCCGTGCGCTACCCCGGCCTCACCGCGCCGCAAGTGGCCGACTTTGCCGCCGCCTGCCTCCAAGACCCCGTGCTGCACGCGGTGGCCATCAACGAGCTGGCCGCGCCCGCCGGCTTCCAGAGCTACATATTGGTGGCCAAAGGCCCCGGCGTGACGGACGACGAAGGCACCTCGGCCCAGAACGCGCTCAGCGACTTCCGCAACGAGGCCATCGACACCCGCACGCAGCACATTTTCTCGAAGCGCCTCTACTGGGTCGAGCGGGCGCTGCCTGCGGACGACCTGCGCCGGATAGCCGAGGAACTCCTTGGCAACAAGCTGATTAACCGCTTCGAGGTAGGTGCGGTAGCCGATGGCCTGCGCGACTACACCCCGCGGCCCGGCGGCGGCGCCGACGCCCGCACCGAAACCATCGTGCTCAGCGGCCTCTCGGATGAGCAGCTCTTGCAGCTGAGCAAAGACAACGTGTACGCCCTCAACCTGCCCGAAATGCAGGCCATCCGCGACCACTACGCGCAGGCCAGCCTGCGTGAGGAGCGGGTAGGGCAGGGCCTCCCGGCCGACCCCACCGACTGCGAGCTCGAAATTCTGGCCCAAACCTGGTCCGAGCACTGCAAGCACAAGGAATTCAGCGCCGTTATCAAGTACAAAAACCTGGAAACGGGCGCCGAGGAAGAGATTGACGGGCTGTTCAAAACCTTCATCAAAGGTGCTACCAGTGAGGTAGATAGGCAGCTGCGCGCCAACGGCAACGACTGGCTCATCAAGGTGTTTTCGGACAATGCCGGCGCGGTGCGCATCAATCCCGAGTCGCTGTTCGTGTGGAAGGTCGAGACGCACAACTCGCCCTCGGCCATCGACCCCTACGGCGGGGCCATCACCGGCATCCTGGGCAACAACCGCGACCCGCTGGCTACCGGCATCGGTGGTGCCCGGTTGTTGTTCAATACCAACGTATTGTGCTTCGGTAACCCCGATTATGATGGTCCGCTGCTGACCGGCCAATTGCACCCGCGCCGCATTTTTGAGGGCGTGCGCAAGGGTATCGAGGATGGCGGCAATAAGTCGGGCGTGCCCACCGTGAACGGCGCTATCATCTTCGACGACCGCTACCGCGGCAAGCCGCTCGTGTACTGCGGCACCGGTGCCGTGATGCCCATGCAGCTGGACGGCAAAGACAGCTGGGAAAAGGTAATTTTGCCCGGCGACCGCATCATCATGGCCGGCGGCCGCGTGGGCAAGGACGGCATCCACGGCGCCACGTTCAGCAGCATCGAGCTGGACGAAGCCGCGCCCGCCACGGCCGTGCAAATCGGCTCGCCCATCACTCAAAAGCTGGCGATGGATTTCCTCATCCTCGCCACCCGGCGCGGCCTCATCCGGTGCAGCACCGACAACGGCGCGGGCGGCCTCTCATCAAGCATCGGCGAGCTGGCGCTCATTCCCGGCGGCGCAGTGGTAGAGCTGGAAAAAGTACCCCTCAAATATCCCGGCCTCAAGCCCTGGGAGATTTTCCTGAGCGAGTCGCAGGAGCGTTTCACGCTCGCCGTGGAGCCCGCCAAGCTCGACGAGCTGCTGGCCCTGGGCGGCGAAATGGAGGTTGAGCTGACCGATATTGGCTTCTTCAACGCCGAGGGTTCGCTCGACGTGCTATATGATGGCAAGCCTATTGCTGGTATCTCGCTCGAATTCTTGCACGACGGCGTGCCGCGCAAAACCCTGCTGGCCGAATACACCAAGCCCGTTGCCCAAGAGCCGGCGCTATCCGCCGTGCTCGATTATAACGACGTGCTGCTGAAGCTGTTGGGCTCGCTTAATATCTGCTCGCGCGAGTCGGTTATCCGGCAGTACGACCACGAGGTGAAGGGCCGCACCATTGTGAAGCCCCTCATGGGCGCCACCGGCCAGGCACCGCAGGATGCCGCCGTGGTGCGCTTCAATTTTGAGAGCTGGGAGGGCGTAGCCGTAAGTAACGGCATCCTGCCCCGCATGGGCGATTTGGACGCCTACCAGATGTCGGCCGGCTCGTTTGACGAGGCCGTGCGGCAGATTATTTCGGTGGGCGGCAAGCTGCCCAACCTCACGCCGAGCGACAACATCTTCTGGTCGGTAAACGACAATTTCTGCGTGCCCGACTCGGTCTACGACCCCGCCATCAACCCCGATGGCAAGCAGAAGCTGGCCAAGCTGGTGCAGATGTGCCAGGCCCTGCGCGACGCCTGCGCCGCATACTGCATCCCGCTCACCAGCGGTAAAGACTCGATGAAGAACGATTTCAAGGCCGACGGGGTGAAAATCTCGGTGCCGCCCACGGTCCTTTACTCGATGACGGCCAAGGTAGCCGATGTGCGCCAGGTAGTTACCTCCGATTTCAAGCAGGCCGACGACGTGATTTACCTCCTCGGCGAAACCTACGACGAGCTAGGCGGCTCGGAGTTCTATCAACTCTATAACGAGCTGGGAGCCAATGTGCCCAAGGTTGATTTTGCCAAAGCCAAGGCGCTCTACACCCTAGTCGGCGAAGCCAACGACCAGCAGCTCATCCAAAGCAGCCACGACCTGAGTGATGGTGGTTTGGCCGTGACACTGGCCGAATGCACCTTTGGCCGCGACGGGCTAGGAGCGGAGCTGGACCTGAGCGGCCTACCCGCCGAGCTGTCAGTAAATGCGCTGTTATTCAGTGAGTCGCACTCGCGCTTCGTAGTGAGCGTAGCATCCGAGGACGTAACGGCTTTCGAAAGTATTCTGATGGACCGGGCTACCCGCCTGGGCCGCGTCACGGCCGATGGCCAGCTGCGCGTGCGCCACCAGGCCACCGAGCTACTGAGCCTGAATACCACCGACTTGCGCGCCGCCTGGACCAACGGCCCCGTCAACCAAACGATTGGCTTGGAGCCGGCAACAGCACTACATTCATAAGTACCAAGTGGCTAGTACGTTAGTAAGGTAAATAGCAATGGCAGAACACGAACAGGTAGCGCCTAAGGCATTGATTTTAACCGGCTTCGGCATCAATTGCGAAGAGGAAATGGCCGCTGCCTACCGCCTGGCGGGCGGTGTGCCCACCATTGTGCACCTCAACGAGGTGCTGCACGGCCGGGTGAGCATCCATGACTTTGATATTCTGAATTTTCCGGGCGGCTTCTCGTTCGGCGACGACCTGGGTTCGGGCGTGGTGCTGGCTAATAAGCTGCGCTACCGCCAGACTGGGGCCGCCGGCCGCACGCTGCTCAGCGACATCCGCGAGTTTGTGGCCGCCGGCAAGTTTGTGCTGGGCATCTGCAACGGCTTCCAGGTGCTAGTAAAGCTGGGTTTGCTGCCCAACCTGGGCGGCAACTTCGAGCCCGAAGTAACGTTGACGCACAACGCGTCGGGCCGCTACGAAAACCGCTGGGTGCGCCTCAAGGTGAACTCGCAGGCCAAAACGCCCACGCCCTTCCTGAGCGGGCTGACGTCGTTTGAAGTGCCCGTGCGCCACGGCGAAGGCCGCCTGGTAGTGCCCGATGCGGCCACCCGCGACCGCATTACCGAGCTGGGCCTCAACTGCCTGACCTACGCTGGCCACGACGACCAGGAGACGGGCACCTACCCGCTCAACCCCAACGGGGCCGACCTCAACTGCGCCGGCCTCACCGACCCCACGGGCCACATTTTTGGCCTCATGCCCCACCCCGAGGCCTACCTGGCCGGCTGCAACCACCCCGACTGGGGGATGAAAAAGCGCCGCGGCGAGTTGAAGGAAGAAGGGGAGGGCCTGGCGATTTTCAAGAACATAGTTACGCATCTTCAGCACCGGGCGCAGGAAGCTAGCGCACCAGTTACCCACGCCTAAGTTATTCGGTATGAGCACGCTTCCGTATTTCGCCACCCCCCAGCTTCAGCTTTTGCACCGCGGCAAAGTCCGCGACAGCTACCGCATCGACGACAGCACCCGACTCATTGTGGTGTCGGACCGCCTCTCGGCCTTCGACTCGGTGCTCGATACGGCCGTGCCCCACAAGGGCGCGGTGCTCAATGGGCTGGCCAACTTCTGGTTTGAGAAGACGGCCCACATCATCCCCAACCACGTGCAGGCGATGATTGATGCCAATGCCATGCTGGTAAAGGAAGCACAGCCCATTAAGGTGGAGATGGTAGTGCGCAACTACCTCACCGGCTCGATGCTGCGCGGCTACCAGAGCGGCCAGCGCACGTTCTCGGGCGTGACTGTGCCCGACGGCCTCACCAAACACCAGCAGTTTCCCACGCCCATCGTGACGCCGACAACCAAAGAGGAGTCGGACCGCGAAATCACCCCCGCAAACCTTGTGAGCGAGGGCTGGGTGAGCCAGGAGCTGTATGATAAGATGGCCGAAAAGGCGCTGGAGCTTTTCAAGGTCGGCTCCGATTTGCTGGCCTCGCAGGGCATTATCCTGGTTGATACCAAGTACGAGTTTGGCCTGCTGAACGGCGAGCTGATTCTGATTGACGAAATCCACACGCCCGATTCGTCGCGTTTCTGGAGCGCCGCCGACTACGCCCAGAACCCCAAGGGCGCCGAGCAGATGGATAAGGAGTACGTACGCCAGTGGCTGATTGCCAATAAGGCAGACGACAAATACCCCCGCGCCCTCACCCCCGAAGTAACCCAGGAGGCCACCAAACGCTACCTCGACATTTACCAGCGCGTGGTGGGCCAGCCCCTGGCCACGGCCGACGAAACCGCCACCGGCGGCAACGTAGCCAACCGCTTGGTTAGCAACCTGGTAAAAGCCGGCCTAGTGAAGGACGCCTGGGTAAGCATCGTGCTGGACTCGCCCGCCAGCGAAGAGCAGGGCCAGCAACTCCGCTTGTTCTTCGACGGCTACGAGGTGTTTACGCAGCTGCACGTAACCTTGGCCGACGAGAACGACGCTATGGCCGAAGTCTGGAACCGCTCCATCGAGCCCGGCGTGATTATCGCCTTGGCCGACCTCGCCAATGGCCTCGGTGATACCCTGGCCGCCAACGTGAACGTGCCCGTTATCTCGTGCCCGCCGCAGGCTACGAAGTCAGACTCGTTGGTTATCACGCCCAGCAACACGCCTAACCTACTGGTAGCTCGCCCCGACAACGCGGCCCAGGCAGCATTACGCGCCCTTAATACGCCGCGACTGCGCGAGCGTCTGCGCCAGGATATTCTGGAGACGAAGACTAAGCTGAAAGTGGCTGATGAGCTGAAAACGTTGTAATTTTTTAGCGCGAAGTTTCGCGAAGTAAAAAGCGAAGGCTGGTAAAGCCGCGCTCACGGCTGGTCCGGCTTTGCAAAACTTCGCTTTTCACTTCGCGAAACTTCGCGCTCTATGAACGTCCAACCTCTCGTCCTCCTCGGCTCCGGTGCCCGCGAGCACGCCCTGGCCACCAAACTCCGCCAAGATGGCGCGACCGTTCACGTGCTGCCCGGCAACGCCGGTATTCCGGGCAGCGTGCCCAGCATCAGCGCCCTCGACTTTCCAGCCATTCAAGCCTTTTGCAACGCGCAGGAGGTCAAGCTGATAGTGGTGGGACCGGAAGCGCCGCTCGCCGCCGGCGTGGCCGACTTTTTTCTCGATACCGACATCCGCGTGTTTGGCCCGCGCCGGCAGGCGGCTACGCTGGAAAGCTCGAAGGTGTGGAGCAAGGACTTCATGCGCCGCCACGGCATTGCCACGGCCCGCGCCTGGAGCTACCGCAGCGACCGGCTGGCCGAGGCCCAGGCCAAAGTAGAGGAGCTGCAAGGCCAGGTAGTGGTGAAATACGACGGCCTGGCCGCCGGCAAAGGCGTGTACGTGTGCAGCTCGGTAGCCGAGGGCACGGCCGCCCTCACCGAATTGCGCCAGCTGCACGAAGGCTGGTTTTCGGTGCTGCTCGAAGAGAAATTGACTGGCCCCGAGGTCAGCCTCATCGGCCTCACCGATGGCAACCGCATCCGGCTGCTGGCCCCCGCTCAGGACCATAAGCAGCTGCTGGCCAACGATGAAGGCCCCAACACGGGCGGTATGGGCGCGTATTGCCCGGTGCCGTTTCTGGATGATAACTGGCTCGCCGCCATCCGCCGCGACATCATCGACCCCACGCTGCGCGGCCTGCAAGCCGAGCCATTCGACTTCGTGGGTTTCCTCTACTTCGGCGTAATGCTGACGCCCGACGGCCCCAAGCTGCTCGAATACAACGTGCGCCTCGGCGACCCCGAGGCCGAGGTGATTTTGCCCGCGCTGGAAAGCAGTTTACTTGAACTCATCGTGGCCACGCTAGATGGCAACCTGGCCCAAACCATCACCCGCCAGCGCCCCGGCGCGTTCGTGGGTTTGGTGCTGGCCTCGGGCGGCTACCCGGCCGCGCAGTTCCCAATAGGCTTCCCTATTCATGGCATTGGTAACCAAGGAGCTGATACGCAAGTGTTTGTGGGTGGCGTGAAGCCGGGCGAAATAGACGGCGAGCTGCTCACCAATAGCGGCCGGGTGGCGGTAGTCGTGTCGCACGGCCCCGATTTACCCACGGCCGTTCAATTGGCTTACGCAGAAGCCGAGAAGGTTTATTTTCAAGATAAATACGTGCGCGCCGATATCGGCCAACGCCCTGTTCCCGCGCTCGAAACCGGCGCTTATTAACTGATGCAGCCCAAAAAACGCCTCGCTATCCTGCTTTCCGGCCGCGGCTCCAACATGTTGGCGCTGGCCGAATCGCTGCGCTCCGGCGTGTTGCGAGAGGTGGCCGAAGTAGTGGTGGTATTCAGTAATGACCCGGCCGCGCCCGGCCTCGAATCTGCGGCGGCGCTGGGCTTGCCCACGGCTAGCCTGGCTTCCAAGGGCCGCAAGCGGGAAAGCTTCGACCAGGAAGTGGTGGCTATTCTGCAAGCGTATCGGCCTGATTACGTGATACTGGCGGGCTACATGCGGGTGCTGTCGCCCACGTTTGTGCGGGCCTTCGCGGGGCGCATCGTCAACATTCACCCCGCCGATACGCACCAGCACCAGGGCCTGCACGCCTACGAATGGGCCTTCGATAACCATCTGGCGGAGACTAAGATAACGGTGCACCTCGTGGACGAAGGCTTGGACACGGGCCCCGTCCTGGCCCAGCGCGTTGTAAATTTGGTAGGGGCCGATACGCTCGAAGAAGTGCAGCGCCGCGGCCTGGCCGTGGAGCACGTACTATACGCCGAAACGCTGGCAGATTTGCTAAAAAGCAATCTATCAGTAAGTTAAAGAATTGTTGGCATTACTCATTGTTCCTTGCTACTTACCAATTAATTATGTGCGGCATCGTAGGTTTTCACGGCCCTGAGCGCGTGGTGGGCGATATGATTATCGGCCTCACCGCCCTGCAACACCGGGGGCAGGATGCCGCCGGCATTGCTACGTTTGACGGCGACGCCTTTCACCTGCACAAGGGGCAGGGGCTGGTCAACGACGTGTTTAAACCGAAGCATACCAAGAAGTTGACCGGCAACACCGGTATTGGGCACGTGCGTTACACCACGCAGGGCGCCAACGATTCGGACCTGGCGCAGCCCTTCACCACGAGTTACCCTTTTGGGCTGGCGATGGTGCACAACGGCAACGTCATCAACTTCCGCGACGTGGCCAAGCTGCTGCACGAGAAGTACCACGTGCTGCCCAAGACGACCAACGACCTGGAGCTCATCATGTACACCTTCGCCTCGGAGCTGCGTGTGAAGGACCTGGACCGAATTTCGGTAGTCGATATTTTTGATGCCGTCGAAACGACTCAGGAGCTGGTGAAGGGTGCGTATGCCACCATCACCATCATTGCCGGGCACGGCCTGCTGGCTTTCACCGACCCGCTGGGCATCCGGCCGCTGGTGCTGGGTCGCCGCGAAACTCCCGAAGGCCCGGTCTACGCCTTCGCCTCGGAAAGTACCTGCTTCGACTACCTCGACTTTGAGTTTGTGCAGAACGTAGGCCCCGGCCAAGCCGTGTTCATCGACCAGAATTTCCAGGTGCACTACAAAAATCAGCACGCGCTGCCCAAGGCATTCTGTGTGTTTGAGCAGATTTACTTCGCCCGTGAAGACTCCACCATCCACGGCCGGCTGGTGGCCCGCGAGCGCGTGCGCCTCGGCAAAATCCTGGCCCGCAAGGTGGCCGACGCTGGCCTAAAGCCCGATATGGTGATTGACGTGCCCAGCAGCGGCTACTTCGCCGCCTCGGGCCTGGCCGAAGCCATTGGGGTGCCCTACCGCCGGGCCATGGTGAAAAACAACCACATGGGCCGTTCCTTCATTGTACCCACCCAGGCCGGCCGCGAAGATGTGGTGAAGAAGAAGCTGAACCCCATTCGGGCTTTTGTGGAAGGTAAAAAAGTGGCCGTGGTGGACGATAGCATCGTGCGCGGCACCACGTCGCGCCGCATTGTGCGGCTACTGCGCGAAGCCGGGGCGGCCGAGGTATATTTCATTTCGAGCGCGCCGCCGCTGGTGTCGCCCTGTATCTACGGCATCGACATGGCCATGAGCACCGAGCTGATTGCGGCCAACTACACGGAGCAGGAAATCTGCGATTACATCGAAGCCGATAAGGTTATCTACCAGGATTTGAGTGACTTGCAGGACCTCTTTGCCGAGGAGCGCGGCCACGGCGGCTCGTGCTTCGCGTGCTTCACTGGCAAGTACCCCACGGGCGATGTAACGCGCTACCTACGCCACATTCAGGAGGAGCGCCAGAGCCACCGCCCGGTGGATAAAACGGCCGTGTCGGTAAGCGCCAAGGCGCCCGCGCCGACTGAGCATTAGAATAGTCGCCCTCCACGATTCACCCCACCCCCCGGCCCCCTCCCCTCCGGGAGAGGAGGAGCCTGACGATTATTTAAGTAAAAGACGTTTTTAATTATCCAGCTAATACCCAAATCGTCAGGCTCCCCCTCTCCCGGAGGGGAGGGGGCCGGGGGGTGGGGTGCACCGCATGAACAACGCCCAAACCCCCGACGCCGGCTACTCCATCGACCTCGGCAACGCCGCCTCGAAAAACGCCTACAACTGGTCGAAAAAAACCTTCGCTACCCGCGCCGGTCTGCCCGGCGAGCCCGCCCGCGGCCTCGACGGGGGCTTTAGCAACGAAATCGGCTTTGGCAAAGAGCGCCTAGGCATCAGTTCGGACGGTATCGGGACCAAAATCGAGTTGGGTGAGCGCCTCGACAAATACGATACCCTGGGCTACGACCTGGTAGCCATGACCGCCGACGACCTTATCGCGGCCGGCTTCATCCCCACCAACCTGTCGAATATTATCGATGTCAATACTCTTGACTATGATGTAGTTGATGAGATGATGCGCGGCCTGCACGACGCCTGCATGTTCTCGAAAATCGCCATCACCGGCGGTGAGATTGCCGAGCTTGGCTCACGTATTGGCGGCTTCCCCGGTGCCCGCATGAACTTCAACTGGTGCTCCACGGCCATTGGTGTGCTGCATCCCAGCCTGGAGCAGCCGCTGAGCGGCGCGCACGCCCAGGCCGGCGATGCGGTGGTAGCCCTGCGTTCGCCCTCGTTCCGCTCCAATGGCTACTCGCTAGCCCGCAAGACGTTGCAGCGCCTCTTCGGCGACAACTGGCACACGGCGCCCTACGACGGCACCGACGCCGACCAGTACGCCACCTGGGGCGAGGCCTTGCTCGCGCCCTCGCTCATCTACGCGCCCGCCCTCACGGCGGTGCTCGACGCCGGTCTGTCCTTGCGCGGCGCGGCCCACATCACGGGCGGCGGCGTGGCCGACAACTTCAAGCGGGTGCTCAAAAACGGCCTCGGCGCGGTGCTCGACAACCTCTTCGCGCCCCTGCCCGCCATGCAGCGCCTCTGCGAAATCGGCGGCATCAGCCCCGAAACCGCCTACCTCTACTGGAACATGGGCAACGGTATGCTGCTTGTCACGGCCCCCGAAGCTGCCGAATCCCTCGTGCAGCAACTCACCCAAAGCGGCTACCAGGCCCAGGTAGCCGGCTACCTCACCGCCGAGGCAGGCGTGACGCTGCGTGTGGCGGCGGGGGAGTTGAAGTATGCGTAATTTTTTGAGTGAGTTTTTGTCTAGCTATCACTAGCAGCGTATTATATTTGAGTAAGCCCCACAAACCTCTTGGTTTTGTGGGGCTTATCCATTGAACTAATAACCGGGCCGTCGCGTCAATTTTGAGATGAACAAGCACAACAACGATACCGCAAAAGCTTTAAGCGAGGCCCGGCGTAAGAACGCTGCCGCTGCCCTTACGGCCCGCTACGCTGAGCTTGACCGCCAAACAGGCATGGCGGTAGTGGAGAGAATAAAAGAATTAACTACAAATAAAAATGATAGAGAATGACAGAATAATAATGTGTGACTGGAGTGAAGCTGGAGGCGTTTTTGAATACGACCTCAGCTATTTACACCCAGATTTGGAAGTGCTGGTGCAAGAGTATCGAATAAGTTCGATGAATTATGAGGGGAAGCGAATTTACCAAAGTGATTTCTCCTTATTCGCCATAGAATCCGTGGAGCCCGGCAATTTTTCCTATCTGCCACGAGAGGTTAAAGACGGCGTATGGGATATAGTATTTGCTGTGAAACGTAAATTTTTTGATGAATACAAGCCTGACATAGTAGAGCATTTTATAGACGAAGCGCATTCCATAGAGCAGCGGTTTGAATTATACAAGAAGCGATTAACGCCGCTGGATTACGACATAGAGATAGAAAAAACGAAACACACTATTACATACCAGAAAAAGAAAACCCCCGCCGCTCCCGGTGGGGGTTTCTTTTTGCGCGTTAACCCTATGCCGGCCGCACCGGCCGCTTGGCCAGCATGAGCTGCGTGCGAAACTCGTGCAGCGACTGCTCCAAGCCCACCGGGTAGGTGTGCGGGTTGAGGTAGCGACGGATGCTGAGGTCCAGGCTGTTGACTTCCTGGCGGGCGTGGGCGCGGCTTTCGGCCAGGGTGGGCTGGGGCTGCACGAGGCGGCCCTGGCGCAGCACCGGAGCCAGCAGGTCGCGGAAGGGCGCACCGGGGTGCACGGGGCGGCGGCGGGTGGCATCGGCGGGGTCGATGAGCGTGGGGGCGGCGGGCAGCGGCTCGGGCGCGGCGATGTTGTAAATCATGTCGGCGCGGGGCTGGCCGGTTTCGCCCAGGTAGCGGCGCACTTGCAGAATGCCGGGGATGCTGGTTTTGGCCTGCTGTTCGGAGAGCTTGATGGTGAAGTCCCAGCCCTGGCCATCGGCGGTGCGCAGGGCAGCCAGCTTGTACACGCCCCCGAGGGCCGCCTGGTTGTAGGCCGTCACGAGCTGGGTACCCACGCCCCAGGTGTCGATGCGGGCGCCCTGCTGCTTGAGGCTGGTGATGAGGTTTTCCTCTAAATCGTTGCTGGCCACGACGCGAACTTTCTCCAGGCCGGCCGCATCGAGCAGCTTACGGGCCTCTTTGGAGAGGTAGGCCAGGTCGCCCGAGTCGAGGCGGATGCCGCCCAACTCGTGGCCCTGCTGGCGCATTTCGAGGGCTACTTCGATGGCGTGGCGCACGCCGTCGAGCGTGTCGTAGGTATCGACCAGAAACACCGAGTCGTCGGGGAAGGCGTCGGCGTAGGCGCGGAACGCGTCCAGCTCATTTTCATACGTCATGACCCAGCTGTGGGCGTGGGTGCCGCGCACCGGAATGCCGTAGCGCTGGCCGGCCAGCACGTTGCTAGTGGCATCGGCCCCGCCGAGGTAGGCGGCGCGGCTGGCCCCGAGGCCGCCATCGGGCCCCTGGGCGCGGCGCAGGCCAAACTCCAGCACGGAGTCGGTCGGCCCGGCGGCGTCGCGCACGCGGGCGGCCTTAGTGGCGATGAGGGTTTGAAAATTGACGAGCGTGAGCAGGGCCGTTTCTACTAGCTGGGCTTGCAGCAGCGGGCCTTGCACGCGCACAAGCGGCTCATTACCAAACACTACCGTGCCCTCGGCCACGGCATCTACATCGCAGGTGAATTTCAGGTCTTTCAAATAAGCCAGAAACTCATCGGGGAACAGCCGGCTGCCTTTGCTGCCCGTGAGGCCGGCGAGGTAGGCAATGTCATCATCCGAAAAGCGTAGGGTTTCCAGGTAATCGACGGCCAGAGCCAGGCCGCCCGCCACCGCGTAGCCGCCATTGAAAGGGGCCTTGCGGAAGTAGAGGTGAAACACCGCCTCGCGCTCGTGCAGGCCCTGCTTCCAGTAGCCATAGGCCATGGTGAGCTGGTAGAGGTCGGTGAGCAGGGCTAGCGAGGGCCGGTAGAGGCCGGAGAGGGGCGCGTCGTTCATGGGGCAAAGCAAGCAGAAAAAATGGAATAGTAGGCTGTTTTGGCCCGCAGTATGAGCGGGAGTGGGGTGCCTGCCGAGCCCGTCTTCATGCATTGCACCCACCCAAAGGGCTATCTTGGGGCGTGAAATCTCCCGCTGTTCCGCAGTCGCTACTGCATCGAATGGGCCACTTGCCCACCTCCTTACGCTTGGTAGTAGGGGCAGTGGTAGGGGTAGCGGCCTGGGCACTTAGCCCCGCTCATTACCACACGCTGGTCCGGCTGATTATCGGGTGGGATGCATTTGCCATTACCGCCCTGGCCCTCATCTGGATGGCCGTTTATACCGCCGATGCCGCCCGCATTCGGGCCGTAGCCGCCTCCGAAGATCTGAGCCGGCTGCTGAGCTTCGTGTTTGTGTTGGTGGCGGCCGGCGCTAGCCTGCTGGCTGTGGTGCTACTGCTGGGTACCAGCCACGGCTTGCCCCCGGCGGTACTGGCCCGGCACATTGGCCTCAGCGGTGTGGCCGTGGCGGCGTCGTGGCTGCTGGTGCACACGGTGTTCACGTTGCGCTACGCCCACACGTATTACGATGCAAAGGAGGACGGCTCCGACGTGGGTGGCCTGGAGTTTCCGGGTGGCGAAAAAGAGCCTAACTACCTAGATATTGCATATTTTGCTTTCGTAGTGGGCATGACGGCCCAAACCGCCGACGTCAGCATCAGCGGCCGGGGCCAGCGCCAGCTGGCCCTGCTGCACGGCCTCATCTCGTTCGTTTTCAATACGGCCCTGGTTGCGCTGGTTATCAACGGCGTAGCGGGAATCCTGTAGGTCAATTATTAGTCATCAATCATCAGTTATCAATCGCTCCATCGGTGCAAAATGCGCAAAAAGAAAGGCTGATAACTGATAATTGATGACTGATAACTGACTAAAACAGGCTGCCCTGCACCTGTTGCGGCAGCAGGCGCGGCGGCGGCACCACAATGCCCGTCAGCTCGCGCATGCGGGCCAGGAAGTGCTGGGCCCAGATGGGGGCGTGACGCACATCTTTCTGATGAATAAAGACATAGGCCGTGTGCAGGCCCTGGGGGTACCACTCGGCCAGGCGGGCGGCCCAAGCGTCGGCGCGCTCGTAGTCGCTGGGGATGAGGCCGTGGCCGTTAATGCGCAAAAAGGCTACGGGCGTGGTGAGGCGCTGGGGCAGCACGTCGCGCCGGCCGGCTACGTCAGTGATTACCAGGGTTTTATTGAGAGCCTCCAGGGTGGCGAATACCGTGTCAGCCAGGGCTTTATCCGAAAACCAGCGCGGGTGGCGCAGCTCCACGGCCAGCGGCACCGCGGCCGGCCAATCGAGCAGGAAGCGCTCCAGGCGGGGCAGGTTCTCGGGGCCGAAGTGCGGGGGTAGCTGCAAGAAGCAGGTGCCCAAGTTGTCGCTCAGCTCCCGCACGGCCCGGGTAAAGCTGAGGGTAAGCTCGTCGGTATTATATAGCTCGCGCTCGTGGCTGATGCTGCGCGGCAGCTTGGGGCAAAACTTAAAACCCAGCCCCACGGCCTCGCGCCAGCGCCGCCCAGTGGGCGCGTCGGGGATACGGTAATGGGTGGTATTCAGCTCGATAGAGTTGAACTGCTGGGCGTAGTATTTCAGGAAGTCGGGCTCCTTGGCGCCCTGCGGAAAGTAAGAGCCGAGCCACTCCTTATTGGTCCAGATGGGGCAGCCTACGTAGAGGCTGGGCGCGGCCGGCGGCGGGGTGCGGGCCAGCACGCGGGCGGTGTCGGGGTGGGCAGGGGGCAGGCGAAAATCAACGTAGCGCAGGTCGGGCAGGCGGCCAAAATCCATAGCCACGAAGGTACGGCCCAAGGCCAGATTCTTACGGGCGCGATATACGACGGCGTTAGCAATTCTGCAAACAGCCTCGCCCTGGGCTACCCAGCGTAAGGCCCAAATCTTACACCCGTCGGATAATCTAATTCAGGAGCTTGCCTCGGAAAAATACAAAAACGACCCATAAAGCGCCTTTAGGAAACACAATTGCAGGTTGAGCGAAGGCCGGGCGGGTAAGGTAAATACAAGATTTATAGTAAAAGTACAATTAAAAATAATTGTCAATCTGGTTAGGAAGAACCCATAATTTGGTTTTGTCCGAGGTCGGGTTACATTCGGTTAGTTCACCATCGACCAAACCGGATGACGCTTACGCGACCAACATTTCTTTTTTCTGCTGTTTTACTGCGCTGCCTTTGCTGGCTGGCGCTGGGAGCAGGGCTGGCGCTGCCGGCCGCTGCCCGGGCCACCCGCACCCACAAGCTGCACCGCACCACCCGTACGCATAAGCTGCACCGTACCAGGCATTTGCACCGCCGCGTCTACATTCCGCGGATGCTGCCCACCATCATTCCTGCGGCCCAAGAGGGCTACTCCACTGTATTGCGGGGCCGTGCCTCGTGGTACGGTAAGCGTTTCCAGGGCATGAAAACGACCAGCGGCGAGCGCTTCAACCGCTTTGAATACACCTGTGCCCACAAAACCCTGCCCTTTGGCACTCGCCTGCGGGTTACCAACCTCAACACCGGCGCCACGGTGGTAGTCCGCGTGAGCGACCGCGGGCCGTTTCGCCACGAGCGCATCATCGACCTGGCCGAAGTGGCCGCCCGCCCGCTGGGCCTGGTAGAAGCCGGCGCCGCCACCGTAGTGGCCGAAGTAGTGCCCGCCACCACGCCGCTGGGCGTCTCCGACACCCCCGACAACCTCGCCGACCTCAAGCAGGCCGACCCCAACCCCAAAGCGCCTTTCACGGCCTACCTGCTGCCCACCGAGCCCGCCGAGATGGTGGTAGCTACCCTAACCCCCGCCGCGCCAATCACCACGGCGCTCGTTGGGCCGCTCGACACCACGGGCTTCGTGGTGCAGGCCGGCACCTTCATCGACGTGCTGGCCGCCCAGGCCCAGGTAGCGCGGATTCTGACCATCGACCAGGCCCTGCCGGCCCAGGTGGTAACGGTTACCGTGGCGGGCCGCCCCCTCAGCCGCGTACTAGTGGGCCAGCTCGATAGCTGGCTAGCCGCCGAAACCGTGCGCCGCAACCTCCAGCTCGGGGGCATTACCGGCCTGGGGCGCCCGCTGCCCGGCGGCCTCGCCGCCCTAGGCACCAGCGAGCTGGCGCGGCCCGCGGCCAGTAGCGCGTCCTTGGCGCTGGCCCGTGCCGGCGAGTAGTTGGTTGTAAGCTATTTATATTTAGTAAGTTATAGTAAACGTAAAAGCGGCTCTCCTAGCAAGGAGAGCCGCTTTTGCGTTTGAAAGCCGGGCCGCTTATTCGTCGGCGGTAGCGCGGTTGATAACCACGATGGCTACCACGGCCACGGCGGCCACGGTTAGAATAAGCTGGGTCGAAGTGAATTTTTTGGCAGCTTTGCGCAGCAGGGTGCCACCGTTCTTGAGCAGGTCGTCCATGTGCTCAGTTTTGCCCTGGAATACGTTTACGGCGCTCTCTACGGTGCGCAGAACGTCTTGGAATTCAATCTTATCGAGTTGTTGAAGCTGGTCAGCCATGAGAAAGGCAAGTTGGAAGTGAGTTGGCAAGAAAAACGGGCATTTGCCCATCGTTAGGCTTCTACGCAAAAAGCCTGCGGGTGTTCCTGCGCAGCTTATTCTTGCTACTCGCCCGCTACCACCAGCACGAGCGCGCTGCTGCGCCCGCCCTCGCGCACCACGCAGTGGTAGGTGCTAGGGGCCAGCCCGCGCACATCGAGTAGCACGCGTTGCGGGCCGGTGCCCAGCGTGCGGCCGCTCACGTAGCGGCGCACCTCGCGCCCCAGCCCGTCGAATAAGCTGACTTGTACCGCCTCGCCCTGGCTCTCAAACAGGGCCGTGGCCTGGCCCACCGCCGGGTTGGGATACACGCTGAAGCCCACCACCGGGGCCGCGCCGGGCGTGGTAGCCAGGGCCGTTTGCTTGATGACCGGCACGTAGGGAAAGGCTTGGCCAAAGAGCTGATTGAGCGTGGCTTGCGGCACCTGAAACCAATCTTTAAGAATGCTGGTGTACACGCTGCGGAAGTCCACCTGCATGGCTACGTTGTCGTTTACGCCGGCGTTGGCGGGCAGCTGGGGGTTGGGGCCGTGCACCAGCGGGTTGGCCTGCGCCCCAAATACCAGCAGCGGGGCCGCCGCGCCGTGGTCGGTGCCGTAGCCCGAGTTGGCCTTGATGCGCCGGCCAAACTCCGAAAACGTGAGCCCAATCACCCGGTCCTGGATGCCGAGCCGCCGCAGGTCGTCCTGAAAAGCGTTGATGCCGTCGGCGATTTTGCCCAGCAGCGTGGCGTGCGCGCCCGTGGCGGTGCTGCCCGTGGTGGGCACTTGGTTGGAGTGCAGGTCGAAGCCCCCGAGCTGGCACACATAGATGCGGGTGCTGAGGCCGCCGGCCACCAGCTGGGCCACTATTTTGAGTTGGTCGGCCAGCGCGTTTTGGCCCGCGGCGGGGTAGAGGGGCGACAGGTTTTTGGCCTTGCCCGCCGCCGCCTGAATGGCCGTGGTATACACCTGCGTCTGGCTTACCACCTGCCTGATGAAGGTGAGCTCGTGCCCCGCCGGCGTATTGGGCGCGGCATCGACGCCACCGCTCAGCAACTGGTAAAAGCTGGAGGTGCTAGCGATGGCCATGCCCATGTTCACCACCGGGCCCTGCACGCAGTTGCTCACCACCGAGCCAATACTCACGGCCAATGGGTCGGGGTTTTGGGGGCTGGGGTAGCCGGTGGGGAAGCCCGGAAACTCGACGTCGAGGTAGCGCCCGCCCCAGCCGGTGGTCAGCACCACGTCGGAGCCGGAGCCCGACGTCCAGATGTCGGTGGCCCGAAAGTGCGAGAAGTTGGGGTTGGGGTAGCCCACGCTCTGCACCACGCCGAGCTGGCCGTTTTTGAACAGCTGCTGGGCCGAGGCCATGGCCGGGTGAATACCCGTGGCCGCCGTGAGGGGCAGCACCTGGCTCTGCGGCAGCATAATGCTGGGCCGCGCCGCCGCCAGGGCCGCGTACTGGTCCACCGGGATAATCATGTTCAGGCCGTCGTTGCCGCCCTGCAACTGCACGATTACCAGCACCTTATCGGTAGCAGTGGCCGCGTTGGTGAGCGCCGCCAGCTCGGCCGAGTAGCCGTAGGCCCCAATAGGAAAGCCGCTGAGCAAAGCCACGCCCGTAGTGGCCGCAGCGGAAGTCTGAAGAAAGTCGCGGCGTTTCATATTATTGACTACTAGGCAAATAGATAAGAACTGTCATTGCGAGCACAGCGAAGCAATCGCACCCGAACGGGCTATAAGCACGACTGGCATGGGTGTCGTTCGGGTGCGATTGCTTCGCAGGCTCGCAATGACAAACGATTACTAATCAGCACCAAACAGATTCAGCTCAGCTGATACTCGGCCAAGCCGGCCAGCGCCCGCGCCATGGCCGAGAGCTTGCTAGCCACCGCCGTGCGCTTGGCCACGTTGGTGGGCGTGGCCAAAAACTGGTTCCACTCACTAGTCCACTCAAAGTCGGGCAAGCCGGGAATGAGGGCGTTTTTCAGAAAGGCCAACTGATTTGCCGTAAGGTCGATGGCCACCATGAGCTGCGCAAACTCGCCGATGACGAGGTTGGGGTCCTGGGCGGTGGCGGGGGGCAGGGCCTGCACCCAGGCCACGAGGTCGGCGCGCAGGGTAGCGCCGTTGCGGGTGTAGCCGGTGGTGCCCAGCAGCAGGTCGGTGGCCTGGTTGCGGCGGGGCAGGGTCACGGCGTTTATCCACAGCTCGTGGTACTGCGGCGTTTGGTAGTAGGCGGCCCAGCCGGCCACGTTGGGCGGGTCGCCGAGGGTTTGCTGCTGCACCAGCGCCAGCGAGTAGAGGTAGTCCCAGAGGCCATATTGCGCCACCGGGCTGCTGGCCGGCGGCAGCGCCAGCTCAAACTGCCGCGCCACGCCCACGGTAAACGCCAATGGGCTCTTAATGAGGCAGCCCACGTTGGCCGCATCAAAAAAATGCTGGGAGCCGAACAGCGCCCGCAGCACCGGCACTATATCGTAGTTGCTGGCAACCAGCAACGTAGCTAGCGGCTGAATGATATCGCTTTCTACCTGCGCATCAATTATATAGTACACAAACCAGCGGTAGAGCTTGCGCACCAGAAACGCCGCCGTGGCCGACTGTCGGAAAATGAGGTCCAGCAAATCCTGGTACTCGCTGGCCCCGTTGGGCGCAACCTTGGCATTGCCAAAGGCGGCGCTGAACTGCTTGGTGCTGGTGTCGTGGCGGCTGGCTGTGAAGTAGCCGGCTACGGTGGTGGCCTGGTCGCGCCAGCCGGTGAGCACCTTGGCAGCGGCCTGCACGTCGGCCTCGGTATAAGTAGTATAGTTGCCGGCCCCGATGAGCGGCCCCTTGCCCAGCGTAAACAGCTCCAGCAGTTCGCGGCCGTAGTTTTCGTTAGGGGCGGCGGCGGTGCTGGCGTTGCCGTTGAGGTAGCGCAGCATAGCCGGCGTAATGGTCACGTCCTTAGCTAGTTGGCGCACGTTGCCAAGGGCGTGCTGGCGCAGCAGCCGCACGTACTCGTAGCCGTACTGCGCACTGTTGATGTCGCCAAATTCCACCACAAAGTGGTTGTGCCAGAACAGTGTCATTTGCTCGCTCAGCGAGGGGCCCTGCGTGAGCTGCTGGCCCAGCCACCAGTCGCGCAGCGAGGTGCGGCGCGCGCCCTCCAGCGTCTGGTCGAAGGCCTGGCCCACCCACGTTTGGCCAATGGCCACGGTGGTATCGGTGGCGCTCACGCTTACGGGTGGGGCCGGGGCGGCGGGTACGGTCAGCAGTCCATTGAGTACCACTGTCAATGACGAGCCGGCCGCCGTTTGCATCTCGCCGCGCGTGGGCCCCAGCAGGCAACGCCGCAGCAGGTGCGCCGCCTGGGGCAGGCCCCACGGCCCGGCATAAGGGGCCAGTGTAGCAGCCATAGTGCGCAGGCCTTCCGGCAGCGCCTGGTTGGCGTAGGGGCTCACGGTTTCGGGCGCGGCCGCGGCCGGGCTGGGGCTAGACCACGCGGCGGCGGCAAAAGCGGGTGCCGGCTTGGATGGGAGGAAAGCTCGGCGGTTCATAGGCAGCTGGCGAAAGGAGTGCTGCTTAAAGATAGCCGGAGCCAGGGAAAGTTTAGTGACTGATAAACAAAATTTTACAAAGCATTGTACTCATTGATTCTTCATGTAGTAGTGCTGCTAGAAGTCTTGTTCAGCCAGCAAGCCGCCAGGTAGCTGCCACGCGCGGCCCAGCCAACGTTGCACGGCCCGCCGCCAGCCCGGCAGCGCCCGAAACCGGGCCTTGCCTTCGGCTAGCGCGGGTAAGTCAAGTTTGGCAGCACCGGCTTGTATGCTGGTCAACTGACGAGTTGGGGACGGGGCCAGCAGCTCGGCCAGCACCGGCCGAATTTCTTTTAAGTCCCAATAGTGGTGCACCCAGGAGGTGGCCTCGCGTATGGGCCCCGCCTGCGCCCACACCACATTAAAGGCTAGCTGCTCCATCACGTGCTTCGGGTAGAGGCGGTATAGCTGCTCAGTGAGCGTGAGCACCTCGGCTAGCAATGGCGCGTCGAGGCTGCGAAAGCCCAGTGCACCAGCGTTATACATCTGCGTGTGGGAGCCGATAGTGCGGCCCGCCAAGGCTGGGCTACCGGTGGCCCGTTGCAGCACCCGGTTGATTTTGCGATTTAGCGGATTCCCGTCGCCCAGCCGGCCTTCGTTGAGGTGCATAAACCGCTCGCCCCGTTCTATCGCAGCGAAGAGGGACGCGAGCGGCTGCGTGAAAATAGTATCGGTATCGACATACAGCAGCTGGCCCGCAAACTGCGCGGCGGCATGTTGCAACACCTTGATTTTTACCCGGTGTACAAAGTTGATTTCACCGCGCCACGCTTGCCATTGGTCTGGGGCGATGTGCACGTACGCTATGCCCGCCAACTCGCCCAGCACGGCCCGAAAGTGCGCGGGGTTGTCGGTATAAACTACGACGGTAGCGCAAGCCGGCTGCCGCAAATAGGAGAGGATGCTGAACAGGGCCTCGTTGAGGATATCGGGGTTGCCGTAGGCTTGGTAGATAAGGTAATTGCCCATGGGGTGCAAAGTAAGGCCACTGCTATTGGGCAGAAGCCGCCCACAAAAAAGTCCCGCCGGGCGGGCGGGACTCTCAAGTACTGACAGAAAAAGGGAGCGTAGCTTATTCGTACACCCGCACCACAAACACGAAGTCTTGCAGGCGCTTTAGCTGCTGCGGACGGGCGGCGCCGGCCAGCTGGTTGGTGTGGGGCAGGCGGTAGGTGGCTTCGGGCTGCCGGTTTTTGAGCGAATCGACGAGCCGCACCAGGTACGACGACTTGGCGGCGAAGGCCGCGCCCAGCACGTCATCCTGCCGGCTGCTCACCACCCCAATCAGGTTGCCCTGCGCATCGAGCAGCGGGCCGCCCGAGTTGCCGGGGTTCAGCGGAATACTTACCTGGTAAAAGGCCGTGTCGCCGTCGTAGCCCGAGCGGGCGCTCAGCGCGCCTTCGCCGTACACGGCGTCTTCGCGGGGGTAGCCCAGCGTGTACACGCGCTCACCCAGGTCGGCCTGCCCGGCCTTGAAGGTATAGGGCAGCTTGCCGAAGGTCTTAAAATCGCGGTCCTTGATGCGCAAGATGGCCAGGTCGTGCTTCTTGTCGGCGTACACCGTTTCGGCGTGGTAGCGCTGGTGGTCGCGGCCTTCTACCAGCAAGGAATCGGCCCCTTTGATAACGTGGGCACTGGTTACGATGTAGCCATCGGCCGTGAGGGCGAAGCCCGTGCCGCTAAACTTGTTGAGGCGCACCGGCGGCGCACTCACGTCGCCCATGCGGTTATCTACCTTCCGAATCAGTGCCTTCTGGCTGCGCACCATCTGGGCTACCTCCCGCCGCAGCTCGCGTACACCGGTGGCCGGCAGGTTGGCCGAGCGCCACAAGTCGATACTCAGTAAGGTGCTGAACACGGCCAGCACCGCCACCGAGGCGGCCACGCCCACCGTGGCGCGGTGCCCACTCCAAAACTCGCGCAGCTTGCGCTCGGTGCGCGAAATGCGCAGCATCGGGTTCACGGAGTGCGTGAGGGTGGTTTCGACTACCGGGGTGGCTTCGGCGGCCAGCATGGCCTCGTGCAACGCGCTGATAATGTGGCGGGTGCGGCGGCGCTCGCCGTAGGCGTGCAGCGTGCCCGTCAGGTCCAGGTACTCCGCATAGAGCTGGTTGAGCCGCTGCTCGGCCCCGAGCCGGGCTTCCAGGCTGGCCCGCGCGCCGGCCGCCAGCTCACCGCGTTGGTAAGCTTCAAAAAGGGCGTAGTAATCGGCTTCGGTTTGCATCTCTTTTATGGCTGAATTGCCGGATTGTCAGATTGTTGAATTGGGGATAGCGAGCGGTACGAAACCTAACAATTCAACCATGCTAGCCATCCAGCCATTCAACAGTCAAGCTTCTTTATAACTGGCAAAAAACAACTTCTTCAAGCGCGTTAAACACTTGTACTTCTGGGTTTTGGCGGTGTCGGCGTTGGTGTAGCCGTGCTCGGCCGTGAGGTCGAGCATTGATTTTTCGAGCAGGTAAAAGCCTTCGAGCAGCGAGCGGCAGGGCTCACCCAGGTGGGTGAGGGCCTCGCTCATGGTGGCAAAGCGCCGGTCGCGCTCCTCGGCTTCCTGCAAGTCTTCCTCGGCCCCGGTGTTGAGGTAGGGGCCGTACTCTTCGTCGTCGAGCAGGCGCACGCCGTGCAGCCTACTCTTGGTAGTGAGGCGCTTGAGCCACAGGCGGCGGCACACGGCGTAGAGATAGGTTTTAATCTGGCAACTCAGCTCCAAAGAGCCTTCGCGTACCTTTTCATAAAACACCATGACGCCCTCCTGGTACACGTCGCGGGCATCGTCCTCCGAGCCGCTGTTTTGCAGTACGAAGTGCGACACCATCGGCCAGTGCAGGCGGTAGAGCTGGCTCAGCGCCCGTTCGTCGCCACCCTGGATGGCTCGGATAAGTTGGGCATCGGCTGCCAGCGCCGTTGTGCTATCCATGTTCATTCGCTTCGGGGCTTAATGCCAGCTACCGGGCATTAGTAACCCATAAAAAACTTTTTAAAAAACTTTTGCAACCGCCGGGTTACCTATCCGTAGCGGCGGCATTAAGGGCAGATTTTAGTTAATCCCCTTTCAAATTTACCCCAAGATGAACAACCTACTGAAAGTTGCCGCTCTGTTCCTAGTTGTTGGCATGACTTCGTGCGAGTCGAAAACTGCTACTACCGAAACCACCACTACTACGCCTGCTACCACCGAGTCGTCTTCGACGATGACCACGGATTCGGCTTCGACCATGGCTGCTCCTGCTGCTGATGGCGCAATGGCTCCTGCTGCTGCTGATGGCAAAATGGCTCCTGCTGCTGATGGCGCAATGGCTCCTGCCGCTGGTACCACCACCACCACGACCGAAGAGGTTAAGAAGTAATTACGGCTGGGCCTCGCCCAGCGTAGTTTCTATATAAAGGGGCCCGCGCAGCAATGCGCGGCCCCCTTTTTTATGCGCATTACCTTCGTTACCGAAAAATTACAGGGAACGCATAAGCAGTTGGTTCTCTCCACGTAATAGCGTGATAGCCTGCTGATAAGGGTGCATTTTGCGAACGGTGGTTAGCTCGGTTGGGTGCCAGGTCTGGCCATCGGTGCGGGTTTCGAGGAGCGCACCGGCTTCGGTGAGGAGGTAGCCCGCGTGGGTGCCCGGCACAAAGGCCACCTGCTCGAAGCTGCGGGCCTGCGGTAACGCCACCGCCTGCCATTGGCCCTGGCCAAAGCGCAGCAGCTGTTTGGCAGGCAGCGGCACATAGAAGAGCTTGCCCCGCGCCACGTGCGGCTTGCGGCCCGCGAGCGTGGCCCACAGCTCGCCGGTGGCGGAGGCGGCCAGCGAGCGCACATCCACTGTGTCGGGCACGTCAATCAGCTTGGCGCGGGGGCCCAGCGCCAGGGGCAGCGCGTAAATATTGCCCGGCGTAGCGCTCAGCTCATTGGCCGGAAGAGTGGGCATGCGGTCGCTGCCAAAAACCAGGAGCAGCGAGTCGGCCTGGGCAAAGCCGACGATGCCCCGGTGCACGCGCAGCGCATACGGGTGCTGTGGGGTGTTGAGCGCCAGCTTTTTAGTATAAGTTGTATCGGCGCCGTAGAGCCATATGTCACCGTCGCCGTGCAGGGGCAGTTGGCTTTCTTGCTCGTTGGCGTAGGTGCCAACCAAGAAATTATCACCTATCGCGGTGAGCGCACTAGTAAAAAAGCTGGTAGGAATCTGGTGCGTATCCCAGGCCCGGCCTTGGGTGCGCGTGATGGCGATAAACGCCTTTTGCTTCTTATTGGGCAGGTAATAGTGGTAGCCAGCCTGCCCTAAGTGGGTGCGCGTGAGCAGGGTAGTGGCCGCCGAGTTGGCATCGGCCCGGCGGTAGGCGTGCCAGGCGGGGCTGCACGCCGCCGTGGCCCCCACCCCGGCCAGGCCCGACAGCAGCCAGGCCAGCCGCCGCGGCACCAGCCGCCGCCAGCTGCGAATGGCCAGCGCCAGGAGTAGCAGCGTGGCCAGCAGTCCCGCGCTCCCAAGGCCACCTTTTTGAGGAGTGGGCTCGGCGGGCCGGGCATTGCCCACAATGGCTCCGTAACTGGGCGTGATGAAGTGAAAGTGGGAAACAGTGAAGCCCGCGGGCGTTGCTACTACCTCACTGGTGTTGCCCACAAACCGGTGCAGGTGCCCCGCGTCATCGAGCACGAAGCCGGACGAATCCGTTAAAAATTGAAAATCCTGGATGTGTGCAATGCCACTGAGGGTGAAGGTTTTCAAGAGGCTGGGGCCGGCTTTTTAGGTGACTACGTGCTAACTAGATACCAGCCGCAGCAAATCGGTTGCGATGCCCGGCCACGGCTGGTGCAAATCGAGCGTAACAATCCGCACCGGGTGGCCGCCCAGCGTGTAGCGTACATCCACGGCGGCGGTGGCGGCGGGGTAAAGCAAAATGCCCTCCAGGGCCTGGCCGGGGGCGGGCCGCAAGTTTTGGAGGTAGGCGTAGAGTTGATAGAGGTGCGGCGCAATGAGGCGCTGCTGGTCGTAGCGCAAGCGCAGGGCGGCGGCGTAGTACTTGGTATCGAGAATAATTTTGCGGGTAGGGCTCTCCAGGGTAGTGTCGGTGAGCATGGTGGGCAAGAGGCTCATATCCTGCTCGTTATCCGCCTTCGCTTGCCAGGTAATCGTTTCGGTAAACACGCGGTACTGGCGCTGCTCGCGGCGGTAGAAGTTACGCACGGCCTGCTCGAAAAGCCGGGCCATCAGCTGCTCGTCGCGCCGGAAATCGGTGAAGCGGCCGCGGCCGTCCTCGGCCGGCGCGGGCAGCGCGGTTTCGTAAATCAGTTCGCAGATGTGCAGCAAAAATGCCCCGCTCACCGCCAGCCGCTGGCGGCGCAGCGCCGCAAAAACCGGCGCGGCCGGCGCCAGCGGCTGCACGGTGGCCGGCAGGCGGCGGCGCAACTGGCTTACCTGGCGGCGCAGGACCAGCGGCAGGCCGGGGTGCGGGGCCAGGGCCGCCAGGGTGCCAGCCAGCAGCTGGTGCAGCGGCTGGTTGGCACTCAGCTCGTCGAAGGTGCACACGGCGCGGCCCTGGGGCAGCAGGCCCCGGCCCAGCGTGGATGCCAGCTCGATGCGCCCGCGCAACTCGCTCACTTCTTGCTCATTACTACTAAAAGCCAGTGGTAAGCCAGTGCGCAGTAGCTGACCCGCGGCGTGCAGCAGCATTTGCGTGAGCAGCTCCAGCGGGCGGTGAAAGGGCGCGGCCTCGGTGGCTTGCAGCACGGCCGGCTCGGGCAGGCGCTGCCAGGCGTAGCACAGCAGGTAGTAGAGCGTGGCGAGCGGAATCATAAGAGGCGGGCAGGGGTGCTGGGCTAAGGCTGAACCCCGCCTTTTTTGGCAGCTCGGGAGCGGCGCACCAGCATAATGATAAGGACAATAACTGCTGCGTAAACCAGCAAGCGCCCCATGGTGCGGCCGGTTTGGCGGGGATTGGAGGCTTCGCTTTCGGCGGCCGGGGCGGCCTTTACCTGCAATGAATTGAAGAACCGCGCGCGGCTGGCCGCGCCATCGCTGGCCGGGTTGGCGAGGGTTGCGCGCCAAGTCAGCATGTAGGCGCGATGGCTGGCGTAGATGATGCGGGCAAACTTGGTGCCGCCCAGCGAGGCCGTGGCGGGAAGGTCAAATTCCACATCGACACCTTGCTGCCCGGCTAGCTCAAATGGAGTGCGGCGCAGCACCTTCGCCCGCGTTTCATCGCCGATGAGTGACTTGATATTGGCTTCGTAAACCGTCGCTAGCTCGTCTGGCGTGAGGCGACTTTTTGAGTAAGGATAAGAGGCAGAGTCAATTACTGCACAAACCGCTACGTAGGTGGCCCCCGAAGTATTGGCGAAGTACACCTGCGTGCCGGCGTCGCTGACTGGCATAGCAGTAAGCGACGCCGGCAACTCGATGCTGGCCCCGGCGGGCAGGGCCACGCGCTTCCAGGCAATGGAGTCGGGCGCGGGGGCGGCCGCTACTTGTAGGATGGTGCTAAGCAAAGCAATGAGCAATAGTCGAAAACGAGCCATGAGCTGAAAAGCGCGTAAATAGTTGAACGAAAGCATTCTGCTAACGAGTAAGGCCAAGCTCTGGCGGCGGTTATAAGCCAGCGAGCAGCTTGCGCAACTGGGCGGCGGCGCGGTCGGGTTGCTCGCGCCAGTAGTCGGCCAGCAGCGGGCCGATTTCCTGCTCCAGTATCAGGCGCAGCCATGTTTCAGCCGGTTCAGTGGGCGGCGCGCAGAAGTAGCTATGGCCCACTTCAAAATCGGGCCCCAGCTCAGGGTCGGCGGCGATGACGTGGTTGAGGGCCGCCATGCGCTCGGTTATCACGTCGATAAGCACTTTTGATAACTTATTATTTACTAATAACTTATGCAAATGCTCGCCAAACTGCGGCCGCATGGCCACGAACGCAAAGCGCCGGCGCAGGGCGTAGTCGAGCGGGGCCAGCGAGCGGTCGGCTAGGTTGAGAGTGCCGATAACGTAGAGGTTTTCGGGCACAAAAAACCGGGGCGCGCCGGGTGGCGCGTAGGGCAGGCGCAGGGCGTGGGCGGGGCCGCGCTTGTCGGGCTCCAGCAGCAGCAGCAGCTCGCCAAAAATGCGGGCCACGTTGCCCCGGTTGAGCTCGTCAATCAGCAGAAAATAAGGCCGTTCGGGGTCCTGGGCGGCGCGCTGGCACAGCAGCGGCAGCACGCCCGGTACCAGCTGAAACTGCCCATCGGCTCCCGGCCGGAAGCCCAGCATAAAGTCTTCGTAGCCGTAGCTAGGGTGAAACTGCACCAGCTCGATGCGGCTTTCGTCGCGCGCGCCCAGCAGTAGCCAAGCCAGGCGGCGCGCCAGGTAGGTTTTGCCGGTGCCGGGCGGGCCTTGCAGCAGCAGCGCCCGGCGGCGGCGCAGGCCGGCCAGGGTGGCAGTTAGCTCATTATCAGTAATAAACAGCTCGGCCAGCGCGTCGGCCTGGGTGTAGGCGGGCGGCGGGCTGGCGTAGGCGGCGGCGGGCTCGGCGGCCAGTAGCTCCGAGCTTTTGAGCGACGTTTCGGAGCCGGTGTAGAGGTCTTCGGCCTGCTGCTCGGCGGCTTGGCCCTGGTCCTGGGCCGAGCCGGCGGCGGCCAGGATGGGCCGCTTGGCCACGATGGTGAAGTCGAGGGCTTCGAGCAGGGCGTTGGTGGGCTGGCCGGCGCCGTGGGGCCAGCGGGCCTGGGGGTCGGCCAGGGCGAGGCGATGGGCCAGCTCGGCCACGGCGCGGGGCGGGTAGCGGCGGCCCCGGTACAGCAGCTCGTACACGGTGCTGGGCGGTAGGCGGCGGCCTTCGCGCTCTACCAGGCGCAGGGCGCGCAGCACGTGCTCGCGGGTGAGGGCAGGGGGCGGTGGGAGCGGGGAAACGGTGGTCACGGTGCAAATGAACGCGTACTTGCGGTCGATGGTGCGGGCGGCAGCTCATTTCCGGCCTTGGCCCCATGCGGGGCCGGCTGCCAACTTCGCCGCAGCTACTTGGTTATAATATTTATGGCTCAGCAACTTTCCCCCGACCCCGCCGTGCTTAGCGGCCTCACCGCTTTCCAAAACCTGCCCGCCGAAGTGCTGGCCTGGCTCAGCACGCACGGTGAGCTAACCCGCTACGCCGACGGCGAAATCATTGTGCGCACCGGCGACCCGGCCACCTACATGATGGGCGTGCTCAGCGGCACCATGCAGTACTACCGCGCCGATAACGGCCACCACGAGCCCGTGTTTCGGGTGCAGGCCGGCCAAATGAGCGGCGTACTGCCCTACTCGCGGCTGCAAGTAAGTAAAGGACAGGGAGTTGCCGAGGGTGAAACAACCCTGTACCTATTGCCGCGCACCGAGTTTCCGGCCCTGGAGCAGGTGAGCCCCGAGCTGGTGCAGCGGCTGGTGGGCATTATGAGCGACCGCGCCCGCGAGGAAGTGCGCGGCCAGGAGCGCGACGACAAGTTGCGGGCTCTGGGCAAGCTCTCGGCCGGCCTGGCCCACGAGCTCAACAACCCCGCCGCCGCCATTGCCCGCGCCGCCGACACGCTCAACAACATGCTGAAAACCAAGCCGGTATTGCTGCAAAACCTGCTGCTGGCCTGCCCACCCGCCGAGGCCATGGCGGCGCTACTCACCTCGGGTGGCGCACCCGAAACGGATAAAGCCACCCCGCCCCGCTCGGCGCTGGCCCGCGCCGACTGCGAAGACGAGCTGGCCGACTGGCTCGAAACCCAGGGCTGCCCCGATGGCTACGCCCTGGCCCCCAGCCTAATCGACGCCGGCCACACCGCCGCCACGCTCACCCCCCTCATGGCCCCGCTGCCCGCCCCGGCCCGCCCGCCCGCGCTGGCCTGGCTCGAAGGCCACCTGGCTGCCCTGCGCCTGGCCCACGACATTCACGAGGCCAGCCAGCGCATTAGCACGCTCGTGGGCAACGTGAAAACCTACTCGCACATGGACCGCGCCGGCGGCCGCGAGCAGCTCGACCTCACCACCGGGCTCGATAGCACGCTCAATATGTTTGAGCACGCCCTGCGCCACAAAAACGCCAAGCTCACCCGCACCTACGCCCCCGATGCCCCCGCCGTGCTGGCCGAAGCCGGCCAGCTTAACCAGGTGTGGACCAACTTGATAGACAACGCCATTGATGCCCTGCCCGCCACCGGCGGCACCCTCATGGTGCAGCTCGCCAAGCAAACGAAAGGCGTGTGCGTCACCATCACCGACAACGGCAGCGGCATCTCGCCCGAGGTGCTGGCCCATATGTTTGAGCCGTTTTACACTACTAAGCCGGCTGGCGAAGGCAGCGGCCTGGGCCTCGACATTGCCCGCCGCATTGTGCAGGAGCACGGCGGCCGCCTGGAGGCCCGCTCGGTACCCGGCCAAACCGAATTTTCGGTTTGGCTGCCAGCAGTTAGCTAACTACCTATGAAAAAGCCGATTATCCTCACCGTTGACGACGACGCCCAGGTGCTGGCCGCCATCACCCGCGACCTGCGCCAGGAGTTTCGCCAGGACTACCGCATCCTGAGCGTGAACTCGGGGCCCGAGGCCCTAAGCACGCTCACCGAGCTGCGCGCCCGCGCCGAGCCACTGGCCCTGGTGCTGGCCGACCAGCGCATGCCCGAGGTGGAGGGCGTGGAGGTGCTCACCCGCGCCCGCGAGCTGTTTCCGGAGGCCAAGCGCGTGCTGCTCACGGCCTACGCCGATACCACGGCCGCCATTAAGGCTATCAATTCGGCGCAGCTCGACTACTACTTGCTCAAGCCCTGGGACCCGCCCGAGCAGCTGTTGTACCCCACGCTACATGACTTGCTGGCTAGCTGGCAGGCCGCGTACCGGCCGGCGTTTGCGGGCCTGCGGCTGGTGGGGTTTCAGTGGTCGCCGCTTTCGCACGAGCTCAAGGACTTTCTCAGCGGCTACATGGTGGGCTACCAATGGCTTGATTTTGAGAAAGATGCGGAGGCCAAGGTATTGATGGAAGCCAACGGCTTCACCCCCGATGACCTGCCGTTCGTCATTTGCCCCGATGGCCAGGCCGTGGCCAAGCCTAACAAGCCCGACCTGGCCCGGCACCTGGGTTTGCTAGTCGAGGCCAAGCAGGAGCTATATGACGTGGTGGTGATTGGGGCCGGGCCGGCCGGCCTGGCTGCGGCCGTGTACGGGGCATCCGAGGGCTTGAAAACCCTCATCATTGAGCGCCAAACGCCGGGTGGGCAGGCCGGCTCGTCGTCGCGCATTGAAAACTACCTGGGCTTCCCCACCGGCCTCAGCGGGAGTGAGCTTACCCACCGCGCCTGGACGCAGGCCACCCGCCTCGGGGCCGAGTTCATGGCCCCGCAGGAAGTGGTGGACCTGTGCATTCAGGATGGCTACAAAGTACTGACGCTGAGTGATAAAACGGAGATAAAAACCCGCGCCGTGGTGCTAACCACCGGCGTGAGCTACCGCACGCTCGACGCGCCGGGCCTGGCGCGCCTGAGCGGGGCCGGCGTGTACTACGGGGCGGCGCGCACCGAAGCTCGTAGTTGCAGCGACCAGCCGGTGTACATCATCGGCGGGGGCAATTCGGCGGGGCAGTCGGCCATGTACTTGTCGGCGTTTGCCTCGCGGGTGTTCATCGTGATTCGGGGGGCGGGCCTGGCGGCTAGCATGTCGTCGTACCTCATCGAGCAGATTGCCCAAACGCCTAATATCGAGATTTTGCCCTTCACCCAAGTGCGCGAAGCCTGCGGCCAGCAAGCCCTCGAAGCCGTGGTGATTCAGCGCGAAGGCCAAGAGCCCGAGAAGCACCTGGCCCGCGCGCTGTTCATCTTCATCGGGGCCAAGCCCAGCACCGAGTGGGTGTGCCACTTGGCTATGTGCGACCCCAAAGGCTACCTGCTTACGGGCCGCGACCTAGTGGCCGACCCGCGCTACGCCGCCTCCTGGAAAAAAGACCGGGAGCCCTATCTGCTAGAGACTTGCGTGCCCGGCCTCTTCGCCGCCGGCGACGGCCGGGCCGGCGCCATGGCCCGCGTGGCCTCGGCGGTGGGCGAGGGCAGTATGGCCATCAAGTTCGTGCACCAGTATTTGGACGAGTAGCGTAGCGCGAAGCTCCGCTTCGTGCGCGAGCACAGCGAGCAGGCGGGACCGGGCGGCTTGGCTGCTACCGAACGGCCCGGTCGCCCGAGGCTCGCTGCGCTCGCGCGCGCAGCGGAGCTTCGCGCTACTGGCTACTTACGCAGGTAGGCCGCCTGGGCCTCGTCGAGTATGCGCAGAATGGCGGTGCGCTGGCCTTGCAGCTGCGCCAGCGTAGCGGCAGGCAGGCGGCGCACGCGCAGGCGCTTGAGGCGGGCGCTCAGGGTTTGCCAGTAGCCCAGGGCGTAGAAGCCCGCTAGTGGTAAGCTAATGAGAAACAGCGTGGTAAGCCGCCAGTCGTGGGTCCAGTGCTGCACGGCGGCGGCCTCCGCGGCGTAAGTCAGCGGGAAGGTGACGATGCCCACGCCCAGCATAATGGCCGCGATAAACTCGGTTTCCTTGGTGGCGCGGTCGGCTACTGCCGACGGGATTTTATACGGTACGTAGTTGGTAATCAAGCCGTAGAGCCACACCGGGAAACCAAGTACCAGGTTGAGGTAGTCGGCTAGCCGGGTGCCGGGGCGCTGGCTTTGGTCGAGGGCGTCGTCGTCAAGTTTATATTTCCCTAAATCAGCTAGATACGTACTGAGCGTGCTGCGCAGGGCGGCCAAGCGGTTGGGGTCATGCTGCTCAAACCAGGCTACGGCATCGAGCAGGGTGCGGCTGAGCTGGAAGTTGTCGTAGAGGGTGGTGGGGTCGTCGTCGGGGTTGAGGTGGTCGCCGAAGGTGCGCTCCACCTGCTGGGCCAGCTGGTCGTCTTCGGCGGCGCGGCTGATGACGAGGCGGCGCGTGAGGCGCAGGCGGATTTCCTCGGTCAGCTCGTCGGCGGCCGCGTCGGGGTCTTCGTGGTAGCGGGCGGCGTAGGTGCTCACCTCAATGGGGGCGGCCACGTTAAGCAGCACATCGGAGCGGAAGTGGCTGGGGTCGAAGTAGTTGGTGCCCACGCATACCAGCTGCAGGCCCAGCTTAAAGTCGTGCCGGGCCTCGGTGCCCAGCGCAATGCGGGCGGCCCCGGTTTTGAGGGGGCGCAGCCGGCGCTCGCTCACGCTGGTGCCTTCGGGGAAAATCATGACCGTGCCGCCGCGCTCCAGGTAGTCGTAGCAGCGCCCGAAGCTGGCCTCGTTGCTGGCCGTCAATTGCTCATTGCTCAAGGAGTTAGCACTGCCCTCGGCATCTTGCCGCCGGTAGATGGGGATGCAGTTGCCCGAGCGCATAATGGCCCCGAGGATAGGGTTCTTGAAAAACGTGCTCTTGGCCAGAAACGCGATGGGCTCGTGGCGCTGAATGGCCGTCACGAGCGGGTCCATGAGGGTGTTGGGGTGGTTGCTGCACAGCATGAGGGGGCCGGGCAGGCGCAGGCGCTCGGGGTGGCGCACTTCGAGGCGGCGAAAAAAAACGCGCAGCCCCAGACGCACCACGGGCTTCATAACGGTGTAGAAGAGCATAGGCGGCAAGATTACGCACAAAGGGCCGGCTGCGCTGGCAGCCGGCCCTTTGTGCGTAATTAGGAAGCTTGAATTGAAAAAATCAGGTTGGTGACTTGATTAGCAAGGCGCAGCCTCCAATTCATAGTTCATCCTTAAAAAGCGCTGTTGAGCTGGTCGGCATTGTTGGGATTTTGGCTGCCCGACGCTTTGGCGTCGTAGCGGCTGCCGGCAACTGGGCCCTGGTCGCGGCGCTGGCCGGGGGCGGGCGGCGTGGGGCGCTGGCCGTGGTCACGCTGGTGGTCGGGGTGGTCGTGCTTGGGGCCGCTGCCTGCCACTACGCGGCCGCGGCCGGCGCTGGCGGGGGCTGCGGCAGTGCCGTAGCGGCTGCTACCCCAGGGGCGCTGCTGGGCACGCGGGCTGCCTTTGTCGTCAGCATCGCGGGGCCCCTTTTTGGCGAAGGGCGAGCGGCGGTCCTTCAGGCGGTATTCACCGTCGTCTTTCTTGTTGCTGCTGCGCACAACCAAGTAGGCTACGGTGGCAGCAACTATGCCTACAGCTGCATATTTTTGAGTGGTGGTGAGGCTATCTACTTTAGCCAGCGCCTTGTTGCTCAGCTCTTTGGCTTTTTGAGGTAGCTCCTTGGCTTTGTCGGCCAAGTCGCTGTCCTTCAGCCAGCTTTTGCCTTCATCGAGGGTTTGCTTGCTACTATCGAGGATGGCCTGAATACCCTCGTTGGCTTTCTGTTTGTAGTCCTCCAAGGTCGTGCCTTCGGCCCCCGAAGTAGGCTGCGTTTTAGAGAGTTGGGCGTTGGGCGAGCCGGCAGCTGGGATGCCGGGCGTGTTATTTTGGGTAGGATTCATGGAAAAAGAAGCTAGGTGAATGCGTGGCAGCCCGCCCGTAAGCAGGCTGCGTGGTAGGTATTCGTAAGTTCAAGCCGATATGTTGCGAAGCACCCACCCTTAGCTGGTTTGCTGGCGCGCGCCGACCTTGCCCACGGGCTGGCCCAACCGCCCCGGGAGAAAGCGCCTGCTTTTTGGCGGCTATTAGTTACCTATCGTTACGCGCTGCTGCCAGGCAGGCTGCCCGGTGGGCCGCATCGTGAGCTGGTATACCCCCGCGGGCAGGCGCGGGGCCCAGGCCAGGTGGTAGCCGCCAAACTCGGTGTGCGCCACCACTTGGCCTACGCTGTTGCGCACTTCCACATGGGTGGGCCCCGCCAGCGGCCGGCCCGCGGGCAGGCTGACTTCAAAGGAAGCTAGCCCGGCCACCGGGTTGGGCCAGAGCTGCGCGGCGGCGTCCGGCTCGGCTACCAAGCTAGCCAAGGAATTGGCTACCAAGAAATTAGGCGAAGAAGCGGTGCCCGCGGCGGTGCGCACCCGAATGGCCCCCGGCGTGGCCCCGGCCGGCACCGTGGCCGTGAGACGGGTGGGCGACGCCACCTGAAAAGCCGCCGCCACGCCATTGAACCGCACCGAGCGCACATCCACAAAGCCGCGGCCCGTGAGGCTGATGGCCTGCCCCACCGTGCCACTACTGGGCACTACGGTCGTGACCTGGGCCAGCGCCGCCGCATCGGCTACGTGGGCCACAAAAATATTGGGTAGGTAGTCGCCCGCAGCGGGCAGCGGCGTGGCCCCGATGATGACGTTGGTGCCCCAGTAGGGGCTAGCCACGTAGGTTTCGCCGGTTGCGCCCACCACCAGGCGGGTATTTTCCTTGCCGCCTGGCCCGGTGGTGGCTAGCCCGCCCAGCCAGTTGCCGCTCTCATCAAGCTGCCCCACAAATACTTCCGACTGCCCCACGTCGCAGGTATTGAGCAACTCAGTGGGCCCCAGCGGCAGGCGGCGGCTGTAGAACTGGCCCCCTACGCGCACCTGGCCGGCCGGGGTCACGCCCAGGCCCAGGCCCACCTCGGCATCCACACCGCCGGCGCGGGTGGCCCAGCGCCAGCTGCCGTCGGTGGCCAGGGCGGCCACTACTACGTCGCTCGTGCCGGGGGCAGCATTGGGTAGGCTGGTGGTGCCCACTGTCAAGGTGGGGCTGGCGAAGGAGCCGGTGACGTAGGGCCGGCCGCTGCTATCCAGGGCCAGGTCGTAGAGGGCATCGCTGCCGGTTCCGCCCAGGCGGGTGGCCCACTGCCACGCTCCGGCTGGCGCAAGCTGAGCCACAAAGCCGTCGGGCCCGCCGGCGGTAGCCGCATTAATCAGGATAGTAGCACCAAACTGGGCCTGCGCACCGTCAAAGTAGCCGCACACGTAGGCGGTGCCGGCCGCATCTACCGCCAGGGCGGTTAGCTGTTCGCTGCCCGCCCCGCCGGCCCGCACCGCCGACAGCCAGCTGCCCGCCGAACTGAGCCGGGCTACGAAGACATCCGAAGTGCCCGCAGGGCCTTGGTTGCTAAGTGTTTGACCGGTGCCCAGGCTCAGCGTGGGGCCGCTAAACCAGCCGCCTACCGTAAGCTGCCCGTCGGGGCCGAGGGCCAGGGTCGTGGCGAAGTCCTCGCCGCTGCCCGCCGCGCCCACGGCCCATTGCCAATTGCCCGCCGCATCGAGCTTGGCTACGAATAAGTCTTCATTATTGGCTCCCGGGCTCGCTGGCAGGGTCACGCTGCCAAACTGCGTGGGGCCGCGGTAAGAGCCCGCCACGTATACGTTGCCCACGGCATCGACCGCGAGCGAGCGCACGCGGTCGTCGCTATTCAGGCCCGCCGGCCGCACCCATTGCAGCGCGCCATCGGCATCGTACTTGGCCACAAACGCATCGTAGGAGTTGGCGTGGCTCAGCAGGTGCTGGCTGCCGCAGTGCAGGTACCCGGCCCAGTAGCCGCCCACGTACACATTGCCTTGGGCGTCGTGGGCCACGTCGCCCAGCCAGCTCTCGCCGCCGTAGCCCGTATCGCTCACCACGTAAGCCCGGTCGAAAACCAACTGCTGGGCCCGGCCGCGATGCCAGCTGCCGCCCAGAAAAAACGTGAGCAGGGCCAGCCCGCGCAGCAGGCGGCCAAGGTGTAGGCTGGATAGGTGAGTAGCGGGTAGCAGCATGAAACAAGGGGCCAGGGTAAAATCAGCCGTAAATAACTGCCAGAATACCCAACTATCTGCTTCAACTCAGGCTACGCGGGGGGTGGCGCAGGCGGGCAGCCAGCCGTCGGGGCGGCCGCAGCGGCCGCACGCGGCGGGGGCGGGGCCGGCTGGCAGCTCGCGCACCGAGGCGCAGCTGTGGCAGGCGTAGAGCCCGGCCTTGGGCAGGGTTTGCAGGGGATGCTGGTAGAGCTCGGGCCAGATGGGTAGGCCGGGGCGCTCGTCGTGGGGCTCGAAAAAGAACACGCTAATCTCGCCGGTGGCCTCAATATAGAGGCGGCGCACTTGGCCCAGGTGCTCTACCTGCAGCTGCCGCAGCTGCCCGCACAGCTCCTGCCCGGTGAGGCTCGACTTAGAAAAGGCGGGCAGGTCGATTTCGCCTTCTACGATGATGAGCTCGGCCTCACCCTCCAGCAGCCGCTCAATGCGCGGAAATTTATCGGTTAAGTAGTTGAACAGCACATACATGGTAATAATTACCACAAATACCGTGGCCGCGTGCAGCAGCGGCGTATCGTGGTAGATGGTGGCATCGCCGGCGGCTGAGCCCAGTACCAGTATCAGGGCAAACTCGAAGAGCGAAAGCTGCCGCACCCCGCGCTTGCCCGACACCCGCAGCGCCGCCACGGTGAGCATAAACATGACCACGCACCGAAACGCGATTTCGAGCAGGAAGGTGAGCGGGGCCTCGTCCGAGAGCCAAAGCCGCTGCCAGTCGAAGGGCGCGTAGGTAGCCAGTAATAGGGTGGGGAGCATCATCATAGGTTAACCTGTACGGTAGCAAACCCCCTCAAGGTGAATAGCGGCCGGGTGGGCGGCCGCCGCCCGCGCCTTTTTTAGGTTTTGCGCTGGCTGGCCGCAAACAACCAGCGGGCGAGGCCGTTTGCTATGCTGGTTTTAAGCGGTACTACATTTCGCCTTCATGTTTCGTTTTCAAAATAAAGTTTGCCTCGTCACGGGGGCCACTTCCGGCATTGGCCGGGCCACCGCCGTGCGGCTGGGCCGCGAAGGCGCCACCGTGGTGTGCCTGGGCCGCGAGGTAACGGCCGGCCACGCCGTAGAGGCCGAAATCAAAGCCTTCGGCAGCGACGCCCTCTTCATCCGAACCGATGTGGGCCACGACGCCGACCTCGTGCACGCCGTCGAAACCACGCTGGCCCGGTTTCAGCGCATCGACATCCTGATAAATGACGCGGCCATGATGACGTTTACGCCCATTATGGAACTGGACCCCGCCGACTGGGACCGCGTGATGAACGTAAACCTGCGGGCCCTCTTCCGGCTCTGCCAGCTGTGCGTGCCGCACATGAAGGGCGGGGCCGTGGTGGCCGTCAGCTCGGTGCACGCCTTCCAAAGCACCCCCAACGTGGCTCCCTACGCCACCAGCAAGGGCGGCCTCGAAGCCTTCGTGCGCGGCCTCAGCCTGGAGGTGCCCTACACCCAGGCCCGCATCAACGCCGTAGCCCCCGGCGCGGTAGAAACCCCCATGCTGCGCAGTAACCCCAACGTGATGGACGGCACCGAAGTCATTACCGGTCAGATTGGTACGCCCGAGGAGCTGGCCGCCACTATCTGCTTCCTGGCCTCCGACGAAGCCAACTTCATCAACGGCTCCACCATGACCGTGGATGGCGGCCGGCTGGCGCAGCTGTAAGCAGCTAGCCACACCTGCGCCGCAGCAATTTCGGCGGTCATGCTAGCCTTAGCATGACCGCTTTTTTGTGCCCTGTTAGGAGCGCCGGTTTTGCATAAAAAGCTGGGCTCCTTCGCGGGCCTCAATCTCAAACTTATTCTGGTAGTAGCCCACCCGCGCCGACTCCAGCAGGTACTCGTACAAGAAGCGCAGGCGGCCCAGGTCGCGCACTTGGCGCAGGTGCACTTCCTCGTGCGCCACCCACTCGGCATCGGCCAAAAACTCTTCGCGGGTGGCCCCGCTCAGGTGCACGGTGTGGCCCAGCACCATGGCCACGCGGGGGGCGCGGCCCAGCACCAAGCGGGCAATGCGGGCCAGGGGGGAGTTGACGAAGGTGGGGGGCTGACTCATTGTATATAATTCGGGCTATGCTACGAGGAAAAATAAGGCAGGGTTGCAGGCTGACATGCTAAAAATCGGCTTTTATTTGGTATTTTTAGTGGAAACGCTGACTTTTTCGAAGAATTTGGTAGGTTGGTTGAGAAGTTAATGCTTAGCTTTGGCCGACGACTACCCCCTAAAGTTCTTTTAAAAGGTAGGATTCACGCTTTCATTCATCCTTAATTCTGGCCGTTTTACGGCACTGCCTAGCGCAACAGTCTACGAAATTTTTTCCTTACCCGGCCAGCAGCTTTAGAGCGCCAGCCGGTGCCCACCCTACCGACGGACAATGAAGAATACCCTGCTGTGTTGCCTCGCCGCTGCCTCCCTGGCGCTCTCCTTCTGCTTCGAAAAATTGCCCGACGCTTCGGCTTCGGCTGGTGCCTCGGCCCCGGCTGTCGCCGAGGCTTCTTTGTTATCGGGTTTGCTTGATGCCGGCACGCCGCCGGCCGCCGTGGAGCCGCCCGCTACCACCGCCTCGCGCGACTCGCTGGCCTACGGCTACTACAACCAGACGCTGGGCCTCAAACTGGCCCAGACGGAGAACAAGAGCCTGCTCCAGACCGTGACCGACTGGCTGGGCACGCCCTACAGCTACGGGGCGGCTTCGCGCCGCGGCACCGATTGCTCGGGCTTCGTATCGCAGGTGTTCAAGAAGGTGTACGGCATCACCCTCAAGCGTAGCTCGCGCTCCATGTTCTCGACCGTGCAGCGAGTAGCTAAAACCGATATGAAGGCCGGCGACCTGGTGTTCTTCAGCCACGGCAAAGGCAACATCTACCACGTAGGTATCTATTTGAAAGACAATAAGTTTGCCCATTCGGCCTGCAACGGCGGCGTCATGGTCAGCTCGCTCAACCAGGCTTACTACCACCGCAATTTCTACGCCGCGGGCCGCGTGGCCGGTACCGAAGCCCTCTCGGCCGACGCCACCGCCGCCGAAACGGCCGAGCTGCTCACCGCCGCGGCCAGCGCCCGCCCCGAGTAAGCTGCTGGTAAACGCACTGCATTTTTATTCTCTGAAAAACGGCTCCCGGCGCTTGCGTCGGGAGCCGTTTTTTTGGCCCTGCATAACTTGAAGGCGGTGAATGCAGTACACGGACCTGAACAAACTTTTGCGGTGAAACTGCCGCGCTTTCCACCTTTTTTTGCATGGCTACTACTGGTTCTACCCCGCCCAACGGCAAAGACATTGCTGCTTCGGCCATTTTTAAGAAATTCCTGGCTGCGGCCGAGGGCTACATCACGCAGCCCACCCGCCTCAAAAAGCTGCTGATGGATGCCTTTAACAAGGCGCGTGAGAAAAAAGAAATCGGCACCATCGCCCACGAGGTGTGGGACACGCTGCAAAGCCTGTTTCGCCTCATCAAGCTGAGCGTTTCGGGTGAGTACACGGGGGTGCCCCGCACCACGGTAATTGCCGCCGTGGCAGTGCTCGTCTACTTCATTTCGCCCATCGACCTCATTCCCGACTTCATTCCGGTGGTGGGCCTGCTCGACGATATGGCGCTGATTGCCTGGTTCTCCACCTCCATTAAGCACGAGCTGGATAAATTCCACGAGTGGGAAACGACCAAAGCCTCCACCGTAGTGATGGACAGTGAGTTGTGGGAAACCCGCTCCAATAACACCACCAACCAGTCGGCCAAAAGCGCGGGCACCATCAACCTGCCCTTTGCCCCCACCGGTACGGGCCAATCGGCTACCGACGCGGGCCTGGGCTCGCCCAGCAGCTCCACTACTCGCCCCGTGCACGAAGCCGGCCCCGATGCCGGGCACGACACCGCCTACCGCGGCGATGCCCCCAGCAATACCACCGAGGGCTCGCGCGACGGCAACGACGGCCGTACCACTACTGGCGGCAACGTGCGGTAGTAGGTAATAACCCCCGCAAAAAAGCCCTGACTTCAGCAAGAAGTCAGGGCTTTTTTGTGGGGCTGGATGAGCGCGCTAGGCGGCGTGGGCCGTGACGTAGCGCACAAAGTCGCCGACCGTGTAGAAAGGTACTTCATCGGGCACCGTGATGTGGAAGCTGCGCTCCAGCTCCAAGATGATGTCCACTAAATCGACGGTGTCGAAGCGCAGGTCGCGGCTGAGGCTGGCGGTGCGGCGCAGGCGCACGGCCTTGATGGCTTTGCGCTTGCTGATGATGCGCAGCACCTGCTGTTCGATGGTTTTGGGGGCGGGAGTAGAGGTAACGGTGAGCATAAAACTTTTTGCGATAACAGAGAAGTAAGGAGGTGAGGGGTGCGGGGAAGGCGGGGTATCGCCGGTTGCTACCAGGCACTCGTTGAGTGGCCGGTAGCAACCGGCGAGCCGTCGCAAACTTTAGGCCAGTACCGCGGGCGTGGCGGCCTCTACTTCCTCCTGGTCCACCTCCTGGGTGGGGGGTGGGGAGTTGTAGTCGCGGCCCGAGATTTTGGCACTTAGTTTCTCACTGAGGAGATACATCACCGGGACTACCAACAGCGTGATAAGGGTTGCAAACGTTAACCCAAAAATAATCGTCCAGGCCAGCGGACCCCAGAACACCACCGACTCGCCCCCCAGGAAGAAGTTGGGATGACCCGAGTTGAAGAGCTCGTAGAAGTCGATGTTCAGGCCGATGGCCAGCGGAATGAGGCCCAGCGTGGCGGCCGTAGCCGTGAGGATAACCGGGTTGAGGCGCGTGCGGCCGGCCAGCACAATGGCGTCGTGCAGGCCCATGCCCTGGCTGCGCAGCATGTCGGTGAATTCGACCAGCAGGATGCCGTTCTTCACCACGATGCCGGCCAGCGCGATTACGCCCACGCCCGTCATTACGATGGAGATGTTCATGCCCGAGATGGCCAGGCCGAGCATCACGCCGATAATCGAGAAAATGATTTCGGAGAGGATGATGAGCGGCTTGCTCACCGAGTTGAACTGGGTAACCAACACCAAGAAGATGAGGCCGATAGCGCCCACGGCGGCAATGCCGAGGAAGTCACTGGTTTCCTTCTGGTCCTCCTGGGCCCCGCCCATGCGCACGGTGTAGCCGGGCGGCGTGGGGAAGCTTTTGAGGGCGCGCTCGACGTTGGCTACCACGTCGGGGCCGGTGAAGCCGTTGAGCACGTTGGAGCTGATGGTGATGAGGCGGTGCGTGTCTTTGCGCTTGATGCCGCCGTAGGTAGTGCCGTAGGTGACGTCGGCAATGGCCGAGATGGGCACCTGGCGCACCGAGCCAGTGGCGTCGCGGAAGGTGAGCGGCGCGTTCACGATGGCGTTCACGTTGTCGCGGTAGGGCTTGGCGTAGCGCACCTGAATGGGGTATTCATCATCCGGGGTCTTGAATTTGCTGGCCTCGAAGCCGTAGATGGCCGTGCGTACTTCGCCGCCAATCTGGGCCGTACTGATGCCCTCGCGGTTGGCACGGGTGCGGTTAATGCTCACCCCGATTTCGGGGTTACGGTCCTGCAAGTCGGAGCGCAGGTCCTCGATACCGCCAATCTTGAGCGAGTCGATGTAGTGCTCCACTTTCTTCGACAGCAAGGCCAGCTTGGGGTAGTCGTCGCCGCTTACCTCAATGGCCACGGCCTTGCCCTGGGGCGGGCCGCTGGCCTCCTGGTCTACCGAAACTTCGGCGCCGGGAATTCCTTTCACGGCCTGCCGAATGTCATCCATGTAGACGTGGGTGGCCTGGCCCTTGCGGTTAGCCAGCTCCTTGAAGGCCACGCCCACCTTACCCAGGTGCGACTGCGACGTACCGGCAGCCGTAGCCTCGGTGGGGTCGCCGGCGCCGATGGCCACGTTGGTAATCACCGATTCTACGTCGGGGTTGTTGCGGCCAATCACCTTATACACCCGGTTTTCGAGAATGCGGGTGATGGAGTCGGTTACCTCTACGCGGGTACCCACCGGCATGCGCAGGTAGGTATAAATGAACTTGGGGTCGCCGCTGGGGAAGAAGTCTACCTTGGGCTTGCGCGCGCCCACGGCCACAATGCTGAGTACGAACAGCACTACCAGGCCGCCCACAATGGCGAGCTGCCGCCACACTGTGCCGCCCACAGCCAGCTCCACGAGCCGGGCGTAGCCGTTTTGGAGGCGGGGTAACAAGCTGCGCTGGAAGCCGGCTATCATGTACACAAACACGTACTTATCGAGGAAGCAGAGGGCAATGATGGTGAGCATCAGGTTGCCCAGGAACGTGGAGCCCGACAAGTAGCCGCCGATGGCTACCAGCAGCAGCCCACCCATGCCCAGCAGGAAGTTGCGGGTCAGCTGAGGCTTCTCCACCTTATCCAGGTGCTCCTCGCGCTGCATGAAGCTCACGGCGAATACGGGGTTCATCACGAAGGCCACGATGAGCGACGCGCCCAGCGTGAGAATGAGCGTAACCGGCAGATAGAACATGAACGAGCCCACAATGCCGGGCCAGAACATAAGCGGCACAAACGGCGCTACCGTAGTGAGCGTGCCCGCCAGCACGGGAATAAATACCTCACCGGCCGCAAACTTGGCCGCCTTGGCGGTGCTCAGGTTGGGGTGCTCGTGCAGCAGGCGGTGGGTGTTTTCGATTACCACGATGGCATCGTCCACCACAATGCCCAGCGCCAGCAAAAAGGCGAAGAGCACAATCATGTTCAGCGAGAAGCCAAACAGTGGCAACATAATGAATGCCAGGAACATCGATAGCGGCACCGACAAGCCCACGAAGAGCGCGTTGGTGGTGCCCATGAAGAACATCAGAATCAGCGTCACCAGCAAAAAGCCAATGATGATGGTGTTAATCAGGTCATTAAGCGTCGTGCGGGTTTCGTTCGACGAGTCACCGGTGATGGTGATTTTCAGCCCTTTCGGTAGGCTGGCTTCCGAGTCCTTCACCAACTGGTGAATCTTGTCGGAGGCGTCGAGCAGGTTCTCGCCCTGGCGCTTCACCACGTTGAGGGCCACCGACGACTGGCCGTCGAGGCGGGCGAAGCTTTCGCGGTCCTTGAAGCCGTCCTGCACGGTGGCGATGTCGCCGAGGCGCACTGGCGCGCCGCGCAGGTTCTTGAGCTGGATGTTGGCAATGTCGGCGGCGTTCACGTACTGGCCGGCCACGCGCACGGCGCGCTTCTGCGCGCCCACGTCGATGGAACCGCCTGATACCGTGATGTTTTCGCGGGCAATAGCGCCTTCAATATCCGTGAAGCTCAGCTGCGAAGCTTGCAGCTTGTATAGGTCCACGTCCACGTTTACCTGCTGCTCCAGGGCACCCACAATGTCTACGCGGGTGATTTCGGGCAGGGCCTCAATCTTGTCCTGGAAGTCGTCGGCGAGCTTTTTGAGCTGGGCGGCGGGCAGGTTGCCGCTCAGGTTGACGTACATAATGGGCTGCTCCGAGATGTTGACTTCCTTCACCAGCGGGGCGCTGGGCAGGTCGTTGGGCAGCTCGGTGCTGGCCTTGTCCACGGCATCTTTGATGAGCTGCTTGGCGGCTTGCACATCGACGCCGGAGTTAAACTCCACGTCCACAATACAATAATCCTGGTTGGAAGTCGAGTTAATCTTCTTCACGCCGTTCACGCTCTTAATCTCCTTTTCGAGCTGGCGGGTCACCAGGTTCTCGATGTCGGTGGGCGAGGTGCCGGGGTACACTGTGGCCACGATGATGCGCGGAATCACGATGTCGGGGAATTTCTCCTTGCCCAGCTTCACGTAGGCAAACAAGCCGGCAATCGTCAGCATCAGGGTGATGATGTAGATGCTCGTCTTGTTGTTGATGGACCAGCTGGTGGGTCCAAATTCTTTTTCTATGTCTTGCATAACAGGTAGTTGCTAGTGCTGGGTGTACCGTGGACTCTGTGAGTCCGCGCGAATTATCGTTCGGCTGTACCTACTCGCGGACTCGCAGAGTCCACGGTACATCCTTAGCTGATTTTCACCAGCTGGCCTTCGTTCAGGTTTTGGTAGCCGGCCGAGATTACCTCGTCGCCGGGCTTGAGGCCGCTGGTTATTTCCTGCTTGCCGTTGTAGGTTTGGCCGGTTTTGATGATGCGCTTGGCGGCCACCGTTTTGCCGCCGTTGCGGTTGACTACCAGCACGTAGGCATTTTCCTCGTCGTGCTGCACCAGGTCCACGGGGAGCACGGTGGCGTTGCTGCTGCCGTAGTTCTGGATGCGCACGGTGGCTACCATGTTGGGGCGCAGCTTGCTGGCCTGGGTGCTGGGCAGGCGCAGTTCCACGGTAAACGTGCGGCTGGTGGCCGAGATGGTGCGGCTCACGGTGCGTACCGTGCTCTCAATCTGCTCGTTACCTAGGTCAGGCAACGATACCAGGGCCTTGTCGCCGGCCTTGATGCTGCCTGCGTAAGCCTCCGATACATCGGCCAGTACCTTGCCGCCCTGGCCACTGTTGAGCTGCACCACGGGCATACCGGGCGACACCGTTTCGCCGAGCTTGGGCAGCACGTTGTCGACTACGCCGGCGTAGGGGGCCACTACATTATAGAGGGCACGCTGCTGCTGCTGGGTGCTGAGGTTGCGTTGCAGGCCCTCGTAGGTATTCTTGGCTTGCAGGTACTGCACTTCGGTGCCAATCTGCTGCTTCCACAGGCCGGCCTGCTTCTGGTAGATGATGCGGGCCAGGTCCATACGGGTACGCAGCTCGGCAATGTTGGCATCCAGGATGCTGGCATCCACGGTGGCCAATACCTGGCCTTTGCGCACGCGGTCGCCGCGCTGCACGCGCACGCTGGTGAGCGTGCCGGCGGAGCGGGCACCCACGGTGGCGTTTTGGTCAAAATCGACGCGGCCCTGTACTTCGAGGTAGCCAGCGAAGTTTTCGGGGGCCACTTTCAGGATGGATACCGGCACGGCCCCGGCGGCCTCGGCCGCTTTGCCCGAGCCGGTTTTGGCTTCGAGGTCGGCGATTTTGGCCTGGGTGGCGGCCTGGTCAGCCTTCAGCTTCACCAGCTCGGCGTTGGGGTCTTTGGCACCGCCGCCGCAGGAAGCCAAGAGGAAGCTGCTGGCTACTAGCTGATAGCTGATAGCTTTCGAAAAGGAGAATTGCATAATAAAGAAGGGGTCTTCAAAAGGGCTAACAGCTAGTAGCTATCAGCTAAAAGCTAAGTTTATTTGGCTTGCGAGTACAGCTCGCCGGTGGCTTTGTCGCGGTCTACCTTGGCCACCAGCACGTCGTAGATGGCGGCGTAGTAGTTGGTTTGCGACTCGCGCAGCGAGGTTTCGGCCGTGATAACTTCGATGTTGGAGCCCACGCCGGCGTTGAACTTGATGCGGGTGACGCGGGCCACGTCGGCGGCCAGGTCCAAGTTAGCCTTCTGGTTGTCAAGCACATCGAGGGCGTTCACGAGCGTGGTGCGGCTCTGCGTGTCCTGCAAGTCGATGCTCTGGCGCAGGGTTTCCATGCCCTTCTCAATGGTTTGCTGGGCAATGCGGGCCTGCTGCACTTGGTAGCGGCGGCGGAAGCCGTCAAACACCGGCACGTTGAGGGCCAGGCCCACGTTGCCAAAGCCAAACCAGTTCTGGTTGGCAAAGCCGTTGGAGTTGCGCGAGTCGGGCCCGCGGAAGGCAAACAGCTCGCTCACCGATTTGGCCGAGCCCGAAAAGCCGTAGGCCGCCGTGAGGGCCAGGCGCGGGTAGGCACCCGCCGTGCGGTTGCGCAGGTCGAGGCCCGCCAGCGCCTGCTGGGTTTGCAGCGTCGAGAACTCGATGCGGTTGTTGTAGTTGAACGCCGCCTGGGCTTGCACCGGCTGGCCGTTGTTGTTGTTGAGGCCGGGCGTGCTAGTGGGGGCACCGGTGGGGGTGCTGAGGGGTGCGGTGGGCACGCCGCCGAGGCCATCGACCCCGCCGCCGGTGCTAAAGTTGGCCGTGCCTAGGTTGCGGCGCAGGGTGCCGGCATCCACCACGGCCGCGCCGAGCGAGTCGGTGAGCTGCACGGGCTGGCTCTGGGGCAGGCCCATCTGAAACTTAAGCAGGGCAATGCTCAACTCGGTGAGGCGCAGGGCTTTCTGCTGCTCCACTACCAGGTTGTTGCGCTGCACGCGCAGGCGGTCCACGTCGAGCTTTTCGGCAAAGCCGGCCTTGAAGGTCTGGTTGGTTTGGTAGAGCACCGTGTCGAGGCGCTGCACGTTGCGGGCCAGCAGTGTGAGGCGCGAGCGGGCCACCAGCGTGCTGTAATAGGCCTTGCTCACCTGCTCCACCACGTCGATTTCGGCCTGCTGGGTTTGCTTGTGGCTCAGCTCCTCATACACCTTAGAAGCCTTGAGGCCAATAAGATACGAGCCATCAAAAAGCTGTTGCGAGAAGTTGAGCGACGAATTACCTGCGTACTGCAGGCCGAAGGCAATGGCCTGGGGCGGTAGCGGCACGGCCGGGGCGTAGGCGGGCGTTAGGGTTACGGCCTGGCCCGCCTGGGCGGCGGCAATGTCGCGCTGCGTGAGCGTGGTACCATTGAGCGTGCCCGCGCCGCCGCTAAAAGCGCTCGCGTCGAGCAGGCTTTTTTGCAGCTTGAAGTTGTCGGCCACGTTGGCGGCCACGTTCAGCTGCGGCAGGCCCTGGGCCTTCACCTCGCCTACTTTGGCGTGGGCGGTTTGCTCGGCCAGGCGGGTGCTCAGCAGGCTGGGCTTGTTGGCCACGGCGTAGCGCACGGCCTGTTGCAGGCTCAGGGCCATGGGGCCAGCGAGGGGCGGGGCAGGGAGGGCAGCCGGCGTTTGGGCCAGGGCCGGGGCCCACGGGCCCAGCGCCAGCGCCGAAGCCGCCAGCAAAACCCCCAGAGTACTTTTTTTCATGGGTTGGTGCACGAGGAGCAGGTTAAAACTAGCTTATAACCAGCTTATTCCTCTTCCGTAATGTGTTGATACTTATTAAATAGCCGGTGACCTTTGAGCGTGGCAACGCCCAGCAAAAAATGCTCGTCGAATACCTTATTCACCCGAATGGGTGCAAACTGGGTGGGAGGGTAGAGGTCGGGGTCGAAGGCCAACTCTATCTGGGCCAGGTTGAGGCGGGCCAGCACTTCCACGTCGAGGTCGGCCCGAAATAGCCCTTCGGCAATGCCCCGGCGCAGATTTTGGGTTATCTGATCGAGGATAAACGTGCTCTTGTGCTCGGCCAGCAGCGCCCAGGCCGCGGGGTAGTACTTGCGCAGGTCGTGGAAAATGCTGGGGTGAATGTTGCTGAACTGCTGGTCGGCCCAGGCCGCGATGGTGAGCATTTCCTGCACGGCATCGGCAGCCGTGCTGGCTACCCGGGCACACTCGCCCTGCGCCTGGCAGAGGTGGCCCGACATCACGCCTAGCACAATCTCATCTTTGTTGGTGAAGGTTTTATACAGCGTTTTCTTCGACATGCCGAGGTCGGCGGCAATGTCGTCCATGCTCACGCTCTTGATGCCGTTGCGCATAAAGAGGGCGGCGGCGCGGGTGATGATGCGGTCTTTGGGTTCCATGTTTAACACGGCAAAGATACGCCGGAAACTTTGGGTGAGTTCAAAGTTTCCAAAGTTTCTTTTGTCGCATCAGCTTCCCCGGTTGGGCCGCGCTAGGGCATGACGAGCAGCCGGCGGTTTTACTTTCGTGGCGGAGTAGTTTTTCTCCTTTTCTTTTTGCGCTTATGAAAATCCGCGTTGGCTTCGGCTACGACGTTCACCAATTGCAGCCCGGCCTGCCCTTCTGGCTCGGCGGCATCGAGGTGCCGCACACCCACGGCGCACTCGGCCACTCCGATGCCGACGTACTCATCCACGTTATTTGCGATGCGCTGCTGGGCGCGGCCAACCTGCGCGATATTGGCTTCCACTTCCCTGATACCGACCCCCAGTACAAGGGCATCGACTCGAAGCGCCTGTTGGCCGAGGTAATGCGAATTCTGCGCGCTAAGGGCTACGAAATCAGCAACATCGATTCCACCATCTGCCTGGAGCAGCCAAAGGTGAACCCGCACATACCAGCCATGCAGCGCGTGCTGGCCGAGGTAATGGGCATGGAAGAAGACTTGATTTCCATTAAAGCCACCACCACCGAAAAGCTGGGCTTTGTGGGCCGCCGCGAGGGCGTGGCCGCTTATGCTACCGTGCTCATTTATAAGGCTTAATCTCTTTGCTTTTTTCCGCCTTCCCGCTTGCTATTTATGAAATACACTGCTCTGCTACTGGCCGCGCTGGCCCTGCCCGCGCCGCTGCTAGCCCAAACGCCCACCAAGGTTAAAACCAAGTTTAAGCCCGGCACCCCGGCTAAAAAGGACAGCAACCCCACCTCCGCCCAACCCGCATCGCCGGCTGACTATGCCGCCCTGTACGCCACCCGCTACATCACGAAGGAGCACCTGCGGCGCGACCTCGGCGTGCTGGCTTCGGATGAGTATGAGGGGCGCGAAACCGGCACCAAGGGCCAGAAAATGGCTGCCGCCTACATCAGCCAGCAGTTTGCCGCCGACAGCCTCACGGCTCCGGTAACTAGCAACGCCGCCAACCCGTATTTGCAAACCTTCAACCTGGAGCGTAGTGCCTGGCAGCCGGGCGGCACCCTCACGGTGGGCGGCAAGGCCTACGAGTGGCTGAAAGATTTCTACGCCTTCGGGCGCTCGCCGTTTCAGCAGGCCACGGCGGTGCAGCCGGTGTTTGTGGGCTACGGCATCGAGCAGGGCACGTACTCCGACTACACCGGCCGCGACGTGAAGGGCCAGGATGTCATCGTGTTGCTGGGTGAGCCGCACACCGCCGACGGCAAGTCGGTGCTCAGCCCCGATGGCAGCGCCACCAAGTGGGCCGTCGATTTCCGGGCCAAGGCCGCGCTGGCCGCCCAAAAGGGTGCCCGCAGCGTGTTCTTCGTCGATTTTTCGGGTAAAAGCGACTTCGGCAAAGTGGCGGCCCGGCTGGCCCCGCGCGTGATGCAGCCCACCATTGCGGCCGCCGATGCGGCGGGCGGGCGGGCGCCGTCGTTCTTCGTAGCGCCGGCCCTTGCCCTGAAGCTGCTGGGCACCAACGAGGCTACCATCCACGCCTACGAGGTGGCCACGGCCGCCGCCAAGCAGCCAGTCGCCAACAAGCTGAAGCCGGTGAAATTCAGTGTCAGCGCGCCGCAGGAGCGCAGCGACGTGGGCACCGAAAACGTGCTGGGCTTCTTGCCGGGCACAGATAAAAAGGATGAGGTGCTGGTGGTGTCGGCGCACTACGACCACCTGGGCATCATCGGCGGCGAGGTGTACAACGGGGCCGACGACGATGGCTCGGGCACGGTGGGAATGCTGGCCATTGCGCAGGCCTTCACCAAAGCGGCGCACGCCGGGCACGGGCCGCGCCGCAGCGTGTTGTTTTTGGCAAATACGGGGGAAGAAAAGGGCCTGCTGGGCTCGGAGTACTATACCAGCCACCCGGTGTTTCCGCTGGCCAACACCATTGCCGACCTCAACATCGACATGATTGGCCGCAGCGATGAGGCGCACTTGAATAAGCCTGATTACGTGTATGTTATCGGGAGCGACAAGCTGTCGTCGCAGCTGCACAGCGTGTTGCAGGAGGCCAACCGTGCCCACGGTAACATCGACCTCGATTTCCGTTTCAACGACCCCAACGACCCCAACCGCTTCTACTACCGTTCGGACCACTACAACTTCGCGGTACATAAAATCCCGGTGGCGTTTTTCTTCAACGGCGTGCACCCCGACTACCATGAGGCGAGCGACGAGATTTCCAAAATCGAGTTTGAGAAGCTGGAGGCGCGGGCGCGGCTGGTGTTTTATACCGCCTGGGAGTTGGCCAACCGGGAGGAGCGGGTAGTGGTGGATTCTAATAAGCCGTAGTTTTTAGCGCGAAGTTTCGCGAAGTTGGGCGCGAAGTTTTGTAAAGCCGCTTCCTTATGCACGAGAACGATATTGATGGCCATATTCGCACTGCGGCGTTTAAGGTGAGCACCGTGCTGGGGCCAGGCTTGCTGGAAAACGTGTACAAACTGGCCTTGGCCCACGAGCTGCGCAAAGCCGGCCTGGTGGTAGCTACCGAAGTAGGCGTGCCCGTAGTGTATGATGGCTTGCAACTGGATATTGGCTACCGACTCGATATTCTGGTTGGTCAGAAGGTTATTATTGAGCTGAAATCGGTAGAAGCATTGGCCCCCGTCCATTTCAAGCAGCTTCAAAACTACCTGGGCCTCACTGGCTGCAAGTTGGGCTTATTGATTAACTTCAACGTGGCTTCGCTCCGTGAGCACATTCACCGCGTAGTCAATAAGCTGTAAGAAGCGGCTTTACAAAACTTCGCGCTCAACTTCGCGAAACTTCGCGCTAAAAAGATGACGAAAGCCCAGAATTTCCAAACCGACGCGGACAGAAAGGCCTTCGACCTTGAGCACCGCCGCAAAATCCGCTTCAACATCGGCAAGTACGACGCGGCCGTGACGCTGGGCATGCAGCACTACGCCAACCACGACCTGGCCCGTGCCCGCGCCGCCTATCTCAAGGCCCAGGTGCTCGAAAAGCTGGACACCTACCTGCTGGAGTTCGAGAAAAACTTCACCGCCCGCGGCGGCCGCGTGGTGTGGGCCAACACCGCCGAGGAAGCCCTGGCCGAAATCGGCCGGCTCACCGAGGCGCGCCACACCCGCACGGTGGTGAAGGCCAAGAGCATGACCACCGAGGAAATCCACGTCAACCAGTACCTCAAAAGCCGGGGCGTGGAGTCGGTGGAAACCGACCTAGGCGAGTACATCGTGCAGCTTAATGGCGAGCGGCCCTACCACATTGTGACGCCCGCCATGCACCTGAGCAAGGCCGATATCAACAATATATTCGTCAAGCACTTAGGTACCGAAAGTACCGATGATGCCCAGGCGCTCGTGCTCACGGCCCGCCACCTGCTGCGCGATAAGTACACCGCCGCCGAGGTGGGCATCACGGGCGGCAACTTCCTGCTGGCCAAAGAAGGCGCCGTGGCCGTAACCGAGAACGAGGGCAACGCTCGCCTCTCGGCCACGTTTCCGGGCTTGCACATTGCGGTGGTGGGCATTGAAAAAATTATTCCGCAACTCACTGACCTTGACCTGTTTTGGCCGCTGCTGAGCACCAGCGGCACCGGCCAGCAAGTGACCGTATATAATACAGTGTATTTTGGCCCGCGCCAGCCCGACGAAACCGACGGCCCCACCGAGATGGTGGTTATCCTGCTCGATAACGGCCGCACCAACCTGCTGGCCCGGCCCGACCGCCGCGAGGCGCTGCGCTGCATCCGGTGCGGGGCCTGCCTCAACGTGTGCCCGGTGTACAAAAACATCGGCGGCCACACGTATGAAACTACTTATTCGGGCCCCATCGGCTCGGTTATCAGCCCGCATCTCAGTGGCTTGAAGGAGCATCAGCACCTGAGCTTTGCCAGCAGCCTGTGCGGGGCCTGCACCAGCGTGTGCCCGGTGCGCATCAACCTGCACAACCTTTTGCTGCTCAACCGCCAGGAGAGCGTGCGCGAAGGCCACAACAACGCCATCGAAAAGGTCGCCATTGGCCTCTGGCGCTGGAGCATGCGCCACCGCTGGGCGCTCGACGTGCTGCCCGGCCGCCTCAAAGACTTCAGCCTCGGCTACCTGCTCGACCAGGCCGGCTGGCGCAAGCGCCGCGAGAGCCTGAAGGTGGCCGATAAGTCGTTTCGCGAATTGTGGCAGGCTAGCCACTAGCACCATTTGATGGGGCTCGTCCGTACACGGCCCATGTCATCATCGGTTGAATATGGATTGCGCCTGTTGGCCGGGCTGGCCGGCGGCTGGCTGGTTATCACTACCGTGTCGGGGGCCATCCGCTCGTTTGTGCTGCCGCGCAACGAGTCGGTGCGGCTCAACGCGTTCGTATTTGGGGGCCTGCGGGCCTTGTTCGACTTTGCGGCGCGGCGCGCCAACAACTACGCCCGCCGCGACCGCATCTTGGCCCATTATGCGCCCGTGGGACTTGTGGCGCTGCCCATTGGCTGGCTAGCGCTGGTAGGGCTGGGCTACACCGGCATCTACTGGGCGCTGGGCGTTGATGGCTTCACCAAAAGCTATGAGTTGAGCGGCAGCTCGCTGCTCACGCTGGGTACTACCAAGCAGAATGGATTGATAGTCAATGTATTCAGCTACTCGGAGGCTACGTTGGGGCTGCTGCTGCTCACGCTGCTCATTTCCTACATTCCCACCATTTATCAGGCGTTTTCGCGGCGCGAGCTGGTGGTGGCGCAGCTGGAGTTGCGGGCCGGCGTGCCGGCCACGCCGCACGGCCTGATACAATGGCTGGGCCAGGACGAAGATTTCAGCAACGACGATACCCAGTGGCTGGTCTGGGAGCAGTGGCTGGTGGAGCTCGACGAAAGCCACACGTCGCTGCCAGTGCTGGCGTTTTTCCGCTCGCCGCAAGCGGGGCGCTCGTGGGTGCTGGCGGCCGGCCTCATCCTGGACGCGGCCAACCTGCTATTCTCGGCGCTGGATGTGCAGCACTCGCGCCAGGTAGAAATCACCTTTAAGGCTGGCGTGCTGGCGCTGAACCGCATTCACCGCTTTTTCGACGATAAGTCTGAAACCTCGCCCGCCGAGCTGCGCACTCCCGAAGAAATGGCGGCCACTACGCCAGGCCGCGCCGAGTTTGCCGAGGCCTGGCAGGCCATGCAGGCCGCGGGCTTTGCCCTGCGGCCTGATGAAGAGCTAGCCTGGCAGCACTACTCAGAGCGCCGCGTGCGCTACGAGCCCTCCCTCAAATTTTTGGGCGCGCTGCTGATGACCCCGCCAACTATTAAGTAAAGTGCTTTTAGATAAGTAGTTGGCTTATTCGTCGGGCAGAATGTTCACATCCTGCACCAGCACCATTTTTTCGATTTCGCGGCCGCGCCGGGTGTTGGCCAGGCCACCGAGGGCGGTTTCCTTATAGCGGGTTTCCATGCTCTGGCCCACTTCGCCGAGGGCCGCCACGCACTGGTCCACGGGAATAACGGGGTCGACGCCCGCAATGGCAATCTGGGCCGAGGAGAAGGCGATAGCCGCCGCCGAGGCGTTGCGCACTACGCACGGCACCTCCACTAGGCCCGCTACGGGGTCGCACACCAGCCCCAGCATGCACTGAATGGTGATGGCCACGGCGGCAAACGTTTCCTCCACCGAGCCGCCCAGGCAGTACACAATGGCCCCCGCGCCCATGGCGGCGGCCGAGCCGGTTTCGGCCTGGCAGCCGCCCACGGCCCCGGCCAGCGAGGCGTTTTGCTCGATGATGAGCGCCACGCCCGCCGCCACCAGCAGGCCCTCCAAAATCTTGCGGTCGCTGAGCTGGTGGATGCGCTGAATGGTAGTGAGCACGCCCGGCAAAATACCCGACGCCCCGGCCGTGGGCGCGGCCACCACGCGGCCCATGCAGGAGTTTACTTCCTTAGCTCCTAATGCACTTATTACCAGTTCTTTAAACTCAGGCGAAAGCACGGTAATGGGTGAGGCGGCAATCTTCTTGGCCCCATTATTAATCATGCCCGAGCGCGAGGTCATGTTGCCGGTCTGGCCCTCGTGCACGGCGTCGCGCATCACGTCGTAGGCCCGCTGCAACGTGGGCCAGATAGCTTCCTCCGTCGCGCCCTTTTGCTCGATTTCGTAGGCCAGCACGGGCTGGTAAAGCGGCTCGCCGGTGGCGGCGCAGTGCGCCTGCCAGGAAGCAAAATCGGTGAATAAGAGCGACATTATGAATATTAGAAAAGCGTGAATAAGGCAGGTGGCTGGCACCGGCGGCCACCCCGGTGCCAATGGGAGATTAAAGGTAATAGCCATGTCATTTTGCTTCGTCAACTAGCTCCTAAGTCCACCCGGCAGCCACCCGGCTGGCCGTTCCTGCCTTATCTTGCTACTTTGGTATGCTGCTGGCTCTGTTAGCCAACAACATTAGTATAGGATGTCTAAAAATATAGCATGAATGAGTACCTGCCCCCTGACATAGCGCCTACCACGGCGGAGGAAATGCAGTTGGCGCTGTTTGGGGAGTATTTCCAAAAAGATGTACCAAAGGCATCTCCTTATAGGCATATAACGGCGGCTTATGAAGCGGAAGAAGCTCGCGTATCCGTAGCCTATCTATTCGACAAAGTGACATATGACTCGCCGGTAAATTTTCGGGAGTCGATGCAAAGCCCCCGACATCGCTGGTTTCCTTACAAAGAGGGCTTTTCGCCGAGCTTTGTGCGCTCGTTTTTACAGGACTACGCCCCAACTGGTACTCAACACGTACTTGACCCGTTTGGGGGAGTAGGCACTACTTTACTCGAAAGCAGTCGATTGGGACTGGATGCCTACGGCTTCGAGGTAAGCCCAATGAGCCACAGCATAGCCCAAGCTAAGGGGGCGTCCTTCACGCCGGACATGGTGGCTGAATTGGATGCCTGCGTAGCTCGCTTTGAAGCGGATGCGCTTGCCGCATTGGCACCTGCGCCTGACAATGCCACGGTAATATCGTACTTCGAGCCAGCCTACCTGGAAGCGTTGCTGCGCATCAAGGCTTTTTATCTAGCCATTGAAACGCCCGAAGTCCAGCAGCTTTTTAAGCTGGCTTTTTTAAATTGCCTGGAGAAGTTTTCTACCCACCGTAAGGCGGGCAACGGTGTCAAGCGTAAAACCAGTCTGGCTTATGCGGCTACCCTGGAAACTCCCATCGAACAGTTGCGCCACACCGTGCTGCGCGACGTGCAGCGGTTTCGCGTGGACCTGACAGTGGAGCCGGTGCTACGCCCGTTTCAGCTGACCCTTGGCTCGTGCCTAGCCGCCGAAAACTACCCGGCCGGCGTGCGCTTTGATGCCGTACTCACCTCACCCCCTTACGCCAACTGCTTTGACTACAGCAAGATATATCTGGTAGAACTGTGGATGGGCGACTTTTTTACCGAGAAGCAAAGCCAGGTCGATTTTCGGGCGCAGTCGTTGCGGTCCCACGTGCATGCTCGCTGGGCAGCCCGGCATACCGACTACGGTAGCGCGCTGGTAAACGGCCCGATATACGACTACCTCAAGGCCCAGCCGTTGTGGTCAAACCAGATTCCCAGCATGCTGGTGGGGTATTTTGCCGATATGGGCTACCTGCTGCACCTATTGGCCGAGCGCTGCAACCCCGGCGCGGTAGTGGGCTTGGTAGTGGGTAATTCCTATTACGGCTCGCTGCCCATTGCCACCGACCTGATTTTGAGTATGCTAGGGCGGCAGCACGGGTTTGAGCCGGTTGAAATCAATGTGTATCGCAACGTCGTCGTATCGTCGCAGCAGTTTACCCGTGCCCTCGACCGCAAGTACATGCGTGAAAGCTTGGTGGTGCTACGTAAAAAATAAGTTTGTATGGAATTGATTTTGCCCTTCGCCGAAGCGGCTGCCCCGGCCTGGGGCGACACGCTGGCCTACCCCACCACCCGCACCCAGCGCCTCTACACCCACAAAATTTTCAACCGCTACCCGGCCCGTAGCATTAATCTGGTGCCTCGGCAACTGCTGCACAGTTACAAGCAGGCGCATGGATTGGGCGTTGTCCTCGACCCGTTTATGGGGTCGGGCACCACGGCCATTGAGGGGCTGCTGGCGGGCTTCTCGGTACTGGGCACTGAAATAGACCCGTTTGCCCGCCTCGTTACGGAGGTAAGTACTACCCCCTTCACCCGCGACGAGCTGGCCGACCTGCGTCAGCAGTTTACTGAGATAGCCGCCTACTGGCCCGCCGCTCCACTCGATGAAACCCTGCGACCCCGGCTAAACAACGTGGACTACTGGTTTTCAGAAACCAGCTTTCAGGATTTGTTGCGCCTGAAAAAAGCCATTTACCAGGTATGCGAAGCTCCAGCGGCATTGAACTTCTTTCGCCTCGTGCTGGGCGATATCATTCGGCCTTGTTCGCTGGCTGAGCGCCAGACGCTTAAGCCTTACATTTCCAAAAAGCACCCCAAAACGCCCTCCGCGGTGGGGCCGACGTTTCAGAAAAGCTTTGAAAGCTATTACACGGCGCTGGCCGAGTTTAGCCAAGAGGTAGCCGGCCGGCCGGCCAGCTTTGCCTGGGCCGGGAACGATGCGGTACGCTTTAGTACCCCGCGCCCCGCCGACCTGGCCATTACCTCACCGCCCTACCTGAACTCGATTGACTACACGCGCTGCATCAAAATCGAAAGCGCCTGGCTCGACTGCGCCGATGATGCCATCATCAAGCAAATAAAAAACGGGCAGATTGGCGACGAAACCCGCAAGGCCCCGACGCTACCCGCCGCGCCTGCCGTGCAGCCTTACCTCGACCAGTTGGCCGCGCAAGACCCGCGCCGCGCCAATATTGCCGCCCACTACTTCGATGATATGCGGCACAACCTGGCTAGCACCTGGGCCGCGCTGCGGCCCGGTGGCAGCTACCACCTCATCATCGGCAACAGCAACCTGCGCGGCGTAGAAATACCCACCCACGAGCTAGTGGCCCAAATGGGCCAGGATATGGGCTTTGCCTGGGCCGGCTATTTCCGCTACAAGCTGAAAGACCACCGGCTTTCCATTCCGCGCCAGAATAACGCAACGGGTGGCAAGATTGAGGTGGAACACGTGGTAACGCTACAAAAACCAGAGTAGGAGTATGCCAGACCGTTTTAAGCCGCACAATTATCTGGACACGCTGGCTACTAGATGGGCCGAGTGGACGAATGATTACTTGACTCACCAGCCAGATGCAGTTGCTCAACCGGCAGACTTTGAAGCACTGTTGTATCCTGGCAATTCCGCCCCACCAGCCGATGGTCGTTCAAGGGCAACGGAAATGTATAAATACGGCTTGCTGCGTGGCCGTCTTACGCCACCATCAGCTACTGGCTGGCAGTTATTAGGTACTGATGAGCACGTACATACGCCGTTGGGCTATCTGGAATGGTTGCTTAATCAAGAATTACCAAATCCTTCCTCAACTGTCTTCCAGGCACAATCGGCGCTGGCCGCATTGCTAACCTGCCAGTGGTACGTTGAGGTGAGTGCTGGGCCACGAATATCCTACGTTGCTGTCTTTGAATGGCTCAAGCAGAAATTTCCCTGTCCGATTGATGCGTCGCGTCTTGTCTGGATGCAAACATTGGCCGCTGCTATGTTCTGCACAACATACAGAATCCCAAGTAGCGATGATTTGCTCGCCGACCTGCTTGCCGATGTGGTAGCCCCTCGCCTTTCGCTTGTCTGGCTCGACGGAAGAGTAGTAGCTCTGACAAATAATAACTTAGCTGACAATCTTGTTGGAAGTAACGATTTTGATGAGTTGAAGCCTGCTCGTTCGCTCAACTACTGGATTGGCAAAACTCCTGACCCTAGGGGAAATTATTCGCTGGCTGAAAAGAGTGCGGCACAGTTCATTGCGGTGTTTGCAACTGAGGAAATTAAACTGTTGCGCCAAGCCATAACAGCTACGCCGGAGCCTTTCAGGTCACTGCTGTATAAGGACCCCAGCCAGGAAGCTCCTGACATCATTGGCCTGCTGCCTGAATTACTAAAACTTCCCGCCCTCACCCAGCCCACGCTACACCTAATGAAAACCCTGCGCGAAGGAGCTATTGAAGTAGTGCAACAACTGTACGGAGCGGATGCAGTGGCCGAAATTAAGCCAACGGCCAGCTTACCAGTCAGTGCCCTGCCCGCCAACCTTCCCCGTCAGAAAATCCTCTTTGGCCCGCCTGGTACCGGCAAGTCGCACCGCATCGAGCACGTGTATGCCGCCGGCCACCAGCTCGCCCGCACCACCTTTCACCCCGATACCGACTACGCCAGCTTCGTGGGGGCCTACAAGCCGGTGATGAATGCGAAGAATGAAATCGAGTATCAGTTTCGGTCTCAGGTGTTTGCCCAAACGTATTGGGCGGCCTGGCAGCATCCCGAGCAGATATTTTTTCTGGTAATCGAGGAAATTAACCGGGGCAACTGCGCCCAGATTTTCGGCGACCTGTTTCAGCTGCTCGACCGCGACGCGGCCCACTACTCGGCCTACGCCGGGCGGGCCGATGCCGACCTGGCGCAGTGGCTGAGTGCACATCTGGCCGAGGCCGACGCGGCGGGCTCCGACCTGCGCGCCCGCTACGTGGCCGCCCTGCACGCGCACAAGGCCACCCTCACCCCCGCTGAGGCCGGGCAGTGGCTGCTGCTGCCACCCAATCTCTGCCTCTACGCCACCATGAATACGTCCGACCAATCGCTGTTTCCGATGGATTCGGCCTTCAAGCGGCGCTGGGAATGGGAGTATGTGCCGATAGACTACGCTGATGCCTCTGAGGTAATGCTGGACCTGGGGCCGGTGGGACGCTACAATTGGGGCGGGTTTATTGGGGCCGTGAACAAGCGCATTTACGACTTGCTCAAAAGTGAGGACAAGCAACTCGGCAATCGCTTCGTGAACCCGGTGGCGGGGGCCGGTGGGCGCGTGGTAAGTCTGGCCACGTTCAAGGCCAAAGTGCTGTTCTACCTGTGGTCGGACGTGTATAAGCTGGAAATAGAAAACCCGGACAGCATTTTCTATTACCAGCCAGCGGGGGCTACCGACCCGGTGCCGTTTTCCTACGCCGACCTGTTCGGGCAAGCGCAGGACGCGGCAATTCTGCCTTCGTTTCTGGCGCTGCTGGCGGTGCCGCTGTGGGTAGAGGCTACGCCTGCCGCTCCGGCCGCCGCCGAAGCCGACGTAGATGCGGATGCTACCGACCCGGTATGACCGTCGTATTTGAAGGGGCTGACTACCCGGCCGCCACCCTGCTGGCGGCGTTGCCTGCTGCCTACGTGCAGGAGCAGCAGCCGAGCGGCGCGGCGCGGGCCACGGTGCTGGGCTACCTGGGGCCGGCCGAAGGGCGGGCGGCGGTTATCATCCTACCCAAGGCTTTTCTAAACGCGCAGGGGCTGGCATTTGGGGCGTTTGCGCCGGCCGCGCTGCTGGGGCTGGCCCACGATGCCCCGCTACGCGACCAGCTGCGGCAGGGCGGGCAACTCGATTTTATTTTTCGGGCGGCCGTGTGGCTGCACCAGGCCATTGGGCGCTACCAACAGCGGCACCCCCGCAACTCGATTGTGGAAGCCAGCGGGTTGGCTACCGTGACGGGGGGCGCGGGGCCAGGCCGCTCGGCCCTGGAAATAGTGCAGAGCCTGCTGCGGTTTCACCAGGAAAACCCGGCCCTTTTTACCTGGGTGCGGCGGCTGGGCAGCAGCCAGCAGCGGGCCGTGAGCTGGCCCCGCACCGTGGCCCGCCAGCAGCCGGTGCTACAAGGCGGCCGGCCCGTGTATGCGCAGCCCGTAGTGAAGCAGCCGCACCTGCGCTATGACGAGGAACTACTCAACATCTTCGCCAGCACCTTGCTCGACTTGCAGCAGGAATACGGCTTCCGGCTGCTGCTCAACCCCTTGCTGGCCCCGCTGCCAGCGGCCGAGCTCCGGCAGTTTCGGCGCGGGGCCACGCGGCGGCTGAAGCAGATTCGGGGCAATTATTTCAGCGACCAATTGGTGCAGCTCTGGCAATTACTCTACCTCTACTACGAACAGGTAGAGGCCCAAAAAGCCCGCCAGACCCGCCCTGAGCGCCTGTTGGTGCGTGACTTCGACTGGGTGTTTGAAGACATGGTGGACGCGCTACTCTCGGACCCGCCCAGCACCCGCCAGCCCCCGGCCCTGACCAAGCAGCGCGATGGCAAGCTAGTGGACCACTTGTATGAGTACGCTGCCCTGCTAGGGGCACCCGCCGACCGCATTTTTTACCTCGCCGATAGCAAATACTACCAGACCGGGGCCAGGGTCAGTACTGAATCCATTTACAAACAGTACACTTACGCCCGCAACGTTATTCAGGAGAACATTCGCCGCCTCAACAAGCACCGTTTACCAGACCACCTGCGCTACCGCGACCCACTGACCGAAGGCTATAACCCGACTCCCAATTTTTTCATCAGTGCCTACGTACCCGCCGACCTGCGCGACGTGGGCCACTCGCACCTTACCCGCACGCATTCTTACCAGCCCAGCTACCACTTCCGGGGCCGCTTGTTCGACCGCGATACGCTGCTGCTGCAACGCTATGACATTAATTTTCTGTTCGTGCTGGCAGCCTACGTGCGCGGCCGGCAGCAGCCAACCTTTCGCACCCAAGCCCGCACACTATTTAGGCGAGAGTTGCTGACAGAGCTGCGGAGCCGCTATGGCTTCTACCGTCTCACACCGCCCGCTGGCAACCTGGAAGACTTTGTGACGCGCCACTTCCGCCTGCTGCACGGGCGTGTTTATCAACCTACTGATTTTATGGCGACCGGCTCGTTGCTACTGGCCGTAGAAAAGACAGATACCGAGGTACTTACTCAACTAGCCAGTTTACAGGCCGAAGCCGCCTGGGAGAGTTGGGAGCCAGCATGAGTCTGTGGGGCATAAGAAAGCCCTGGCTGCTCGCGCTGTCCAGGGCTTCGTGCCTTACTCAAAAGAACTCACTAGGCCGGGGCCTTCTCCGTCACCAGCTGCACGCTGGCCGAGTTGATGCACAGGCGCAGGCCGCTGGGGGCCGGCCCATCGGGGAAGGCGTGGCCCTGGTGGGCATCGCACACGTTGCAGAGCACTTCGATGCGGGTCATGCCGTAGCTGGTGTCTTTCTTATACTTAATGGCGTCTTCTTCAACGGGTTGGGTGAAGCTGGGCCAGCCGGTGCCGCTCTCAAACTTGGTGCGCGAGTCGTAGAGCGGAGTGCCGCAGCACACGCAGGCGTAGAGGCCGGCTTCGTGGGCCTCGCAGTATTCGCCGGTGAAGGCGCGCTCGGTGCCGTGCTCACGGGTTACGTGGTATTGCTCGGGGGTGAGCTGAGCTTTCCACTCGGCGGCGGTTTTTTCCACGCGGCGGGGCGGGGTGGGGGCGTGGTTGGCCAGGCGGATAACGTCGTTCCAGGTTTGCATAAAACTAGCAGTTGAGGTTTGGTATAGGTAAAACGCATCCGGCCCGGCAGGGTTCAATTGGTGGGGCTAGGCCCAGTCTTGTAGCAAGGCCAGGCCCGCCGGCCAATCGCCGTAGCCGCTGGCCGCGTTGATGTGGCCGGCGTCGTCAATGTTCACCAGTTCGCTGCCCCAGGCTTCGGCAAACTGCCGAGCGCGGGCCAGGCTCACCCATTCGTCGTTGGTGCTCGTCACTACTTTGCTCGGAAATGGCAGCCGCTGCAACGGCATGGGCCCGAAGCCGGTGGTCGGGAACGCGGCGTAGTGGGCCGTTTCCACGTCGCTGGGGGCCACCAGCAGCGCGCCCTTGAGGCGGTGGCCGTGGGCCGCGGCCCAGTGCGCCACCGTTACGCAGCCCAGGCTGTGGGCAATGAGCACCACGTGGGCGAGGTCTTCGCCGGCCAGGGCCTGCTCGATGGTAGCCACCCACTCGTCCTTATCCGGGGCATCCCATTCGCGCTGCTCAATGCGCGTAAAATCAGGGTTCAGGCGCTCGAAATACGTCTGCCAATGGTCGGGCCCCGAACTGCCCAGGCCGGGCACGAGGAAGAAGCGGGTGGTTCTTTGCATGGCCAAAAGTAGCTTTTTTACCCGTTCCTGCGTTATCTTCTTTACTATGAAGCTCCTCTCTGCCGCCCAAACCCGCGAGCTTGACCAAGCCACCACCGCCGAGCAGCGCACCACCTCCACCGCCCTCATGGAGCGAGCGGCCACGGCCATGGCCGGCTGGCTGCACCGCCGCTACACCCCCGCCGAGGCCGGCGAAATACTGCTGCTGTGCGGCCCTGGCAACAACGGCGGCGATGGCCTGGCCCTGGCCCGCCTCCTCTACCTAGGGGGCTACGCCGTGCGCCTGGGGTTGCTGCCCGCCGACAAGTACGCCGACGACTACGAGTACAACCACCATGTGTTGCCCAAGGTCATCCCCATAACGGAGTTGGCTGCTGATAAAATGCCTGCTATTGAGCCCGGTACGCTGGTGGTTGATGCCCTGTTTGGCACTGGCCTCAGCCGGCCGCTCGATGGGTTGGCCGCCGCCGTGGTGCAGCACCTCAACGCTAGTGAAGCCCGTGTGATTGCCGTGGACCTACCCAGCGGCCTGCTGGCCGACGCCGCCCAGCCCGACCCGGCCGCGCCCGTGGTGCGGGCCCAGCATACCGTAAGCTTTGGCCTGCCCAAGCTGGCGTTTTTGCTGCCCCAAAACGCGGAGTATGTGGGCGAGTGGCACGTGGTGGACATTCACCTGAGCCACGACTTTATTGCGCAGGCCGACACGCCCTGGCACCTCACGCGCCTGCCCGCCGGGCCGGGCTTCGATGCCGCGCTGGCCGCCCGGCAGCCCGACGTGACCCTGCCCCGCCGCCGCAAGTTTGCCTACAAAAATACCTTTGGCCACGCCCTGCTGCTGGCCGGCAGCCGCGGTAAAATAGGGGCCGCCGTGCTGGCGGCCGGGGCCTGCCTGCGCGGCGGCGTGGGATTGCTCACGGTAGCGGTGCCCGGCGAGGGCTACGGCACCATGCAAACAACCCGGCCCGAGGCCATGTGCCTGCCCGACCCGCAGCCCGATTGCATTAGCGAGTTGCCCGAACTAACAGCCTATCAAGCAATTGGTATCGGGCCTGGCTTGGGGCAAGCGGAGGCCAGCCGCGCCGTGCTGGAGAAACTGCTGCGCGAAGCCAAGGTACCGCTCGTGCTTGATGCTGACGCCCTCAACCTGCTCGGGCAGCACCGCGAGCTGCTCGACCTGCTACCCGAAAACACGGTGCTCACGCCCCACCTCGGCGAGTTTGCGCGCCTCACCGAGAAGACCACCGACGACTACCACCGCCTCGCCTTGCTGCGCGAATTTGCCCAAAAACATCGGTGCGTAGTGGTACTCAAAGGCGCGTACACGGCCGTAGCCGCGCCCGATGGCCAGGTGTACTTCAACACCACCGGCAACCCCGGTATGGGCACTGGCGGCAGCGGCGACGTGCTCACCGGCCTCGTGCTGGCCCTGCGCGCCGACCAGCGCCTCGATGCCCTGCTGGCCGTGCGCCTCGCCGTGCTGGCCCACGGCCACGCCGGCGACCTCGCCGCCCAGCAAACCGGGGAGGCGGGGCTGGTGGCCGGCGACTTGGTGGCGCATATTGGGCCGGCGCTGCGGGCGCTCACGGCTTAGTGCGTCAGCGGTTTGCCTGATGTTAGGCAACTAGCACAGGTGTCGGGTAGTCCTCTCGCTAAATAAGTTGTTCTCCGCAGCTTGTTTAGCGGGAGGCTTGTCTAACCTAGCTTGACTTATCCGACCGCTCTTACAATAGCTGTAATATTTTGCCGCTCCGTGCGAAGTAGCAAGCACGCTATTTCTCTGCCCACGTCCTGGTAGCTACCCTTGTTTCTTATGTGGACTTCTTCCCGCACGCGTTTACGCCGCCTGGAGGCGGCGTGGCACCAGCCGGCTGCGCGCTCCCCCTATTTCTCTTTGGTGGCCCGCTACTACCACCACGTGCAGCACGAGCCCGCATACCAGCGCCTACCGGACCAAACCTGGGAGGACCTGAACGGCGACTTGCTCTTCGGACTGCTCGATGCAACGGTGAGCCCGGTAGGCCAGCAATGCCTCTACCACCGCCTGCGCAGCCCGCTCGCCGATGAGGCCGCCCTGCACGAGTTTGAGGCCGCCGCGACGCTGCTGGCGCAGCAACCCGTAGCTCGCGGGCAAGCCCTGCTCGCCCTCGACCAGCTGACGGCCCACGAGACGTACTACCTGACCGATTTGCTGAGTGGGCAGCCCCTGCCCACGCTACCCGGCGCGCGCTTCGCGCCGCTGCTCGCACTGGGACTACTGGCCACGTTGCTCGGGGGCTTCTGGCTCCCCGTGCTTTGGTTAGTGACGGGGGCATTTGCCCTCACCAATGGCGTGTTTTACTTCTGGCAGCTCAAGCGGATTACGAACTGTATGCGCCCGCTGCTGCAACTGGGCCGCTTGCGGCGGGCGGGCCAGGCGCTGCAGCGGGCGTCCCTGCCCCTGCGGCCGCTGCAGCAGCTGGCCGCGCCCCTGTCCCGGCTGAGGTCCATTATGTGGCAAGCAGCTTTCTTTCAGCTACAAGACCCATTGCTGGTATTCAGCATACTCAAGATGCTACTGCTGCTCGATGTGCTGGTATATAACCGCTGCCGTGCAGCCGTGCAGCAGCACGCACCCGCGATTCGGGCGGTCTTTGAGGCCGTTGGCTACATCGATTGCGCCCTGGCGGTGGCCAGCTTCCGCCAGCGCCACGCCACCTGCGTGCCGCAGTTTGGGTCGGCGGCCGAGGGCATTCAACTGCAAGCCGCGTATCACCCGCTGGTGCCGGGGTGCGTGCCCAATGACCTGACCCTGGCCGGGCCGGGCGTGCTGCTTACCGGCTCGAACATGGCGGGCAAAACCACCTTTATGCGCACGCTGGGCGTGAATGCCCTGCTGGCCCAAACGGTAGCTACGTGCCCGGCCACCGCCTACCGCGCCCCTTTTTGTCGGGTGCTCACCAGCCTCAGCCTGGCCGACAGCTTGCCCACGGGCAAAAGCTATTACCTGGTCGAAGCCGAAACCATGCGGCAGCTGCTGCGGGCCTGCGACGCGGCCCCCGGCAGCTACCTGCTGCTGTTGGATGAGCTGTTCAAAGGCACGAATACGCAGGAGCGCGTCGCCGCCAACAAGGCCGTGCTGGCCTACTTGCAGCCACGCGGTTGGGTCGTGGCGGCCACCCACGACGGGGAGTTGGGCGCGCTCTTGAAGTCGAGCTATGTCGAATACCACTTTTGCGAGACAGTCACAGCGGAAGACTGGTATTTCGACTACCGCCTCAAAGCCGGGCCGCTCACCACGCGCAACGCCATTCGGTTGCTGGCGCGCCTGAACTACCCGGCGCAGGTGGTCGCTGATGCCCAGGCGCTCAGTGCCACGCTGGCTGCGCGGGCGCAACCTGGTAGCCTGCAACTGACCACGCCGGAAGAACCTGATTCTGTGGCTAATTCGACCAATCACCAAGTAAAATGTTAAGATAATGCGTTTATTACAAATACGTTATCCTGTATCAGGCAGGGTTTTGCGTTTAACAGACGGTTACTGACAACGCATAGAAATGCTGGCCGCACCCTACAACTGCTACCCCTCAAAATATAAAATACGCCGCTGCCACTAGCAGCAGCATGCCGTCGGCCACGAGGGCGAAGAAGTAGTCGCCCCGCGTGTCGCGGGCCACGGCGATAACCCAGGCGGCCAGCCCGGCCGGCAGCAGCACCGCCAGCGGCGCGGCCCCGCGCGCCAGTCCTATTGCTACCGAGGCGGCCAGCAGGCTCAGCGAAACTACCTTGGCCCCGGCCACGCCCAGCACCACCGGCATGGTGCGCAGGTGGGTGAGCTGGTCGCGGCTAAAGTCCCGGATATCAAACACAATGGCCAGCGCCGACACCAGGCAAAACCGTTGCGCGAGCAGCCCCGCTGCCGTGGCCAGCGGCCGGTGCAGCGCCAGCACGGGCAGCCCCACCGTCACGGCTGCCCACACGCCCCCGATGAGAAACACCTTGAGCAGCGGCACCTCGCGCACGGCCCGCCAGCGCCCGCGCCAGGGCAGCAGCGGCAGCGAGTAGCCCAGGGCTAGCGCCGCCAGCGGCAGCAGCAGCGGCAGGTAGTGCAGCCAGCCGCCCAGCAGCAGCAGCACTGCCCCGGCCAGCGCCGCCGCGCCCGCCAGCGCCGCCAGGGCCCAACGATGGCGGTGCTGCCAGGCCTTACGCCCCGAGGTGCCGGCCGGCTGCCGGTGCTTGAAGGGCAGCACCGCATCGAGGTTGTAGGTGAGCAGCGTGACGGCAAATACCAGCGCCACCGCCTGCCACCCGGCCGGCCCAAAGCCGCCCGGCCGCCCGCGCAACACGGCCGCCGTTTGGGCCGCCGCCGCCAGGGCCAGCCACACGCTGCTATACAGCAGGGCATCGAGCAGGCGCAGGGGCAGGGCGCGGCGGGCGGCGGGCATGTAAAATATTGGTTAACTGTCTAGTATGAGAAAGAACGTCATGCTGCGCTTGCCGAAGCATCTCCACCGCATCGTTAGGTTAGTAACCCTAGCGGCGCGGTAGAGATGCTTCGGCAAGCGCAGCATGACGTTCTTTTTGGGCTGTGCGGCGTAGGTAACGCTTACTTGGCGCGGTCACCGAAAGTCTTCTCGTAGAGCGAGATGCTTTCGTTGATGATGCGGTAGGCATCTTCGCGGCCCAGGAACTGCTTTACTTCTACGTGCTTCTTTTCCAGGGCTTTGTAGTCTTCGAAGAAGCGCTGCATTTCCAGAATCATGTAGGGCGGCAGGTCGCCCAGCTCGTTGTAGTGGTTCACGCTCACGTCGTGGGCGGCCACGGCAATGATTTTGTCGTCCTCCTCGTCTTGGTCCAGCATCTGCATTACGCCGATTACTTTGGCCTCCACCAGGCACATGTGGGGGATGTCGACCGAGCACAGTACCAGGATGTCGAGCGGGTCTTTATCGTCGCAATACGTTTGCGGAATAAAGCCGTAAGCGGCTGGGTAATGCACGGCTGAGAACAGCACTCGGTCGAGCATGAGCATGCCGCTTTCTTTGTCGAGCTCGTACTTGCCTTTGCTGCCTTTGGGAATTTCGATGACGCCGGTTACGAATTCGGGGAGGTTATCGCCGCGCGATACGTCATGCCAGGGGTTGAATTGAGCCACTTTGTGGGGAGAAATGGGATAAATAAGAAATTAACGTAAAGATGCGGCCGAAGGCTGAATTAGCCTACTCCAGCACCCGTAGCAGCGGCGTGCCGCTGCACCCGCTAGGCTCTTGTATGTGCAGCCACCGGGCCACGGTGGGGGCAATGTCCACGATTTTGACGGCCTCGGCCGACTCGCCGTGGGGCACGTGCCAGCCCCAGAACAGCAGCGGTACGTGGGTGTCGTAGGCCCACGAAGCGCCGTGGGTGGTGCCCTTCACCACGGGGTAGGAATACGCTTCGAGCCAGCCCGGCGACATCACAAACAGCACGTCGCCCGAGCGCGGGCCGTAGAACCCGTTGGCCTGGTACATGCTCAGGCCCACCGGCCAGGCGTTGCGCTGCAAGTCGGTGGCCGAAATGGCCTGCGCAATGTGCGGCTGCTGGCGCAGAATTTCGGCTACCTCGTTCTGGACCTTGGCCAGTTCCAGCTTTTTCTCCAGCAGCAGCGGGCGGTTGAGGTACACCTGCTGGTTTTCAAAATCGACCAGCCACTTTCCCTCGCCGTAGCGGCGCACCAGGGCGCGCTGCACCGAGTCGCGCATGAGGTTGGTGCCCAGGCCACCGCCCGGCAGGCGGTGCGCCTCCAGGAAGCCGGCCGCCTGGTCGGCGGCGTGGTCGGCGGTCAGAAATACAAGGGCTTGTCCTTTACCCACTTGCTTGTCGATGTTGTCGAGCAGGCGCTCCAGGTCGCGGTCGAGGCGCAGGTAGGTATCCTCGGTTTCGATGGCGGCGGTGCCAAACTGGTGGCCCACGTAGTCGGTGCTGCTGAAGCTGAGGGCCAGGAAGTCGGTTTGGCCGCGCTGGCCCATTAGCTCCTGGCGCAGGGTTTCGATAGCAAAGTCGGCGGTGAGCGAGTTGCCGAAGGGCGTGGACCGGATGAGGTCGAGGTTGCGGGTGGGCGCGGCCGGCGGCTTCTCGCCCGAGGCCCGCTCGTTGGCTTTCACGGCGGCGGGCGGCGAGGCGCTCAGCGCGGGCAGGTCGTGCGGAAATATGGGCTTGGCCTCGCCCTTAAATGCCGCCTCCCAGGCTACATCGTCGGGCGTGCTTTCGGTGTACTGCTCAATCGGTAGCAGCGTGTTCCAGGGCTTGGATAAATACTCGGCGGCGTGGCCGGCGGCATTAAACTTGGCTACCCACTCGGGCAGCGCCGCGGTGTAGAAGGTGCTCGTAATGAAGCCGCCGTTGGAGCCGTCGTACCAGTAGGCGGCGTTGGCGGCGTGCCCGGCCGGCAGGATGCTGCCCCGGTCCTTGATGCACACGCCGATTACTTTGCTCTGAAAATTGGTAGCCAGCCGCAGCTCGTCGGTGATGGTGGTGGTCAGGTTGTGGCGCGGCGACATTTGGCCCGCGGCGGCTGTGCCGCCCACGGCCTGCACGGTTTTGTCTTCCGTCACGTAGGTGGTGCGGCCGGTTTCGCGCTCGTACCAGTTGTTGCCCACTATACCGTGGGTGGCCGGCGTAGTACCCGTGTACACGCTGGTGTGGCCCGGCCCGGTGTAGGTGGGCACGTAGTTGTAGTTGCAGCTTTCGTAGCTGAAGCCCTCACCCAGTAGCCGCCGGAAGCCCCCCCGGCCGAACTTATCCCAGTAGCGATACAGGTAGTCGTAGCGCATCTGGTCTACCACAATGCCCACCACCAGCTTGGGCCGCGCCAAGGCCGGGCCCTTTTTCTGCGCCAGCGCCGGCAGGGCCAGCAAGGACAGCAACAATATCTTTTTCATGCAAAAACCGGTAAAGAAGCCTGGCAAAGATACCGTGCGGCCCATTTGGGCTGCTTATTAAGTTGTTGTTACCCATGCCCGACCTCCAGGCCCTCATCTTTGATATGGACGGCGTCCTCATCGATAACACGGCCGTGCAGGCCCGCGCCTTCCAGTTGCTGTTCCGCGACCAGGGGGTGCAGACTGATGCGACCCAGCTGCTGCGCCGCCTCAACGGCGCGCCGGCCTCCGACATTCTGAAGGAAGCTTTCGCCGAAAATCCGCAGCCCGACGATAAGCTCGAAGAGCTGGCCGGGCAGCGTGAATTTCTGTACCGCACCCTGTACTGGGACGACCGCCGCGCCCTGCCCGGCCTGGTCGAGTTTTTGGAAGCGGCCCGCGCCGCGGGCCTCAAAATCGGCCTCGGCACCGGCTCGGGGCAAGAAACCATCGGCTACATTCTCGACGACCTCAACTTGCGCCGCTTCTTCGACGTGGTCGTTACCAAAGACGACGTAGAACAGGGCAAGCCCCACGCCGATACCTACGCCGTAACGGCCCACAAGCTGGGCATTGCGCCCGCCCACTGCGTGGTGTTTGAGGATGCGCTGCTAGGCGAGCAGGCCGCCTACCGCGCCCACATGCACTGCGTAGCCGTGACTTCGACGCTGCCGGGCCGCGATTTTCAGGCCCCGCTGCTCATCATCCGTGATTTCACGGAGCTTACGCCTGCCGAGCTGCGCACCGCATTTGAGGCCGTCGGCCCAGTACCCAAGCCTGCCAAGGTGACTGCCAAAAAGTAATGCGTGCAGCAAGCACGCAGCCGGGCAATTGCGGCGGTCCCCCGCACCGGATTACGCTACGGGTAGCAAATCCAGGATAGCCGACAGCGCGCGTGCTACCGTTATCTGCTTGATGTCCGGGTCTTTATCTGGTACGCTAAAATTGCCCTGCGCAAAGCGAGCCTCCTGGCTGGGCGGAAACAGGCAGCGGCAGGCGGCGCGTAGTAGCCGGGGCGGGTAGGGAAAAAACTTGCCGTAGTTTTCGCCCATCAGCAGCACCAGGCAGGGCGTGCCGGCCTGCGCCGCCAGGTGGGCCGCTACCGTGTCGTTGCTGACGAGCAGGCTGGCCCCGGCCACCAGCGCCGCCAGGCCGGGCAGGTCGGTTTGGCCGCAGCGGCTGGTGAGGGGCACGCCCGGCCCGGCCTGCTGCACAATGCGCTGGGCATGCGCCGCATCGGCCGGGCTGCCGGCAATGAGCAGGCGATAGCGCGGGCCGTAGTGCTGGTGCAGCGCCCGCGCCAGCTGCGCAAAGTGGCCAGTTGGCCACCGCTTCTGCTGGGCGCTGGCCCCCGGAAACAGCACGATATAGGGTCCGGCGGCGGCTTCGGCAGTAGCGGCCGCTGCTACGCTGGCGGGCAGCTGCAAAGGTGCGTTGGGCAGCGGCGGAGCAAAAATAATTTCGCTTATATTGCTACTTGCCAGCCAATTAGTAAAAAATTCTTGATTGCGGTCGTACTCAAACAGTACCTCGCGGGCGCTGGGCAGTAGCTGGGTGTAGCCCGCGTTGAGGATGGCAAACCATGGGCTCACCTGGTGCGCGCCCTGGCTGGCCACCCGCACCGGCGCGCGCATAAACCGGATGAAATTCTCCACGGCCGGCTCGCGCACGTGCAGCGGATTGATAACTTCGCCGAACCCGGCCTGCCCGATAAAGTGCAGGATGTCAGTGCGATAAGCCAGGTCTTTTATAAAGCGGCCCGTTTCCAGGGGCAGCAGCTCGTCGAAGCAATCGGCGTCCCAGGCCAGGGCCAGCGGGGCCCACAGGGCATTGGCCAGCAGCGTGAGGTGCTGGCCCCGGCCGCGCACCACGGCCGCTAGCTGCCGCAGCCCCGGCCGAAACAACAGGTAATCGCCGATAGAGTCGTGGCGCACCACCAACACCCGCGCGGCCTGGGGCGCGGCCTGGGTAGCCAGCGCCGCCGCATCGGCTTGGTTGAGGGCCGCCAGCTGGCGCGGCTGGCGGCCCCGTCGGCTCAACTGGCGTAGGCTGTTAATCAGAGAGTTGAGCATGGGCTGCGGGCGGGCCGCCCGGCTATTTTTTCTTGAAAATGCGCTTCATCTTTTTCCAGCCAGTCAGCAGCTCGGCCTGCTTGGTTTCCAACTCATCGGCCAGGCCCACGGCAAACAAACCCTGCTTGATATACACGCTGTCGCTGCCATCCTTATACCACAGCTCGTAGCTATTGGCTGTCAGCCAGGTAGTTATCTCGGTGAGAAACGGGTTGGTGTAATACTTGCCGTGGGTTTCAATGCTGAGCACCTTCGGGCGGCTGCGCAAGTGCTTGAGCACGTACCACTCGCCGCCCTCAATGTCGATGCTCAGTAGGTCGATGGTACCGTCATCAATGGTCGAAAACTGCACGCACGGCACCTCAAACGTGTTTTCTTCGCTGATGCGGTAGCGGTCGTTTTCGAGGGCCGGGCTGGTGGGTAGCTCGGTGGCAAACGTGGACGAGGCGGCCCGCGACAGCTTGAGCGTGCCGTTGGTGTCCCACACGGCCACGGCGTGCACCTGGGCATTGTAGGGCGCAAAGGTGGCCTTTACTTTGGCGGCCACATCGGGGTCAGCCTCCACTAGCGTAGCCCGCGTGCCCTGCTGCACAAAATCGATGATGTTGGATGTTTCGGGAATGTAAACGCCCACCTCACACACATGGTTGAAGGTGAGGTTTTTAGAGGCAAGCTTTTCGAATAGCCGGGTCATAGCTGGGGGGTAGGGATAGGTGGAAATTTGAAAAGAACGTCATGCAGAACGCTGGGAAGCATCTCGCTCGCTTCGTGGAACGATTGAGAGTAATGCCCCATACGAGATGCTTCCCTACGGTCTGCATGACGTTCTTTCTTAGCTTGTTAAGACACCGCAGCCGGCGCGGCCATGTAGGTGCCGCACACTTTGCAGGTGCGCAGGTCATCGTTGGCCCAAAAGCGGTTCATGATGGGCGGCAGCTGGGCCACGATGTCGGTAATCTCGGCGTACTCCTCGTAGAGCTGATGGCCGCAGTTTTCACAGTACCACTGGAAGCCGTCGAGCTCGCCGGGCTGGCGGTAGCGCTCCAGCACCAGGCCCACGGTGCCGGCCGGGCGGCGCGGCGAGTGGGGCACGCCAGGCGGCAGCAGAAACATTTCGCCGGCCTTTATTTCGATATCTACGGGCTGGCCGTCCTCGATAATCTTGACCGTCATGGTGCCTTCCTGCTGGAAGAACAGCTCCTCGCCCTCGTCCACATGGTAGTCTTTGCGGGCGTTGGGGCCGCCCACCACCATCACAATGAAGTCCTTGTTGTCCTTGAAAATCTGTTGGTTACCAACCGGTGGCTTGAGCAGGTGGCGGTGCTCGGCAATCCACTGCTGAAAATTGAAGGGGCGGGCGATGGGCATGGCGACGAGTGGAAAAAGACGTGGAGAAAAGCCGGTCGGGCCTCCGAAAAGCAGCCAGCCCGACCCGGCAAAAGTAAGCGCCGCCGCCGCCTGGGGCCCGGCGGCGGCGCGCAGGCGGTGCGGGGGCTAGTTTTGGGGCTTCAACCCGCGCGGCCTCGCCGCCGCCTTCGTTTTTCGCCTTGGTCAAGTTCGATACGCTCTCCATCGTCATGCCCGTGTACAACGAGGCGCGCACGGTGCACCAGATTCTGGACCTGTTACGCGAGCTGACGCTGGTAAACGGCATCGGCAAGGAGCTGCTGGTGGTGGACGACTGCTCGACTGATAATTCGGTGGCCGTGATTGAGGCCTACGCCGCCCGCTACCCCGCTTTTCGGCTGCGCCTGCTGCGCCACGCCACCAACCAGGGCAAAGGCGCGGCCCTGCACACGGGCATCCGGGAGGCCACCGGCGACTACATCATCGTGCAGGATGCCGACCTCGAATACGACCCCGAGGAGTACAACCTGCTGCTCAAGCCCGTGCTCAAGGGCTTTGCCGACGTGGTGTACGGCTCGCGCTTTATGGGCGGGCAGCCGCACCGCATTCTGTTTTTCTGGCACAGCATCGGCAACGCCGTGCTCACGTTTTTGTCGAATATGGTGACCGACCTCAACCTCACCGACATGGAAACGTGCTACAAGCTCTTTCGGCGCGACCTGCTGCAAGGCCTGCGCCTGGAGGAAAAGCGCTTTGGCTTCGAGCCCGAAGTTACGGCCAAAATAGCCCGCGTGCCGGGCGTGCGCCTCTACGAAGTGGGCATCAGCTACTACGGCCGCACTTACGCCGAGGGCAAAAAAATAGGCTGGCGCGATGGCTTTCGGGCGCTCTACTGCATTGGCAAGTACGGGCTGCTGGGCCAGTAGGTAGCCGATAGAACCAGTTTAGAAAAAAAGTAAAGAGGAATAATTAGGCGATAAAATTATGATTATCATAATTTTATCGCCTAATTATTCCTCTTTTAACGACTGCCCGTCCGCGAGCCCGCGCTGCTAGCTAGCGGCTGGCTGCGCGCCTAGCGCAGGGCCGTAATCTGCACGTCATCGACGTAGGCAGTGCCGCTTGTGCCGCCGCGCCACAGGTACACCACCAGCTGGTTGGAGTAGTTGGCACTGGCCGGAAAATTAAACTCCTTGCTGATTTTCACCCACTTACCAGGGTCTTTTGTGGCGGCGCTGTAATCAATGCCTTCCACCATAATGGGCTTGCCGCCCACGGCGTCGTTGAGGGCCAGCCGTAGCTGCGCAGTAACCTCTTTGTTGGGCGCGTAGGCCCACGCATCAAGCCGCACCCCCCGCAGGCGGGTGGGGCTGAGCTGGCCCAGCAAGTAGTTGTAGCCCATGCTGTACTCATGGTCCTGGTCAACCTTGATGCTGTAATTGCCCGAGTGGGCCTTGTCGCGCGTGAGGGCCACGGGGTCGGGTATCCAGCCCGCCATCGACTCAAAATCGTTGTGCATCAGCACATCTTTACCCAGCGGGGCTGCCGAGTTGTTGCTTGAGCAGGCGCTCAGGCTGGCTGCGCTGGCTAGGGCGAGCAGGAGTTGTTTCATGCAGTAGAAAGTAGGGAAAGAGGTGGAAAATAAGCGCTGAAAACCAACGTAAAACTAGGGCCTTTAGGGCAGTGGTCGGAAGTAGGTGCGTTGGGCAGTGGCACTTGCTACCAGTGCCGGGGTGCGTGGCGGCGCTGGAGCACCACGTACTGCTCGGTGCTGATGAGCGGGCGGAAGTCGGCATCCAGGTTTTGGTTGCGGCGCGCTACCTCCTGAAAAACCGCTTGGCGCATAATCAGGTAGTCGAGGCCGACCTCCGTCATTTTTTGCAGCACCGCGCTGGTGGGTAGTTGGCTGCGGTCGGGGTTCCAGACCAAGCCGCGCCGGTCAAAATACACCAGGCTCAGGTTGGGCGCCTCTTCCCCAATGACCAGAACAGTAGCCTGGGCTGGCACCCTGGCGGCGGCCAGCTGCGCGGCCCCACCCTGCATCCAGCGGTAGGTGTAGTAGTCACTAAATCCCAGGTAGGGGTCGGCCATGCGGGTGCGATACTGCCGCAGGCCAGTGACGAGTAGCCCCAGCACCGCCGCCCCAAACAGCACGTGGCGCAACAAGCGGGGTGAGCCGGCCAGCCGCAGCGCCAGCTGGCTGGTGGCCAGGGCCACCAGCAGTACCAACCCCGGCCAGAACGAGGCCAGCACGTAGTAGTCGTGGTGGAAAAACTGCGCCCCCATCAGCCAAAAAAACAGCGCGCTGCCCACCACCGCCAACCCCAGCTGCACCGCCCACACCCACTCGGTGCGCAGGATGCGGCCCACGCTCAGCAGGCACACCAGCGCGCTGGCCAGCAGCAGCTGGTACTGAAACGGCACAAAATACTCCCGGCTCCACGAATCCCGGATGCGCTGCACCACGGCATCGTATTCGGCGGCCGACTCGAATGGCCGGGCCTTGGCCAGAAAAAGTCCCGACTGGTATATTTCGTTAAGATGCTGATTATAAAGCGTGTAACCTATTATGGTGCTCAGGCTGGCCCCGGCCAGCAACAGCAGGAGCCAGCGCTGCCGCAGCGTAAAAATGGCCGGCTGCAAATACCCCCACAGTAAAAAAGTGCCCAGCGCCGCCACTAGGTAAATGGCGGCCGATACTTTGATGAGGGCTGCCAGCGTGAAAAGGGCAATGGCCCCGGCCAGGCCCCCAAAGTGCTGGCCCGGCTGGTAGCGCAGCAGGTAATACGTAGCCACCACCACGAGCGCGGCGCTGGCCGGGTCGGGCAAAAAATTGCCGGCGTAGTAAGCAAACACGGGCGAAGCGGCCAGAAAAACCCCCGGCAACAGCGCGGCGGCAAACTGCCGGGTACGCTCAAACACCAGCCGAAACAGGTAGTAGTAGGCCAGCCAGGCCGTGGTGATGGTGAGCAGCCGGTAGAGCGGCACTAGCGCCGCCCGGCCCACTACCTTGGCCGCCAGCGCCGCCAGGTAGGGCAGCAGCGGAAACTCGACCCCCACCACGCCATCAATCGAAGACAGGCTCAGGGTTTGGGGCCGCAGCAGGTGCAGCCCGTGGTCGTAGAAGCTAATGGCCAGGGCCAGCCGGTCGGCCTGCGCCCACTCGTGAATGCCCCGCGGCAGCCAGCCCAGCGAAGGCCAGTAATACACTGCCACTACTACCAGAAAAAATATGCCCGCCAGCCGCCGGTAGCGGCGGTCAGCGGCGGGGGTAGTGCTAAAGGCAGAAGGAAGCATGATAATCGGAAAGCAAACGGGCCCGCAACTACCGGTAGCTCAATTGGATAGAAGCACCAACTGCGCCGGGTAAGTGGCCTGCCTAACCCCGAAGGTAGCCGCCGCCCGATATACGCGCTGGCCGGGGCGGCCGGGGGCGGGCTGGGCGGCGGGGCTCGGGCCGGGCTACCGGGCCGGCTATCTTTGCGCCAGCCCGGTTGGTGGTACTACCCCATTGCCAGTCCTTTGCGCCGAAAAGCAGCGGCTACTTTTACGCGTCGCTGCTTTATTCCGCCTTGCTTGTTTTATGCCCAGCCCCACTACTATGGAGCCGCCCGCTACCGCCGCCGCCCGCCTGCGGCGGTGGGGCAGTCAGTCCGAAAATCAACTGCTGCTCGCGCTCGCGGTACTGGCTTTTTTTCCGCTTTTATTTGAGTTGGGGCGCAACCCAGTGCAGTTTTGGGATGAGTCGCGCCTGGCCCTCAACGCGGCCGATGTGGTAATTAACGGCCACTGGCTGGTGCCCCACTACGGCCCGGAACCCGACCACTGGAACACCAAGCCCCCGCTGCTCATCTGGCTGCAGGCCTTGGGTATCAAGCTGTTTGGCTATTCGACCTGGGCCCTGCGCCTGCCTACGGCCCTGGCCGCGGTGGGCACGGTGTTCCTCGTGTTCCGCTTTGGGGCGCGGGTGCTGCGGCAGTCACTGGGCGGCTTTTTTGGGGCCCTGGTGCTGCTCACCTGCGCAGGGTTTGTGAAGCTGCACGTTGCGCGCACCGGCGACTACGACGCGCTGCTCACGCTGTGGGAAACCATTGGATGGGCGTGCTTTTTCCAATACCTGGAAAATGGCCGGCCGCGCTACCTCTACTGGCTGGCCGCCGCCCTCACGGCGGCCGTGCTCACCAAAAGCGCGGCGGGCCTGCTGGGTATTCCGGGGTTGGTATTGTATGCGCTGGGGCAGCGTAAGCTGCTGTGGCTGCTGCGCCAGCCGCGCCTCTACGCGGCGGCGGGCCTGGGGGCGGCCATCATCATCGGGTACTATGCCGGCCGCGAGGTGCTGGACCCGGGCTATTGGAAAGCCGTGAAATACAATGACTTAGGTGGAAGATTCCTCGAGAATCAGGGCGATAGCAGCGCGTGGTACTACTACCTGCGCAGTATGCAGAAAACCACGCTTGCGCCGTGGCTGTGGGCCATTGGGCCGGCGCTGGCCCTGGGCCTGTGGCGGGCCACGGGGCTGGTGCGGCGCGCCATGTGGCTGCTGGCCTCGTTTAGCGGTGGCTGGCTGGTAATGGTGAGCGCTTCGGCCAGCCGGCACGACTGGTACGACGCGCCCCTGTACCCGGCGCTGGCCCTACTGGTGGGGCTGGGCCTCGCCATTTTTTACCAAGACCTGATGGGGCTCTATCTGCCCTGGCTACGCCGCTGGCAAGGCCGTGCCTTGCAACTGGCGCTGGTGCTGGGCGTGTTTTTTCTGCCCTACCAGGCTATTATGGAGCAGATTATCGGGGAGCGCCACAGCAATTACGGCAACGGCCCCGATGGCTACCTGGGCCACTACCTGGGGGCCGTTGTGCAGGCGCAGCCGCAGCTCAAGGAGCTGACCGTGCTCTACGAAGGCAACTACAACGGGATGCTGGGCTACTACCAGATTGCGTACCAGGCCCAGGGTGTCAGCCTCAACAACCGCCCTGGTGCCACGGCCCGCACCCTGGCACCGGGCTCGGTCGTGGTCGTTTGCAACCCCGACTTCCGGGCGCGGCTGGACTCTACTTTTCGCCTGGTGCCGCTGCACGAAGAAGCGCCCTGCCAAACTGTGCTGCTGCTGCCCCGCGCCAAGTAGTGCCGGGCCGCTGGGCAAATCGCGCCCGCCGAATTAAAACAAGTCTGCCAATCGCTATAATTTTTAGTTACAATGGGTGCCTTTTCGCTTCGCCAGCAGCTGACGTACGCTTGTCTGCTTTTTGTGCTGCTGCTGCTGCTGGTGCCCCGTGCGGGCAACGAAGGCGATGGAAATTACTGGCTCGCCTGGAGCAGCTACATTTTCGAGCACGGCCTCAGTAATATTTATCAGCTGGAAAGCAACAACTATAACCCCCTCTACCACTACATCTTGTGGCTGTATGATGCCCTGCTGGGGAGCCTGGAAAAGGTGCAGTACTACTTCCGGTTTTTGAAAGGCTTCACGCTGATTTTTGATTTTGCCGGCGCGTTTTGGGCCGCCTCGCTGGTGCCGGAGCGCGAGCGGCGCTTTGGCCTGGCCCTGCTGCTGCTCTTCAACATCGGCTACCTCTACAACACCCTGATTTGGATTCAGGTAGACAGTATCTACACCTTCTTCGCATTTGGGGCGGTGGTGCTGGCCGCCCGGCGGCACCCAGTGGGCAGCGCTATGCTTTTTGTGCTTGCCCTAGCAGCTAAAACCCAGGCTATCATATTTTTGCCGCCGCTGCTGCTGCTGTGGGCTCCGCAGTGGTGGCATCGCCCGTGGGGCCTGGTGTGGGCCGCGCTGGCGGGCACGGGGCTGGCCGTACTGGTGCTGGCGCCCTTCATCTGGGGCGGGTGGGAAAACGGCCTGCCGCGCATTATCGCCATCAACCTGAACGCGGCCGAGATGTACCCCAAAATTTCGATGAACGCCTACAACTTCTGGTACCTGTTCATACCCGATAGTGAGCTGTTGGTTGCCCTCGACACGCTGCCTTTTGCGGGGCTCACGTACCGCCATTGGGGGCTGCTGCTCTTCTTTGCCACCTCGGCGCTGGCTCTATGGCCGCTTTTTATGGCGGCCGTGCGAGGCTTGCGCGTGCCCCGCACCGGAGCCCGGCCAGCGGCCCCTGATATGCCGCTGGTGCTGCTCAGTTGCGGCATTGTGCCGCTGCTGTTTGCCTTTTTCAATACCCAGATGCACGAGCGCTACTGGCACGCGGCAGTGCTTTTTTTGGCCGCCTATGGCTTTCTACGCCGCGATTACCTGCCCTACGTGCTGGTATCGGTGGCCTACTTCCTCAACCTGGAAAACATTCTGCGCCACTTGCAGCTGCTCAACTACGGCACGCTGGTCTTTCAGCAGTGGTTTATTGCCTGCTTGTTTGGGCTAACCATCCTGCTGGTGCTCCTAAAGATATACCGGCGGGCTCCCTGGCGCACCGGGCAACTGGGGGCTTGGCCCCCGGCGGTGCGGCCGGTGCTCACCACGCCGGAGACCGTTGGGTGAAAGGCTAATTATAGTATAAAATATTGATTGTTAGTAATTTATGAAACAAGCTTGGTTCCGCCTGACTACCCAAGCTTCCTGGCAGGTGGTGCTCCTGGCTTTGGTGCTGCTGCTGGGCGGGGGCGTGCGCGTAGCGCAGCTTGCGCACAATCCGCCCGGCTTCAACCAAGACGAAGCCGCCAGCGCCTACGAGGCCTACGCGCTGGCCGAAACGGGCCAGGATAAGTGGGGCAACACCCTGCCGGCCTATTTTCCGGCCTGGGGCAGCGGCCAGAACGTGCTGCTGGCCTACCTCACGGTGCCCGTAATCAAGGCGGTGGGGCTGAATATTTTTTCGGCCCGGCTGGTGCCGCTGGTGCTGGGGCTGCTCACGCTGCCGCTGTTTTTTCTCAGCCTGCGGCCGGTGGGGCGCTTTCCGGCGCTGCTGGGCACGCTGCTGCTGGCGCTGGCCCCCTGGCATTTTATGCTTTCGCGCTGGGCCTTAGAAAGTAATCTAGTGCCGTTTTTTATGCTGCTGGGCTGCTTTTGCCTGTCGCGGGCCTTCCTCACCGGGCGGCGGCGCTGGATTGTGCCCTGCCTGCTGCCGTTTGCGCTCAGCCTCTACGCCTACGGTACTACGGTGGTGGTGCTGCCGGGCATGTTTGCCGTGGTGGCGCTGCTGGGCTTCGGCCACCTGCGGCGGCAGTGGCAGAGCTGGCTGCTGGCGCTGGTTCTTTTCGGGTTGGTAGCCAGCCCCTTTTTGCTGTTTTTTGTGGAGAACTACGTGGTGGCCCGCAACTTGGCCTGGACCGATGGGCTCTTTTTTGCCACGCCCCTGCTGCCCGCCACGCGCATCAGCCAGCTGGCCGGCACGCACTGGACTGACATCGTGGGGCAGAACATGGGCTTTTTGCTGAGCAGCTTCGACGATAGCACGTGCTACAACCTCCTGCCCGGCTACAAGCTGCTCCTCAGCCTCACGCTGCCCTGGGGGCTGGTGGGCGGGGTAGTGGGCGGCTGGAAGCTCGTGCGGCGGCGGGGCCGGGCGTTTGGCTCGCCGGCCAGCCTCGTGCTGACCATCTTTGGGGCTTGGGGCCTGGCTGCGCTCGGTTTGTTTTGCACGGTAGAATTGAACGTCAACCGGTTCAATCACTTTTATCTGCCGTGCATGGCGCTGGCCGTTTGGGCTATCTCCTTAACCATCAATAGCTTTTTGCCCAGTGTGCCCCGGCCGGCCCTGCGCCTGGCCGTAGTGGCCTGGGTGCTGCTGGAAGGCGGGCTGGCGGTGCGGTACTATTTCACCGAGTACCCCAATGGCCCCATCAAAGCACAGTTCAACGACGGCCTGGCCGAAGCCTTTGGCGCGGTAGAGGGCATGTGGGGCCTCGACCAGGTGCGCATCACCGACCAGATTCCCCTGCCCTACGTCTACGCCTTGTTTTATTTGCGCTATCCCCCGGCTCAGTTTCAGCGCGAGGTAAAGGTGCAGGTTAGCGGAGGTACCTACCAGGTGCGGCGCTTTGGCCGGTACGCGTTCACCGCCGCCGAGCTGCCGCCCGGCCGCGCCTACGGTTACCTGTCGCGCAAGAACGAGTACGGCAGCCTGCCCCGACAAGTGATTTTTACCAACGACGCCTGGGAGGTTGGCGTTGTCAAGGCCGCTGCTGCTGGTCAGTAGTGGCCCACCGCCCAGTCTGCGGCGGCCTTCCCACCCGCCCTTTCGTTTATTTGCACCCGCATGGACTTATCCGTAGTTATTCCCATCTACAACGAAGAAGCCAACATTGGCGAGCTGCACCGCCGGCTGTCGGCCCTGCTGGCCCCCATGGCGCTGCCCGGCGGCTACGAGCTTATTTTCGTCAACGACGGCTCGCGCGATGCATCCCTGCCGCAGCTAATGCAGCTGGCCGAGCACGACCCCGGCCACGTGCGCTATCTTAGCTTCAGCCGCAATTTTGGCCACCAGATTGCCGTCACGGCTGGCCTCGACCGGGCCGAAGGCGATGCGGTGGTTATTATCGATGCCGACCTGCAAGACCCCCCCGAGCTGATTCCGGGCCTCTACGCCAAGCTGCGCGAAGGCTACGAGGTGGTATACGCCAAGCGCCGCTCGCGCCAGGGCGAAAGCGTGGCTAAGAAGATGACGGCCAAGCTGTTCTATCGAATATTACGGGCCATGACGCACGTTGAGATTCCGGTCGATACCGGCGATTTTCGCATTATCTCGCGCAAAGTGGTGCTGGCCCTGCGCCAGATGCCCGAGCAAAACAAGTTTTTGCGCGGCCAGATTTCCTGGATTGGCTACCGCCAGACGTTCCTGGAGTACGACCGCGCCGAGCGGGCCGGCGGCGTCACGGGCTACACCTATTCCAAGATGCTGCGCTTTGCCCTCGACGGCATCACGGCCTTCTCCGACGTGCCGCTGAAGGCGGCCACCGTGGGCGGCTTTTTCGTGTCGGGCCTGGCCTTCGTCGTCATTCTCTACACCCTCTACGAGCGGTTTGTGGTGCGGCAGTACCAGCCGGGCTGGGCCTCGCTGATGGTGAGCATCTTGTTTCTGGGTGGGGTGCAGCTGATTGCCATCGGTATCATTGGCGAGTACCTGGCGCGCCTCGGGGCCAACGTGCGCCAGCGCCCCCTCTACATCGTTTCGGAGGGCAATCTGCCCGCGCCACCCATGCGGCCCCTGGCCTAGCAGCTGCGCACTGGCCGGCAGTTTTCGGCGTTTACGGGCTAAAAACAGCAGGTTATGCGGTATCAAGTGAAAAAGGTGCAGGCTGCCGGGCGGTGGGCAGGGTGGGGGCTACCCCGCATTTGGGCAGCGCTAGGTTGTCTGGTACTCAGCCTAATAGCCTACTCGGGTGCGGCTCGCCCCGCCGCGCCGGCCGACACACTGGCCCCCGTATCGGAGGCAATGGTGCGGTACTACCTGGCGCGCTCGCTCTCAGTGCCCGTGCTCAATGCCCCCAACCTGACCATGGCGCGGCGCATGGCCCTGATGCGTTGGGCTACCACAGCGGGTATGCGCCTGGCCGGGCGGCAGGGCGGCTGGTGGGCCACGCCATCGTCAGACGAAGTCGTGCGGAATATTGTTGATACAGTGCGCGTTAACGCGAAACGACTGCACGCGTTGAAGCCGGATATTGTGGTGCAAGGCTGCATTTTTGAAATAATAGAGCCCCACGTCAGCAACCTGACCGTGCCCAACCGCCTGCGCACCGAGTTTGGGGAGGACACCCTGGCCGCGCCAAGCCGCCATTTCCGCTTCGCGGAGATGATGTACCCCGATTATTACGCGGCCACCGACACCCACCACTACCGCTGGGATGGGCGCCCCCCCGGCCAGGCCCCCGGCGTGCCCGACCTGAGCCGCTCCGAAACCCAGCTCTGGTACTACTACTGCGCCGTATTACAGCTCAATGCGGGTTGCGAGGCCCTGCATTTTGGCCAGATTATGCTGCTCGGCGACCGTGACCCCGGCCACCGCGCCGCCTGGAGCCTGCTGCAACGGGTGCGCCGCTACGCCCGCACCCGCAACCGGGGCTTCGTGCTCTGCGATGCCCATACCCACGGCGAGTACTACGACCCCAACCCGGCCGCCCCGCTGCCCGATTCGCTCCGGCAGCTACTGTTCGACTTTCACTCGTGCCCGTTGCGGCCCTTCGAGGCCGATACCCTGCGCGCGGGCACCCACGCCGCCTACCTGGCCGTAGACCCCGAAGCCCGGCCCACAGGGGCTATTTTTTGCCGCAGCAAGGGCGGGCGGGCGCCGGGCGGCTGGCTGTGCCGCCACCTGCCTGCCCAGGCCGAGTTTGACAATGGCCCCACCGGCACGCCCGACCAGCCGGGGCAATGGCCCACCGTGTGGGGCCGCGATGAAATATCGTGGTATGGTAACCAGCCTTCGGCTTATCGCAGCCGTTGGCTGATTTACGCCCAGGCCCGCATCCGGCAGCTCGACCCCGACACTTACTTTCAGCCGGCCGGGGCGCGGGGCGTGTCGCTGGCCACTTATCCGCAGGGCTGGTACCTGGCCACCGAGGCTGGCCAGGCCGAAACCATCCGGGCCATTTGGGCGGGCGAAACTGCTACCGAAGGCGCGCGCCTGCTGCTCATCGGCCCGCCCGCGCCCTAAGTGGCCCGATACTGGCTAGGTGGCCTAACCCCGCTTAGCCTGTTACCTTTGCGAGCGCAAAACCGTACCCCGCCCCGTGGCCGAACCCGCAGCCGACTTTTACGCCCATCCTACTGCCGTGCTCGACGCGGGCTGCCGCGTGGGGGCCGGCAGCCGCATCTGGCACTTCTGCCACCTGGCGGCGGGCGCTGTACTGGGCGAAAACTGCTCGCTGGGCCAAAACGTGTTTGTGGCCGACGGCGTAACGCTGGGTTGCAACGTGAAGGTGCAAAACAACGTGAGCCTCTACGGCGGCGTGGTGTGCGAAGACGACGTTTTCCTGGGCCCCTCGGTGGTATTTACCAACGTCAAAAATCCGCGCGCCGCCGTGCCGCGCCGCGGTGAGGGCCACTACCAACCCACTCACTTAGCGCGCGGTGCCAGCATCGGGGCCAATGCCACGCTTGTCTGCGGCATCCGGCTGGGGCGCTACGCATTTGTGGGTGCGGGTAGTGTGGTGACCAAGAATGTGCCCGCTTTTGCCTTGGTATATGGCAACCCCGCGCGGCAGCACGGCTGGCTGAGCGCCCACGGCCACCGCCTCACGTTTGATGAAGCTGGCCGCGCCACCTGCCCCGAAAGCGGTGAGAACTACCAATTGAGTCCCGATAAAAAAACAGTGTTAATTATGGATTAGCTCGGTGTGCTCAGCTTTATAAGCCACTCAGCGTCAACTCATAATTCATAATTCATAACTCATAATTAAAAACGAAGTGTACGACGAACTCCTCCGCAAAGAAGCCAAGCTGGCCGTGATTGGCCTCGGCTACGTGGGCCTGCCCATCGCCCTCGAATTTGCCAAGCAACTCTCGGTTATCGGCTTCGACATCAACGCCGGCCGGGTGGAGATGATGCGCAACCACCAAGACCCCAGCGGCGAGCTCGACGGCGCGGCGTTCGACGGCTGCGACATCACCTTCACCGATTCGCTGGACGTGTTGCGCGAGGCGCAGTTCTTCATCGTGGCCGTGCCCACGCCCATCGATGAGCACGCCCAGCCCGACCTGCGGCCGCTGCTCGGAGCCTCGGGCTCGGTAGGCAAGGTGCTGAAAAAGGGTGATTACGTGGTGTTTGAGAGCACCGTGTATCCTGGCTGCACCGAGGAAGACTGCATTCCGGTGATGGAGAAGTTCTCGGGCCTGAGCTTTGAGAAAGGTGATTTCAAAGTTGGTTACTCGCCCGAGCGCATTAACCCCGGCGACAAAGAGCACACGCTGCGCCGCATTGTGAAGGTGGTGAGCGGCTGCGACGCCGAAAGCCTCGACACCGTTGCCAAAGTGTATGAGCTGGTGGTGGATGCCGGCGTGCACCGCGCCAGCAGCATCCGGGTGGCCGAGGCTGCCAAAATTATCGAAAACACCCAGCGCGACGTCAACATTGCGCTCATGAACGAGCTGTCGATGATTTTCGACCGCATGAACATCAACACCTACGAAGTGCTCGAAGCGGCCGGTACCAAGTGGAACTTCCTCAAGTTCAGCCCCGGCCTGGTGGGCGGCCACTGTATCGGCGTAGACCCGTACTACCTGACCTACAAGGCCAAAGAGCTGGGCTACGACGCCAAAGTTATCCTGAGCGGCCGCACCACCAATGATAACATGGGGGCCTACATCGCCCGCAAAACGGTGCAGATGATGATTAAACGCGGCAAGGACGTGGCCAAAAGCCGCGTGCTCGTGATGGGCGCTACCTTCAAGGAAAACGTGGAGGATATCCGCAATTCCAAGGTGGCCGACGTCATTCAGGAGCTGAAAAACTTCTCCGTGAACGTGGACATCGTGGACCCGCACGCCGACTCCAACGAGCTGCACCACGAATACGGTTTCCGCCTCACGCCAGCCGACAAAATCCGCACCGATTATGATGCTGTGATTGTGGCCGTCAGTCACTTACCTTACGTTGATAAGGACGAGGCGTACTTCCAGTCCATCACCGCCGACAACGCCGTGCTGGTCGATATCAAAGGCCTCTACCGGGCCAAGCCCATGCAGGAGCTGCATTACTGGAGCCTATAGGGTAATGGTTAATCTACTAATGGTCAATGGTTAACGTAACCTGTAAGAAGGAGTGTTGATTGTCAGCCATTAACTATTAATCATTAAAAAATTAATCACTATGAAAAAGATTCTGGTTACTGGCGGGGCCGGCTACATCGGCTCCCACACCGTGGTTGAGCTGGCCCAGGCGGGCTACGAGCCGGTTATTATCGACAACTTCAGCAACTCGCAGGAGTCGGTGTTGGCGGGCTTGCGCGCTATTTTGGGCCGCGACGTGCCGTGCCACCGCATCGACTGCGGCGACGCCGAGGCGCTGCGTGGGGTGCTCAAGCAGGAAGGCAACGTGCAGGGTGTCATTCACTTCGCGGCTTTTAAAGCGGTGGGTGAGTCGGTGGCCCAGCCACTCAAATACTTTCAGAACAACGTGGGCTCGCTGCTGACGCTGCTGGAAGTGCTACCCGAGTTTGGCGTAGAGAGTCTTGTGTTTTCGTCGTCCTGCACGGTGTATGGCGTGCCCGATGCGCTGCCCGTGACGGAGGCCACGCCCACCAAGCCCGCGTCGTCGCCCTACGGCCGCACCAAGCAAATGTGCGAAGACATTGTGCACGACCTGGCCGCTGCCCCCGGTAATAAGCTGTACACCATCTTGTTGCGCTACTTCAACCCCATCGGGGCGCACGAGTCAGCCAAAATTGGTGAGCTGCCCTTGGGCACGCCCAACAACCTGGTGCCTTTCATCACGCAAACGGCCGCCGGCATTCGCGAAAAGCTGACCATTTTCGGCAACGACTACGACACCGTGGACGGCACCAACGTGCGCGACTACATCCACGTGGTGGACCTGGCCCAGGCGCACATCGCCGCCGTGCAGCGCCTGCTCGACCGCAAAGCCAGCGATACCGTCGAAACCTTCAACGTGGGTACCGGCCACGGCAACTCGGTGCTCGAAGTAGTGCAAACCTTTGAGCAGGCCACCGGCCAAAAGCTCAACTACGCCATCGGCCCCCGCCGCCCCGGCGACGTGCCCGCCATCTACGCCGATGCCACCAAAGCAGCTGAGGTACTGGGCTTTAAAACAAGTACTTCGCTCTTCGACTCGCTGGCCAGCTCCTGGAAATGGCAGCTTACGCTTGTGCGGTAAGCTTTAGCTTGCCGTGTGTGCAGCTAATTGATTACTAATGCATTAACTTATTTGGAATTTATAACGGCAAGCTGAAGCTTACCGCACATCCATGAAAATCCTCATCACCGGTGGTGCCGGCTTTATCGGTTCGCACGTGGTGCGTCTGTTCGTCAATAAGTACCCCGCGTACCAGATTCTCAACCTCGATGCTCTTACCTACGCGGGCAACCTGGAGAACCTGCGCGACATCGAAAACGCGGCTAACTACCAGTTTATCAAGGGTGACATTGCCGACCAGTCGTTTATCGACCAGCTGTTTGCCAACGAAGAGCCGGATGCCGTGATTCACCTCGCCGCCGAAAGCCACGTGGACCGCAGCATCACCGACCCCATGGCGTTTGTGAAAACCAACGTGATTGGCACGGTAAATCTGCTCAACGCCGCCAAGAACCTGTGGAAGCCCAAAGGCTTTGAAGGCCACACGTTTTACCACGTGTCTACCGATGAGGTGTACGGCTCGCTGGACTTTGGCCCCGAGATGTTTACCGAGGAAACGTCGTACGACCCGCGCTCGCCCTACTCGGCGTCGAAGGCCAGCTCCGACCACTTTGTGCGCGCCTGGCACCACACCTACGGCCTGCCCATCAAGCTCAGCAACTGCTCGAACAACTACGGCCCTAACCACTTCCCCGAGAAGCTGATTCCGCTGGCCATTCACCGCCTGCGCACCGGCCAGAAAGTGCCCGTGTACGGCAAAGGTGAGAACGTGCGCGACTGGCTTTTTGTAAAAGACCACGCCACGGCCATCGACGCGGTGTTTCACAACGGCAAGCTGGGCGACACCTACAATATCGGCGGCGTAAACGAGTGGCAGAACCTCAAACTTATTGAGCTGCTGTGCGATGTGGTGGACGAGAAAACCGGCCAGCCCGCCGGCACCTCGCGCCAGCTCATCACGTTCGTAACCGACCGCGCCGGCCACGACATGCGCTACGCCATCGACTCGAGCAAAATCATGAACGAGCTGGGCTGGAAGCCGAGCGTGACTTTCGAGCAGGGCCTCAGCCAAACGGTTGACTGGTACCTCGCCAACCAGGAGTGGCTGGACAACGTGACCAGCGGCACCTACCAGGACTACAACGCCAAGCAGTACGCGGGCCGCTAATATCTTGTTTTGAGAACGTCATGCTGACGAAGGAAGCATCTCTACCGCTTCGTTGCATCGATAATGATTAGTTACGCAGTAGAGATGCTTCCTTCGTCAGCATGACGTTCTGATTGAATACTCCCACGATGTACGAAACTCCTTTCACCGACCAGCCACTGGGCGAGCTCAACTTTCTGGTAACCGGCGGGGCCGGCTTCATCGGCTCCAACCTGGTAGAATACCTGTTGAAGCACGGTGCCAAAAAAGTGCGGGTGCTGGATAACTTCTCCAACGGCTTCCGCAAAAACCTGCGCCTGTTTGAGGGCCACGCGGCGCTGGAGGTGCAGGAAGGCGATATCCGTGACCGAGAGGCCTGCGCGCGTGCCGTGCAGGGCATGGACGTGGTGCTGCACCAGGCGGCGCTGGGCTCGGTGCCGCGCTCCATCAACGACCCCGTTACGACCGATGAGGTGAACGTGGGCGGCTTCGTGAAAGTCCTGTTTGCCGCCAAGGAGGCCGGCGTGAAGCGCTTCGTGTACGCGGCCTCGTCCTCGACCTACGGCGACCACCCCGGCCTGCCCAAGGTGGAGGACCGCATTGGCAAGCCACTCTCGCCCTACGCCGTGACTAAGTACGCCAACGAGCTGTACGCCGACGTGTTTGCTCGCACCTACGGCATGGAGATTATCGGCCTGCGCTACTTCAACATCTTCGGCCCGCGCCAGGACCCTGGTGGGGCATATGCCGCGGTTATTCCGCTATTTATCGACGCAATTCTGGAGGAAAACGCGCCTACTTTGAACGGCGACGGCGGCCAAACCCGCGACTTCACCTTCGTGGCCAACTGCGTGCAGGCCAACATGCGGGCCGCGCTCACCACCAACCCCGAGGCGCTGGGCCAGGTCTACAACATTGCTGTGGGCGACCGGACCTCGCTGGTGCAGATGTACGACATCCTGCGCGAAGAAGCCCACTCGACCCTAGAGCCCAAGTTTGGCCCCAACCGCGCCGGCGACATCCGCGATTCGCTGGCCGACATTACCAAGGCCGAAACCCGGCTCGGCTACGCTCCGCAGGTGCGCATTCGGGAGGGCTTGCAGCAAACGCTGAGCTGGTTTAAAGCCAACCAGGACTTTATTGCTGAGCGCAATTAATTGCTTAGTAGTTACTTAGGCTAAATTGGTATGGGAACTTGGGGAAGTGATAATTTCGGCAACGACCACGCCTTAGATTACCTGGCCACCATCTGCCAGCCGCTGGTTGAAAAGCTAACGGCTATCGTCGGAAACCCCTCATTGGCCGAAGCTGACGAAGATGGGTGGGTGGAGTGCATGGTGGCAGTGGAAATATTGACCTTGCTAGGAAAGTACTATTCCAGTGCCGCCCTCACGCCTCAATTAGTTGCTACTTGCCGGGATATTGTCCTAGCTGAGTGGCTGGCTACTATTGACGATTTAGACCCGGACCCGGCCTACAAAGCCGAGCGGCCGCTGGTCATAAAACAATCATTTGATAAACTGCTGGCGGTGATAAGCGGCTGATAACAGGGTTTACCAAAGTCAAATACAAAACGCTGAGTTAAACTCTCCCTATGAAAGGTATTATTCTGGCCGGCGGCTCCGGCACCCGGCTGCACCCCCTCACGCTGGCTGTTTCGAAGCAGCTTATGCCCGTCTACGACAAGCCGATGATTTATTATCCGCTGTCGATACTGATGATGGCGGGTATTCGCGAAATCCTCATCATCACCACGCCCCACGACCAGGAGCAGTTTAAGAAGCTGCTGGGCGATGGCCAAAACCTGGGCTGCAACTTCCAGTACGTAGTGCAGGAAGTGCCCAATGGCTTGGCCCAGGCCTTTGTGCTCGGGGCCGATTTTATTGGCCAGGATAAGGTGGCGCTGGTGCTGGGCGACAACATCTTCCACGGCGAAGGCATGGAAGAGTTGCTGAAAGCTAATAGCGACCCCGACGGCGGCGTGGTCTACGCCTACCACGTGCACGACCCCGAGCGCTATGGCGTAGTTGAGTTCGACGAAAACAAGGTGGCTCTCAGCATTGAAGAGAAGCCTACCAAACCCAAGAGCAACTACGCGGTGCCCGGCCTGTACTTCTATGATAATGAAGTAGTTGAGATTGCCAAGAACCTGGAAATGAGCCCGCGGGGCGAGTACGAAATCACGGACGTGAACCGCGAGTATCTAAGCCAGGGCAAGCTCAAAGTAGGTATCCTGGGCCGCGGCACGGCCTGGCTCGACACCGGCACCTTCGAAAGCCTGATGCAGGCCGGCGAGTTTGTGCGGGTGCTGGAGCAGCGCCAAGGCCTGAAAGTGGGCTCCATTGAGGAAGCTGCTTATCGCCAAGGTTTTATCGATGCCGACCAGCTCCGCAAAATTGCCGGCCCGCTGCGCAAAAGCGGCTATGGCGATTACCTGATGAACCTGCCCGACCAGCTGGTAATGGGCGCGTAAACGGTAAATGAGTAGGTGAGTAAATGAGTAAAGTCTCTGCTAGGAGAACATTACTCATTTACTCACCTACTCATTTACTGATTGAGTATGAGCCGGAACGTGGTGCCTTTGCCCACCTCGCTCCACTTCACAAATAGTCGCCCCTCGTGGTAGTTGTCGATGATGCGGCGGGCCAGCGCCAGGCCCAGGCCCCAGCCGCGCTTTTTGGTGGTGTAGCCGGGGGTGAACACGTTTTCGAGCTTGTTGCGCGGAATGCCCTTGCCCGTATCGGTGATATCGATGGCCACCTGGGGGCGCGGGGTGCGGCGACGCCACCACTGCCGGCGGGGTTTCACGGCCCGCAGGCGCAATGTGATGGAGCCGCGGCCGTCCATGGCGTCCACCGCGTTTTTGCAGATGTTCTCCACCACCCAGTCGAAAAGCGGCACGTTGAGGCAGGCCGGCGTGTCGAGCGGCAGGTCGGTTTCGATGGTGAATTTCACCTTGCGCGACACCCGGCTCTCAAGGTAGGCAATGGCGTTGCGCGTAGTTAGGTAGAGGTTTTCGGCCTTGAGCACCGGTACCGAGCCGATGTTGCTAAAGCGCTCGGTAATGATTTCCAGGCGCTTGATATCCTTGCCCAGCTCCTCCACAATGGGCTCATCGTGAAAGCGTTCTGACTGCCGCAGGTACTCCTGCCAGCCCACGAGTGAACTCAGCGGCGTGCCCAGTTGGTGGGCCGTTTCCTTGGCCAGGCCCACCCACACCCGGTTTTGCTCGGCGCGCCGCGAGTAGCTGAAGGCAATGTAGGCCATCATGGCCAGCGAGGCGATAACGGCCAGCGCCGCCAACGGGTAGGTGCGCAGCTGCCGCAGTAGGCGCGAATCCTGGTAAAAAATGTAGTTGCGGGTGCCGCCCGCCAGCTCAATCACAATGGGGGGGTGGCGCTGCTGCATATCGAGCAGCACGGCCTGCAAGCGCCGCAGCGAGTCGGCCAGTGGCAGGCGCGGGGGAATGCTCAGGTTTTTGGCGTCAATGATGTTGCCGCCATCCGTTAGAATAACGGGGATGGTGGTGTTGGCCTCAATAATCTGCTCTTGCAAAAATTGCAGGTTTTTGGTGTCTTCGGTGCTAATCAGGTAGCGTAGGGTTTTGGCGTACAGGTCAATCTGCCGCTGCTCGCGCTCCGAAAGGCGTTGTACTAGCACGTTGGTGTACACCACCGTAGCCCCGGCAATGAGCAGGGCCATGAGCAAGACCAAGAGCTTGATGCGCGATTTTTGGTCCGAAAAGGGAAGAAGCATAAGAAAGTAAAGGTCGGGCGGGCAGCCCAGAGCGCAAGTTGCCGCATTTAACGAGGAAAAGGCTGGGTTGGGGCATTTATCGAGTCGGCCGAACCCAATAGCTTGTCAGTCTGTTTCTATCGCAGCTGTTTATACCGTAATTTTGCAGGCCGACCCTGGGTCGGCCCGTGCTATGTCCCATTCGTTTAAGGCTGTTAGTTTATCCTTCCGCAAGGCGCCCCTCGCCATCCGCGAGCTGCTGGCGCTAGACGAAGCTGCCTGCCGTCGCTTTGTGCAGCAATTGCGCACCGAGCTGCACTTGGCCGATGTATTGGTGCTAAGCACCTGCAACCGCACCGAAATCTACTACGCCCACGACGACGACTTTTCGGCCGCCATCATCCAGGCGCTGGGGGAGCTCAAAAACCGGCCCGATGCCCTGCGCTTCGCCCCGTACTTTGACCTCTATACCGAGGCCGAAGCGGCCACCCGCCACCTGTTTGAAGTAGCCTTGGGGCTTGATGCCCAAGTGGTTGGTGATATGCAGATTATCAGCCAGGTGAAGCAGGCCTACCAGTGGACCGCCGACGCCGACGCGGCCGGGCCCTTCCTGCACCGTTTGCTGCACACCATCTTCTTCGCCAATAAGCGCGTGCAGCAGGAAACCAGCTTCCGCGATGGGGCTGCCTCCATGAGCTACGCGGCCCTGGAGCTGGTAGAGGAGCTCACGGCCGACGTGGCCAGCCCCCGCGTACTGGTAGTAGGCCTGGGCGAAATTGGCAGCGACGTGTGCCGCCATTTGGCCGACAGCAAGAGCTTCGCCAGCGTGACATTGTGCAACCGCACCCGCGCCCGCGCCGAGGAGCTGGCCGCCGAGTTTGCGCCCGGCCGCCTCCGCATTGCTGACTTTGAGAACCTGGCCGCTGCCTTGCGCGATGCCGACGTGGTTATTTCCTCCATCAGCCGCGACACGCCCTTTTTCACCCGCGAGCTAGTAGCGCATCTTGACGTACTGAGCTACAAGTTCTTCATCGACTTGGCCGTGCCGCGCTCCGTAGCCGCCGATGTGGAGCAAGTGCCCGGCGTGCTGGTCTACAACGTGGACGCTATTCAGAGCAAGGCTTCGGCGGCGCTGGAAATGCGCCTGGCCGCCGTGCCCCAGGTGCAGGCTCTCATCACCGAAAGCCTGCTCGACTTTGCCGACTGGAGCCGCGAAATGCTCGTGTCGCCCCTCATTCAGCGCATGAAAGCTGGCTTGGAGCAAATGCGCCAGCAGGAGCTCGACCGCTTCCAGAAAAAAGCTACCCCCGCCGAAGTAAAGCTGCTGGATGAGGCCACGCGCGCCTTTATGCAAAAAGTGCTGAAGCAGCACGTGCTGCACCTCAAAGCCGCTTGCCGCCGCGACGAAGCCGACCAGCTGCTGCCGCTGCTCACCGACTTGTTTGACTTAGAGCGGCAATCGCAACCGGCCTAGCCCGGCCCCGGCTACTTGATTAAAACGGCAAAATCCTTGCAAAATGCTGATAATCAGCATTTTGCAAGGATTTTTATAATGGAGTCAGCTCGGCTAGCTCGTCCCGAAACGGTCTGATTTGGAACCCAACTACATAATAGGGCCGCCACCAGATGAAGCGAGTAAACGATTTAGCATGAGCATACTAGGCGCTCTACGCAAGTGTAAGTGGCTAGGGCGCAACGCACACTTGCGTAAAGCAGCTGGTTAGATACGGCCGGAATAGTCTTCCAGCGTATCGATGATTTTCAGCAACTGGGGTACGGCCAGCGAGTAGTAAATCTTGGTGCCCACTTTGCTCGACTTCAGCACGCCCCGGTCTTTGAGGGTGATGAGGTGCTGCGAAGCGATAGCCTGTGGAATGTCGAGGGCCTGGTAGATTTCGGTAACCGACATCTGGTGGTCCTTGGTTTTGCTCTTGCCAAGCAGGTCAACAATGGCGAGGCGCTTGGGGTGCGAAAGTACTTTGAGCATGGCCGCGGCGCGGTCCAACTGCTCAGCCTCCACGCGAGTGTGCAAAGGTTTCATGGCGTTAATAAATTGAAAAATGGTAGAAGGGAAAATAGAAGAATGAAACCGCTACCCTATTACTAGGGTTTTGGTAATGCAAAGTAAACGCAAGAATACTATTGTACACTATTGTGAGCGCATATAAAATTCGGGCATAGTACTTGGCTAAGTGCAATTTGTTGCCCTGCGGGCCTGATTTCGCACTTTTTCTAAATTTATATTATTCAAAGTTTTTTTATAATGACGGTTCTTTAATTGGCTTGCTAATGAACCTAAAATGAAAACCTACTCATTACCGGGGGCACTCGCCCGTATTAATCTGCGAGTTCCGGTGAGCTAACTAAAAGGTAGCTCGCACCAACAGCCCGCCAGCGCCTTGCGTACTTGCGCGGGTGGGCGGCAATTTCCCGGCTCACTTGCTGTTCAATGGAGGTTCCTGCTTTTTTGCGCCGCGAGGTGCTGGGTAACGAGTTAGTTGAGTACCTAATCGCGGCGGTGATTATGTTTTTGGGCAGCGTGCTCAACCGGGTGCTGTCGCGGCTGCTGAGCAAGGCGCTATTCCGGTTTACCAAGCGCTACACGGCTGGCGTAACGGAAGAAGAACTGCACGAGCTGCTGATTCAGCCGCTGGGCGCGCTGTTGTTTCTAATTTCTTTCTACTTGGCCTTCAGTGTATTGCGTTACCCCATGCCCCCGCTGGCGGTGGCGGGTGTGGAGCCCTGGCCGAAGGTGCTGGTACTGGGGCTGTTTCACCTGGGCGTGATTACCACTATTGTGTGGGTGATTACGCGGCTGGTCGATTTTGCGCTGCTGGTGGTGCAGCGCCGCGCCGAGCTCACCACCACGCCCGGCGCGCGGCGGCTCGACAACCAGTTTTTGCCCTTTGCCAAGGACTTGCTCAAGGTTTTTATCGTGGTTATTGGGCTGCTGGTGGCGCTGGGGCAGGTATTTGGGGTGAATGTGACGGCCCTGATAGGCGGCCTGGGCATTGGCGGGCTGGCCGTAGCCTTTGCGGCCAAGGAAAGCCTGGAAAACCTGCTGGCCTCGTTCACCATCTTCCTGGACCAGCCCTTTGGGGTGGGCGACCTCGTAACGGCTGGCACGGTGAGCGGCACGGTAGAGAAAATCGGCTTTCGGAGCACGCGCCTGCGCACGGCCGAAAAAAGCTACCTCACGGTGCCTAATAAGAGTATGATTGACAAACCGTTGGATAACCTGAGCCTGCGCACGGCGCGGCGGGTGGGCTTCACGCTCATCTTCGACCAGAAGACGACCAGCGAGCAGCTGCAAGCCATTATCAAGGAAGCGGTGGAAGCTATGGAGGCGCACCCGCTCGTGACCAAAGACGTGCAAATGAAGTTCAACAGCATCTCGCCCTCGGGCAAGGAGGTGACGGTGCAGTACTTCGTGGAAACCACCAGCTACGACGAATACCTGGACGTGAAGGAGTCGCTGAACTACCGCTTGCTGGAAGCAACTGAGCATCAGGGGGGTAGCTTTGCCATTGCTGCTCCGGTGGCGACAGCGCCCGCGTAGGCCGCCGGATACCGGTACTTTTGCGGGCCAATTCAAACCCTGGGGCTGGCTTGGTACTTATAACCAGCCGGCCCCGGTAGTAGCAGTCCGCTAGTGGATTTTCTTGCTTGTCGGGGCCCTTTTTAGTTAGTTGCGCTCATGTCCGAAACCCTTTTTCTAACGCCGGGCGTGCCCAAAGCCGCCCGCTACGCTGAGTTGCACCCGCAGGTGGCAGCCCTCACCGCCGACGAACCCGACCGCATTGCTAACCTGGCCAACGTGGCCGCCGCACTGCGGCAGGCGTTCGGCTTTTTTTGGGTGGGCTTCTACGTGGTGCAGGGCGAGGAGCTGGTGCTGGGGCCGTTTCAGGGGCCCATTGCCTGCACCCGCATCCGGCGGGGGCGGGGCGTGTGCGGCACCAGTTGGGCTGAGGCGCGCACCGTGCTAGTGCCTGATGTGGAGGTGTTTCCGGGCCACATTGCGTGCAGCTCCGATTCGAAATCGGAAATCGTGGTGCCTATTCTGAAAGACGGCGCGGTAGTGGCCGTGCTCGATGTGGACAGCGACCAACTCAACGACTTCGACCACGACGACCAGGCGGCGCTGGAGCAGCTGATGGCGCTGGCCGCCACTTGGTTTTAAAGAGTATGAAAGCACTGAAAATCTGGCGGCTAGGCCTGCTGAGCATGGTAGTGGCCGGCTGCGGCCGGCAGTTGGACGTAGCGCCCGAAATACCCCTGAAACACAAGTACGATGCGGCCATGCAGCGGCAGATAGAGCTGCTGCAAGCTGAGCAAGTGCGGGTAATGGCCACGGCCGCCACGCCCGGTGGCCCTGCCCTGCCCGTGCTCACACTGGAAGTAATCAACCCCCAGCCCGCGCCCGAGCAGCAGCCCGATACCCTGAAACAGCGTATGCATAAGCTGGCTCACCTGCTGGTGGCCGACCTGGCCCGCCCCGGCCAGTACCAGGCCATAAGTGCCCAGGCGACGTTTAAAACCAGTTTTTTCTCGCGAAGTAGCGGTGCCAGCGCCAGCTCCCAGGTCTTTATTTACTCGATAGCCAGCCTGCGCTAAGAAAAAATAGTCACTAGATTCAGCTACGGCGATTACGCCGCTCTGAAACAGTTGATGGTCGCAGTAATTGGTTTGTTTTATAAATAAACATATGGAGAAGAAGCGATTGTGGCTGCTGTACTTGACGAGCGGAATGGCGGCGGGTTGTGGCAAGCAACTAAAAATGCCGCCGAACATACAGCCACAACATCGGTATGATGAGGCCTACAAGCAGCAGGAAAAGCTTCTGAATGCCAAGGAGGTAGGCTTTTCGATTCACGCTACACAAGTAAGCGCCGATTTCGCCATCAACTGGCTAGAGCTAGTGGTAGTTAACCCTCAGGGCCAGCCTGCCGCTCCTGATAGTGTGGTACATCGTGCCCGTAAATTGGCCCACTTGCTGGTAGCTAACATAAACAATCCGAAAGACTACCAGCTAATGACCGTGACACTAGTAAAGCAGCACGATTATTTAGTTGCTTCAAGTACCGATTCCCGCACCATCACCTATTCTATCGACAGCCTGCGCTAGGTCCGGCAAGTTGCTTTTTTACGCTCGTATGGAATCTTCTTTCAACGCCACTTCCTCCACCGTCACCGAGCCGCTCGTAGTGATGGGCGCGGGCCTAGTGGGCTCGCTGCTAGCCTTATACCTCACGCGGCGGGGCCACCCGGTGCAGGTGTTCGAGCGCCTGCCCGACCCGCGCACGCAGGGCCTGCTGGGTGGACGCTCCATCAACCTGGCGCTGAGCGACCGGGGCTGGCGGGCGCTGGCCGGCGTGGGCGTGGCCGACGATATTCGGCAGGTGGGCATCCCGATGTACCGCCGCGTGATGCACGACGGGCAAGGCCAGCTCACCTTTCAGCCTTACGGGCAGGACAACCAGGCCATTTACTCCGTGAACCGGGGTAACCTGAACTGTACATTGCTTGATATTGTTGAAAAAGAAGCAAATGTGCAGGTGACCTTCGGCCAGAAGCTCACGCAGCTCGACTTGCCCGCCCGGCGCCTGCACTTGCAGGATGTGGCTAGTGGGCAGGCCCACGAGGTGGCTTATGAGCGTTTGTTTGGGGCCGATGGGGCGTTTTCGGCGGTGCGGGCGGCCTTGCAGCGCACCGACCGCACCGACTACTCGCAGCAGTACCTGGAGTACGGCTACAAGGAGTTGACCATCGCGGCCGGCCCGGCCGGCGCGTGGCAGCTGGAGAAGAACGCGCTCCACATCTGGCCGCGGGGCAACTTTCTGATGATTGCGCTGCCTAACCTCGATGGGTCATTCAACGCCACGCTGTTTTTTCCTTATGAAGGCGACAAGTCGTTTGCGGCGCTCCAGACGCCGGCCGACGTGGCCACTTTCTTCGCCGCCACTTTTCCCGACGCGGTGCCGCTGATGCCGCAGCTCACGGAGGAGTTTTTTGACCACCCCACGGGCTCCTTGGTGACCATTCGCTGCTTCCCGTGGGCCTACCACGACACGGTGCTGCTGCTCGGCGACGCTGCCCACGCCATAGTACCATTTTATGGACAAGGGATGAACGCCGGTTTTGAGGACTGCACCGTGCTCAACCAATTACTGGAGCAGCACGGCGAAGCCAACTGGGACCGGGTGATGGATGAGTTTGAACACCAGCGTAAACCCAACACCGACGCCATGGCCGACCTCGCACTCTACAACTTCGTGGAGATGCGCGACCGCGTGGCCGACCCCCGCTTTCTGCTGCAAAAGCGCATCGAAAGCAAAATCGCCGCCCAGTATCCCGGCCAGTGGGTGCCGCTCTACTCACGGGTAACGTTCTCGCCCGATACCTCCTATGCCGAGGCCTGGGCCGCCGGCCAGCGCCAGGAGGCCATTATGACCCGGGTGATGCCGCTTATTCAGACGGAAGCTGATTACGAATTGCCAGAAGTTAAAGAATTGATTGACAAAGAGTTGAGTAAATGAACAAAGTAAAAAAGAACGTCATGCTGAGCTTGTCGAAGCATCTCTACCACGCCGAAAGGATTAGTAACCCGACTGGCGTGGTAGAGATGCTTCGACAAGCTCAGCATGACGTTCTTTTTGTCAGCCTGTTTACAGGCATACCGTAATGTTACGGGGCTACCGTAATCGTGCGGGTTACCGAGTTGTAGGCACCGGGGATGAGGGTGCCGCTGCTATCGAGCAGCTCCAGCTTAATGGTGGCCTGGCCGGCGGGCAAGCCTTCCATCATGTAGGGCATCCACTGGTCGAGCATGAACTCGGTGCCGTTGATGGTGGCGCGCACCTTGTTGCCATCGGGGGCCAGGGTAGTGTTCACAAGGTAAAAGTCCAGCATGATTTTCTGGGCATCCTTGCCGGCGTACGTGTCCTTGGGGCGGCTGTAGAACAGGGCCGGGGCTTTCACGTCGAAGTTCATGGGCGCAGTGCCAGCGGCCGGCGTGCCCACGGTGATAGTGCGCAGGTCATAGGCTCCCTTTTGCTTGAGGCTTTCGTGGTAAGAGCGCGACAGAAACGACAAAATAACGTGTTCACCGTCCGGAATTGGCTTGGTGAATTTCGTGTCGTAGTGAGCTGTGTAGGGCTGGTTGTCCACGATGTTGTGGATGTGCTGGCCCTTCATTGAGTTGGCCATTTGCATGCCGTGCTCACTTTCCGTCATCTTGGTGAGCTGAAAGTTGGTCAGCTCATAGGAGAACGTAACCTCGCCGCTGGGCACCGAGGAGCCTTGCACGGGCGCATTCAGGCGCAGGGCAGCGGTCGGAAACTTAGGCGAGTCGTTGTAGGGTGTGAGCGTGATGCCGCCCTTCGACTGGGCCGCGCCCGATACGGTGGAGCCGCTGCTTTGCGCCCCCAGGGCTGCGGGGCGGTCGGCGGGGCTGGTGGTAGCAGTTTCGGCCTGCTGGCTGGTGCTGCAGCTACCTAGTATGGCCAGGGCGGCCAGGGCCAGCGAGCCAGTAAGCGGGGCGGTGAATCGATTCATGTGAAAGAGACAGAAGGAGGTGAGTTATCAGGCCCTCTACGCGAACTAGCGGGCAGAAGGTTTTGTACTAACTTCGCATTAGCTAGTTTCTGGTTGCTGCTGGTGGGCTAGGCGCGCGGCGGGTTAAGCACTTAACCCGCCGCCGCCCGGCCTGCTACCAAAAACTAGCTATCCATAATCAGCAAGTAACCCATCCCTACTTTTTTATGGCTGATAACCTGCCTGACCACATCCCTTCGCTCGACCTGGCCGACTTCCGCTCGGGCGACCCCACCCGCAAAGCCAAGTTTGTGCAAGAGCTGGGCGCTGCTTACCAAAGCATTGGCTTCATCGCCCTCAAAAACCACGGCCTCAACGAGCTGCAAACCAAAGAGCTGTACGCCGACGTGCAGGCGTTTTTTCAGCTCCCCGACAACTCGAAGCAGTCGTACGAAGTGCCCGAGCTAGCGGGCCAGCGCGGCTACATCAGCAAGGGCAAGGAGCACGCCAAGGGCCGCAACACCGGCGACCTGAAAGAATTTTACCACGTGGGCCAGGAAGTGCTCGACGAAACCGACCCGGTAAAAAACGATTACCCGGCCAATATCTGGCCCGCCGAGGTGCCTCGTTTCGAGCAGAGCACCATGAAGGCTTACCGCACCCTGGAGGCCGCTGGCCAGGACGTGCTGCGCGCCATTGCGCTGTACCTGGAGCTGCCCGAGAACTACTTCGATGACAAGGTGAAGAACGGCAACAGCATCCTGCGGCCCATTCACTACTTCCCCATCGAAGACCCCGACGCGGTGCCCGCCGACGCCGTGCGCGCCGCCGAGCACGGCGACATCAACCTGATTACCTTGCTGATGGGCGCCAGCGCCGACGGCCTGCAAGTGAAGCGCCGCGACGGCCAGTGGATTGCCATCACGGCCCTGCCCGACCAGATTGTGGTAAACGTGGGCGACATGCTCCAGCGCCTCACCAACGGCGTGCTCAAGAGCACCATCCACCGCGTGGTGAACCCTGCCCGCGAGAAGATGAACACCTCGCGCTACAGCATCCCGTTCTTTATGCACCCGCGCTCCGAGATGAGCCTGGCGGCCCTGCCGCACCTCGTCACGGCTGACAACCCCAAGAAGGAAGCCGACATCACGGCCGGCGAATTCCTGAACGAGCGGCTGATTGAGCTGGGCCTGAAGAAGAAGTAAGTGGCTACTAAATAGGCTATTGAGTCTATTGAGAGCGTCATGCAGACCGAAGGGAAGCATCTCGCTCGCGCCGTTGGATTACCAACTCCAACGATTCGAGCGAGATGCTTCCCTTTGGTCTGCATGACGTTCTTTTTTTGTTGCCAGCTTCCACTAGTGGCTAGCTGGCTTTATCTTCGGCATGGCTACCCTTTCGTTCTGTGTCCGACCAATTACCTGCCTATTCTGAGTTGCCCGTTCCCCTGGCGCCGTTGCGCCGGGCGGGGCGGCGACTGCGCCACACCCGCAATTTTATTTTTCTGAAAGACGTGGCTGGCCTCGCCTGCACGGCTTTTGGGGGGCCGCAGGCGCACCTGGCCATGATGTTTCGGCTGCTGGTAAATAAGCGTAAGTACCTCACGGCGGGCGAGTTGCTGGAGTTGCAGGCGCTGTGCGCGCTGCTGCCGGGGCCTACGTCCACGCAAACCATCACGGCCATCGGCTTCCGGCTGGGCGGGCCCAACCTGGCTTACCTCACGCTGATAATCTGGTGCCTGCCTTCGGTGAGTATCATGACGCTGGCGGGGCTGCTACTCACGCACTTCGACACGGCTTTTACGGCGCGGCTGGTGCAGTTTGTGCAGCCGGTGGCGGTGGGCTTCGTGGCGTTTTCGGCCTACCGCATTGCCGAAAAAGTGGTGCACACCAAAACGTCGGTGGCTTTGCTGGTGGCCGCCGCCATGGTAGCCTACTTTTTTCAGCTGCCGGGGTTGCTGCCGCTGCTGCTGCTGGCCGGCGGGGTGTTTACGGCGCTACGCTACCGCAAGCACGCCATTGTGCCCGATAAGAAGCCCATTCGCGTGGAGTGGGCCAATGGGGCGTTGTGGCTGGGCATTTTCCTGGTAGCGGCCCTACTGGGGCACTATACGCAGCTGCTGCCGGTGCGCTTGTTTGAGAACTTTTACCGCAACGGCTCGCTCGTGTTTGGGGGCGGGCAGGTGCTGGCCCCGCTGCTGTTTGCCGAGTTTGTGGAATACAAGCGTTACCTCACGGGGCCCGAATTTTTGTCGGGCCTGGGGCTGGTGCAGGCTTTGCCGGGGCCCAATTTTTCGTTTGCCTCATACATCGGGGCATTGGCCATGAGGCCGGCCGGCGGCGCGGGCCCGCAGCTACTGGGGGCACTGGTAGGCGCGGTGGGCATCTTTTTACCCGGCGTGCTGCTGATATTCTTCGTCATCCGCTTCTGGGACGGCCTGCGGCAGTACCGCGTGGTAAAGGCCTCCCTAGAAGGCGTTAACGCGGTGAGTGCCGGCCTGGTGTGCGCGGCGGCGCTGCTGCTCTACCACCCGCTTCCCGACCGCCTGCTGGCCCTGCCCGGCCCGCTGGCCGGCTGGCACCTGCCCCTCAACCCACTGCTGGTGGGCACCACGTTTCTGCTGCTGCTGTGGGAGCGCGTGCCGGGCGTGGCCATTGTGGGCGTGGCTTTGCTGGCTGGCGCGCTGGCCGGCGGCTAGCGCGCGCCAGCCGCTGGGGCGGGCTGGCCAGCGTCAGTGGCCGGCGCGCCTGCGCCGCGGGTGGCTGTCGCCGCCTGCCGGTTCGTGATTTCGACGTAGGCCTTGCCCGTCACGGGCTGGCCGCGGTGCGTGCCAGTCACCTTACACATGCCTTCCCAATAGTACATAGTGAAGGCGTGGAAGAAGCGCAGCGCCAGCTCCTGGTTGGGCACGAGGGGCTCCACCACGAGGTCGTAGCCCTGGCTGGGCACCTGCACGCGCCACTTGGCGGGGTACTGCTTTTTCGACTTCGGGCTGGTCCAGTAGGTGAGGGGCGTGAGCGTGAAGTCGTTGCCGCTCAGGTGCACGTTCTCGTTGGTGGCGCTGAAAAACGAGCCGTTGTTGAGCGTCTGGTTGGTTTCGGTGTTGCGCAGCGTATTGAGCATCAGCTCCTCACGGGGCTGGTCGAGCTGGATGCTGAGCCAGTCCCAACCCACGCCCTTGCTCACGATGCTGGTGCAGTTCCACTGGCGGTCGTACCACAGCTCGCCGGCTACCTGGTGGGTTTTGCCGCCCACCGTGAGCGTGCCCGTGGTAGCCAGGCGCGGGTACGAGTAGTAGCCCGCCGTGATGCCCTGGCCATAGTTTTCATAGCCCGTGCCGCCGTGCAGCAGCACGGGCTTGGTGGGCGTGGTGCTGAGGTTGAGGGCGTAGCCCGCGTTGCCTTTGCCGGTGAGGGCGGCGGCAAACTGATACTTGCCCTCCTGGCCGTTGAAGCTCCACACCTGGCCGTCTTTGTGCTCGCGCAGGCGCACGGGCAGCGAATCGGTGAGCAGGCGCGGCAGCTTGCCCAGCTTGTAGTCGTAGTTGAATTTCTGGCCCTTGGGGTCGGTAATGGCCACGTTCACCATTTGGTAGTCGTCCTTGCCATCCTTCAGGTTGAAGTGAAAGAACACGTACTCGATGCCAAATTCCTCGCCGCTGGCCTGGTCGCGCAGGTGGCCGGTGAGGTACCACCACTCCAGCGAGTTTTTGGGGTGCACCGCCTCCTCGTGGGGCAGCTCGGCGCGGGTAGCGGTGGGGTTGAAGCGGGTAGTAGGTACCGGCTTAAAGGTGGAGCAAGCGGCAAGTAGCAGCGTCAGCAGCAGGGCAATGGGTAGTCGCATCATACCCTGGCACAAGGCTTTTTGAGGCCAAAAAGTTTGGGTATAGCGTCGTTTTAACTGCGCCGAAAAGGCCGGGTGAGCCAATGAAAAAACCCGTGGCCGGGCTGAGCGGCGGGTGGGGCAGGGGGCGTTTCGGCAGCGAATACCTGGGAAACTGCCCCGCTTACTGTTTCTCTTCTTTGCTCTCGGTACATGGCTACTACTTCCACGCCCCCGGCGGCCGGGTCGGTATGCAGGGCTACCTGCACCGCGCCCGCAGCTGGGGTCAATGACAGCTGGCGCGAGAGGTAGCCCGCGTGGTGCAGCACCAAGTGCGGCCGCCGCGCCGCGGGCCGGCCCGCGGGCAACTGCAAGCTAAACTGACCGGCCGCGTTGGTAGTCGTAGCCCGGTTTTCGCCCTTCAGAAAAACCGCCACGCCCGCTAGCGGCTCCTGGGTACCGGCATCGCGCACCGTGCCGCGCAGCAGCTTGCTTGCTGATGCCGAATGGCGGGGCTTGTGCGTGTTGGTGGGCGAGTGGTGGGCGCTGGGGGCCGGCTCGGTGCGGGCCTCAGCGTCCAGGCCGCTGCTTTCGCGCACGCCCCACAGAGCTAGGGTAGCGGCTAGCCAGGGACGCCACCGTGGGGCGGGGCTGGCTACCGCCGCCGGCACTAAGGGGCGATTGAGTTGGTCGGCGCGCAGGCGGCCGCAGGTTTCGCCGGCCGCTTGGCGAAGGATGGCCAGGATTTCGGCATCGGTTTTCCAGGTAAAATCGACCACCGTTTTCTGGCAGGCGGCGCAGTGGCGGCCGGCGGCGGTGGGCATCATGGCATCCCAGCTTTCGGCGCAGGGCTGCGGAATGGCGAGGCTGGTACGGGGCATACGTAGCGCTACTTACTTCTTGGATTTGGGAGGTGGCGGCATCGGCGTGGCAATGGGTGCCCCACCCAAAATGCGCTCGGGCGGGGTTACGGGGCAAGCTGGTAGCACCGGGTGGTGCGTGCTGGGGCGGGGTGGCAGCGCCGGCCGGCCCAGTAGCTGGCCGGTGCCGGCCGGCACCTGGGTAGTGGCCGGGTGGGCGGGGCCGCTTTGGGCGCGGGCCGGAGCAGCCAGGCTACCCAGGCCCAGCAGCGCGGCTACGGCGCCCAGCCAGCGCCGCCAGCCCACCACGGGCATGGCCGCCGGCCGCAACACCCGACCCAGCTGACTTTCGCGGAAGCGCCCGCACGGCAGTTGGCTGTGCTGGCTGACATAGGCGGCCAATTCGCCATCGGTGTAGGTGGTAAAATCGACCACCGTTTTGGCGCAGGCGGCGCAGTGGCGGCCGGCGGTGGTGGGCGTCATGGCATCCCAGCTTTCGGCGCAGGGCTGCGGAATTTGAATGGCTAGCGGAAGCATGCGCAATAGTAGTTAAGGGTTTGACAGGTAGTAAGTTAATTTCTAAAGGGTTTGGCCAGCCAATACTTGCTCCAGTTGAAAAAGCGGCGCGGGTGCCAGGGCCAGGGGCGCTCGTACTCGATTACCATTAGTCCGCCCAATACCTGGGTGTCCATCAGCAACGCAAGCTGCAAATCCGAAGTGGCTGATAGCGTCAGTGTCTTTTCCTGATGCACATAGCCCACCATGCTGATGGTAATAGTCACTGATTGCGTGGTTGCGGCAACAGGCAGCTCAAATGCACCGGCTACGTTGGTCGAAATACCCGTATTCGTGCCCTTCACCAATACCGTGACGCCCGGCAGCCCCTCGTGGGTATTGGCATCCGTGACGGTGCCGCGTAGCACTACCGGCTCATCGGTGTGGAGGAGCGCTGGGGTGCTGCTGGTTACTTCCCGGCTGGGCTGGTTTGGAGCCGCGCTGGCCGCTGGTACCGGGCCGCCGTTGGCGTAGATGGCGTTGGCCTGCGCAGCGGCCCGGCCGGCCCCCAGTACGCTGCCGGCGGCCAGCGCGGCCCCGAGCCAGGCGCGCCAGCGTGGGGCCGGGGTAGGCATGATGAGGGGGCGGTTTATCTGGTCGGCGCGCAGGCGGCCGCAGGTTTCGCCGGCGGCCTGGCGCAGGGCGGCCAGGATTTCGGCGTCGGTTTGGTGGGTGAAGTCGACCACCGTTTTTTGGCAGGCGGCGCAGTGTCGGCCGGGGCCGGTGGGCGTCATGGCGGCCCAGCTTTCGGGGCAGGGCTGGGCAATGTGAACGGCGGATACGCGACGGGTCATAACTCAGAAAGGGAGAATAGCTTTCCCTCCCGATGCCGCGCCGCGCCCAATTGCACACGGCCCCGCCGTAACTTGGCCGTTTACTAGTTTGCGCGCCCAATCTTTCCCTGGCCGAATGCCCCCCACTAATAACTCGCTCTTTCGCCGCAAAACCATCGCGGCTATCCTTGCCAACCCACCCGCTGATGCCGAGGGCCACGGCGGCTCCGGCGGCGGCCTGGCCCGCCACCTCACCGTGCGCGACCTTACCGGGCTGGGCATTGCGGCCATTATCGGGGCCGGCATTTTCAGCACCATCGGCCAGGCCAGCCTGAATGGCGGGCCGGCGGTGTCGCTGCTATTCGTGTTCACGGCCATTGCCTGCGCGTTTTCGGCGCTGTGCTACGCGCAGTTCGCGGCTACCATCCCGGTTAGTGGTTCGGCTTACACCTACGCCTACACGTCGTTTGGTGAGCTCGCGGCCTGGATTATTGGCTGGGCGCTCATTATGGAATACGCGGTGGGCAATATCGTGGTAGCTATTTCGTGGAGCGACTACTTCACCGGGCTGCTCGACAGCGTGGGGCTGCACATTCCGCGCTGGCTCACCATGGGCACCCAGAGCGCTCACGCCGGCTACGAGGCCGTGATGGCCCTCAAGTCACTGGCCGCCGCCACGCCCGCCCAACTCGAAGCTTACACCGCCTGGGTCAACGCCCCCGAGCTGTTCGACGGCTTCCGGTTGGTGGTCGATTTGCCGGCCTTTCTTATCACGGTGGCCATTACGGCGCTGGTGTACGTGGGCATCAAGGAAAGCAAGAATGCTAGTAACTTACTGGTAGTGTTGAAGTTGATAATCGTGGCCGTGGTCATTGTGGTGGGCGCGTTCTACGTGAAGCCCGAAAATTGGTCGCCCTTCGCGCCGCACGGCATCGGCGGGGTGCTCAAGGGCGTGTCGGCCGTGTTCTTCGCCTACATCGGCTTCGACGCCATCTCGACCACCGCCGAGGAGTGTAAAAACCCCCAGCGCGACCTACCCAAGGCGATGATGTACGCGCTCATCATTTGCACGGTGCTCTACGTCATTATCACGCTGGTCCTCACCGGGATGGTGAGCTACAAGGAGTTGGGCGTGGGCGACCCACTTTCCTTCGTGTTTGCCAAAGTGGGTTTGCCCAAGCTCTCGGCGCTGGTGGCGGTGAGCGCGGTGTTTGCGATGGCCTCGGTGCTGCTGGTGTTTCAGCTGGGCCAGCCGCGCATCTGGCTGACTATGAGCCGCGACGGCCTGCTGCCGCCCGTGTTTGCCAAGGTGCATCCCAAGTTTCATACGCCCTCATTCAGCACCATCGTCACGGGCTTTTTTGTGGGCGTGCCGGCGCTGTTTCTGAACATGGATTTGGTGGTGGACCTCACCAGCATCGGCACGCTGTTCGCCTTTGCGCTGGTCTGCGGCGGCATCCTCATCATCGACCCCTACGGCAAGTCGGACGCCCGCTTCACGGTGCCCTACATCAGCGGGCGCTGGCTAGTGCCGCTGCTGCTAGTAGGGGCCGGCTACCTGCTCTGGCGCTTCGACCACGACACTATTACCAAGCTCATCAGCGACGTGGACGGCACCACCGCCCGCACCACCCACGCAGGCTACTACGGCGTGTTCCGCCACCAGATTCCGTACCTCGTCTTCATCCTGGCCTCGCTGGTGCTCATGGTCGTCACGTTTCAGAAAAAGCTCTCGCTGCTGCCGGTGCTGGGGCTGCTCACCAACATGTATCTGATGACGCAGCTGGGCATCAACAACTGGACGATGTTCCTGATTTGGCTGCTCATTGGGCTGGCCATTTACTTCACCTACGGGCACAGGCACTCGAAGCTGAATAAGGTGGCGGTGGGGTAGGAATGCGCGGTAATGCGCAATAGATTTGTCGCTGTAAGAAATTATAGCTCTGATAATTCTAGCGCATGGAGGCTTCATTACTCACCACCCTCACTACCCGCCTCGAAGCCTCCCGCCAGGAGCTGCTGGACTTGGGCTTGCGCAACCCGTTGCTCAATTTTCGCCCCTCCAAAGCCCAAGGGGTGGCCGTGGTGCGGGAGGAGTCGGCGCAGGTACTGGACATTCTGGTGCGGCAGGGTAAGACCATGTATTTTTCGGCCGCCCCCGAGCCGCCCAAGAAGAAGGAAAAAGCAGAATCAGCTGGGGAAAAAACGGGTGTCTCGACCGACGAGCTGCCGCCGCTGGAAGCCTATTTCAGCGAACACCCGCCGGAGCTGCTGCTGACCGAGGCCGAGCAGCAAGCCCTGCTCATCGACAACAAGCTGCAAACCGCCGAGCCATTAGCCCGGCTCGAAACCCGGCTGCTCAATACCTACTACACGGCCCGCACCAGCCTGGAAGAAACGGGCGTCAACATCCTTTACCTGGCGCTGGGCCAGCTGAGCTGGTACGAAACCGAAAGCAGCCCCGAGCCCCGCCAAGCGCCCCTGCTGCTGGTGCCCGTCGTGCTGGAGCGCGGCACGGTGGCCGAGCGCTTCAAGCTCACGCATTCGGGCGCCGAGGTCGAAGGCAACCTGAGCCTGCAAGCCCGGCTGAAAGGCGATTTTGGCATCGTGCTGTCCCTGCCCGAGGTCGAAAACCAGTCGCTGGCCGAGTACTTTCAGGCCGTGGAAGCAGCCGTGGCTGGCCGCAGCCGCTGGGCGGTAGCGGCCGATAGCATTGCGCTGGGGTTCTTCTCGTTCAGCAAGCTGATGCTGTACCGCGACCTGGACCCGGCCACCTGGCCCGCCACGGCCGAAGGCGCGTCGTCGCTGCTGGGGCACCCGGCCATCGGGGCGCTGCTGGGCACCGAAACTGGCTTTACCGATGCCGCCCCGAGCGTGGGCGAGCACGCTTTTCTGGATACCGAAAGCCCGGCCGCCGAGCTGCACCAGGTGCTCGATGCCGACTCGTCGCAGCTGCTGGCGCTGCTGGCCGTGCAGGAGGGGCGCAACCTCGTCATTCAGGGACCGCCCGGCACGGGCAAGTCGCAAACCATTGCCAACCTGCTGGCCGAAGCCATCGGGGCCGGCAAAAAGGTGCTGTTTGTGGCCGAAAAAATGGCGGCGCTGGAAGTAGTGAAGCGGCGGCTCGATGCGCTGGGCCTCGGGGCCGCCTGCCTGGAGCTGCACAGCAACAAGGCCAATAAAAAAAGCCTGCACGACGAGCTGCGCCACACCCTGGCGCTGGGCCGCCCGGCCACCCCGCTAGACCTCGATGAGCAGATAGCCCAGTTGCCACCCCTGCGCAATCGACTGAATACGTACACGTTGGCCGTCAACTCGCCGCTGGGCCGCAGCCGCCGCACCATGCAGCAGGTAGCCGGGGCCCTGCTGGCGCTGGGCGAAGAAACCGGGGCGCAGCAGCTGCCCCGGCTGCCCTTCCCGGACCTGGCCAGCTGGACCGACGCCGACGCCACCCGCACCGAGGCGCTGGCGGCGCGCGTGCAGGCCACGCTGCAAAAACTCGGGCCGCCCCCGCAGCTGCTGTTTTGGGGCACCGGCCTCACGGTGCTGCTGCCCATCGACCAAGAGCGGCTGGCCACCCAGCTGCAAGCCGCCCAGGTGGCCGTGAGCGAGTTGACCCTGGCCGGGGAGGCGCTAGCCAGTTTATGGGGGGCATCCCAGCCGCTGGATAGGGCGGCCGCCGCGGCGCTAAAGCCCCTTGCCGAGCGGGCGCACCAGGAGGCGCTGGCGGCCCACCAAAGTGGCGCCGCGGCCGCTGTCGCGCTGCTCCAAACCGAGGCTGCGGCCCTGGCCGAGCTGTTGCAGCAGCCCCCGCCCACCGACCAGCCGGCGGCCGAAGCCCTGGCCGCACTGGCCCAGTACCGGCACGGCGAGGCGCTGATAGCGCACTCCGGCCGGGCCGCCGCCGCCATCGAAGTGGCGCAAGTGGCGGCGGCCGCTTTGGCCACCTTGCTGCGCCTGCCGCTGCCTACTGACCAGGCCACCGCCACCGCGCTGGTGCCCGTGGCCGCGCACGCCGCGCTGGCCCCGCCACTGCCGGGCGTAGCCGTGGCCGATGCCTTTTGGGCGCAGCCCAACAGCCCGTTGCCCGCCGCCCAGCAAGCCGCCGCGGTGCTCAACGACCTGCACCAGCGCTACGATGGTGTGCTACTACCGGAGGCCTGGGGCCAAAACCTAGCCGCCGAGCGCGCCATTCTTGTCACCATAGGCCCCAAGTGGTGGCGCTTTTTGAGTAGTGACTACCGGCGGGCCCGCCGCCAGTTGCAGCAGCTTTGGCGGGGGCCGCTGCCCGGCGATGCCCACGAGGTAGTAGCCGCTATTGATGCGCTGCACGAGGCCGCCCGCCACGCCCAAACCCTGCACGAAGTGAGCCCGCTGGCGGGCCGGCTGTTTGGCACCGCCTGGCGCGCCGAAGCATCCGACTGGCCTGTGCTCCTGAAAGTAGCTGATTATCTGAGTATTACGCATCAGTTGCTGGTGCAGCAGCGCCTGCCTACCGCGCTGCTTGCCTACCTGGCTGCTGACCCCAACGCGGCGGCCGTGGCTGCGCCGCTGGCGGCCCTGGTGGCAGCCCTGCCGCAACATGCCCAGGCATTGCAAGAAGCCATTACCGCCGGCCGGCCCGGTAGCGGCCAGGGCCAGGGACTAGCCGAGCAGCTGGCTACCGAGCCCTGGCCGGCGCAGGCCAGTGCTGTGGCCGCGTGGGTGGCCCGCACGCCCCAGGCCCCCGACGTAGCCACCCGGCTAGCCGCCTGGCAGGCAGCCGCCAGTGGGTATGCTACTGCCAGGCAGACTATTGAGTCGGCGTTGCCAACAGCTGGTTTCGCCTCCGTTTTTGGCCTGGCAAGCGCTTGGCAACGCCAGCCTTTTGCTCCGCAGCAGCTCCTGCTGGATGCTTGGGTAGCCGCCACTCCCCAGCCCGAAGCCGTAGCGCACGCCTTGCGTGCGGTAGAGGAGGGCTTGTTGGCGCAGCTTACGACCGGGCAGGCCCTACGCGCCGCGCTGGCCCTGGATGAAACCCGCCGCTTTGGCGCGGCCGGGCCGCTGGTGATGCAGCCGCTGGCCGACCAAAATACCCAGCTAGCTGCCTGGCTAGGCGATTTGCCAGCCCTGCAACTCGCCATTGAGTGGAATAACGTGGCCGCGGTGGTGCACGCCGAAGGCCGGCCCGAGCTGCTGCCCCTGGCCGAAACCTGGCCCGGCGCGGCCCAGCACTTGGTGGCGGCCGTGCGCCAAACCTGGCTCGAATACTTGCAGCGGCTGGCTTACACGCAGTTTCCGGCGCTGCCGCAGTTTGAGCGGGCCGGGCACGAAGACGCGGCCGCGCAATTTCGGGCGGCCGACCGCGCCAGCCTGGTGCACAACCGCACCCGCGCCATGACGCGCCACTTCGACAACCTGCCCAACCCGCTGCTGCCCACGGCCGGGGGCCAGATGATGTTCATTAAGAACGAGTTTGCTAAAAAGAGCCGGCACGTGCCCATTCGCAAGCTGATGCTGGAGGCTGGGCGGGTGGTGCAGGCCATCAAGCCCGTATTTATGATGTCGCCGCTGTCGGTGGCCAGCTTTCTGCCGCCGGGCGCGGTAGAATTTGACCTGATTGTGTTCGACGAAGCCAGCCAGGTTAAGCCCGTGGATGCGCTCGGCGCGGTGGCGCGGGGCAAAAAACTGGTAGTAGTGGGCGACTCGAAGCAGCTGCCGCCCACCAGCTTTTTCGACTCGCTGACCGGCACCGGCGAGTCGGCCGACGAGGAAAACGTAACGGCCGATATCCAGAGTATTCTGGAGCTGTGCAAGGCCCGCCAGATGCCCGAGCGGATGCTGCGCTGGCATTACCGTAGTCTGCATCAGTCGCTTATTGCGGCCTCCAACCACTTATTTTACGAAGACAAGCTCGTGATTTTCCCGAGCCCCGGCGGCCAGGGGCAACTGGGGCTGGTGTATCATTACCTGCCCACCACCTACTACGAGCGCGGCACTACGCGCACCAATCCGCAGGAAGCGGCGGCTGTGGCCGCGGCCGTGCTGCACCACGCCCGCACCATGCCCAAGCTTACGCTGGGGGTAGTGGCCTTCAGCACCGTGCAGCGCCAGGCCATTCAGGACGCGCTCGAAATCTGCCGCCGCCAGCACCCCGAGACGGAGGCGTTTTTTGCGGCCCATCGCCACGAACCCTTCTTTATTAAGAACCTGGAAAACGTGCAGGGCGATGAACGCGACGTTATCCTCATCAGCATCGGCTACGGGCGCACCAAGGACGGCAATCTTACCATGAGCTTCGGCCCGCTGAATGGGGAAGGCGGCGAGCGCCGCCTCAACGTGCTGATAACCCGCGCCAAGCAGCGCTGCGAAGTATTCACCAACCTCACGGCCGACGACCTCGACCTGAGCCGGACCCGCGCCAAGGGCGTGGCCGCCCTCAAGACCTTCCTGAACTTCGCACAGCACGGCCGCCTCAACCAAAAGGAGGAAACCGGCCGGGAGCTGGATTCGCCGTTTGAGGACGCGGTACACCGGGCCCTCACGGCGCGGGGCTACACCGTGCGGCCCCAGATTGGTAGCCAGGGCTTTTACATCGACTTGGCCGTGGTGGACCCCGACGACCCCAACCGCTACGTGCTGGGCATCGAGTGCGACGGGGCCATGTACCACAGCGCCCGCTCGGCCCGCGACCGCGACCGCCTGCGCCAGCAGGTGCTCGAAGCCGTGGGCTGGCGCCTGCACCGCATCTGGAGCACCGACTGGTTCCGCGACCCCGCCCGCGAAGTAGCGCGGGCCGTGGCCGCTATTGAGCAGGCCCGCCACCTCGCGGCCCTCGACCAGCCCGATGAGCCCGAAGATGAGCCAGTGCCTGAAGCCGTACCTATTGGCTTGGCCCGCGAAGAACCCGCCCCCGCCCCCAACTATGCCGTAGCGGCCGTGCCCTACCAGCTAGCCCAGTTGCCCGACGCTATCCGGCAGCAGGAATTGCACCTGTACCCAACCGGCCAGCTAGCCCGCTGGGTAACGGAAGTAGTGGGCGCGGAAGCCCCCGTGCACCCCGATGAAGTGGCGCGCCGCCTGAGCCAGGCGGCGGGCGCGACGCAGGTGGGCCGCCGCATGCGGGCGAGTGTTGAGGCCGCTATCGCGTTGGCAATCAAGCTGGATAGCGTGCGGCAGCAGGATGGCTTCTTGTGGAAGGCGGCCGCGGCCGCAGCGGAGGTGCTGGTGCCCCGCGACCGCAGCGCCCTGCCCCTGGCCTCGCGCAAGCTCGCGCTCATTGCCCCGCAGGAGCTGGCCCAGGCGGTGCTGCAAGTAGTGCGCCAAAGCTTCGCCATTGAGCGCGAGGAGGTAGCTAGCCCGGCCGCCAAGCTGCTTGGCTTCAATCGGTTGGTAGGCGAGGAGCCGCGCTTGCTTTTTGAGGGGGTTATTCAACAATTACTAACCAGCCAGCAGCTAACCGATACCAATGGCGTGCTGCGACCCAATTAACAAAACTAATTGATTGCTAATAGTTTAGGCAATTAATCTGGTAGATTTTCTTCGCTGCCTGCTAAGCCGCGCTACTCAGCCGCCAGCGCCAGCTCTACCAGCATGGGGAAGTGGTCGGAGCCCACGGCTGGCGGGCGCGTCAGTGAGACGACCCGAAACTGCGGCGTCACGAAAAACTGGTCGAGCGGCCAGCGCAGCAGTGGCGGCAGGTGGGCGCTGAACGTGGGGTAGAGGCCGCGCCCCACGCGCACATCGTGCACCTGCGCGCCCGCCACGAGCTGGTGGGTAGTGCTCGACCACGGCACGTCGTTAAAATCGCCCGCCACTACGGTGGGGCCGGGCGTTTGGCGCAGCAGGCGGGCCACTTTTTGCAGCACTACGTTGCGCAGGCCCACGCCGTCGGGGTAGTTGTCGGGGATGGGCGGCGTGGGGTGAATGTCGAAAAACGTGAACGTGCGTCCGTCGGCCAGACGCATGCCCGTGATAATGGAGGGCACGCCCGGCTGCTCCAAATCCTGGGTGTGGGGGTGCAGCAGGGGCAGGCGCGAGTACAGTATCAGGCCGTAGGCATTGGCGCGGGGCAGCTCGATGCGGTAGGGGTAAGCAGCTTGCAGCGGGCGCAGGGCGCGGGCCCACCAGTCGTCGGGCTCCAGGGCCAGCAGCACATCGGGGTGGGTATCCTGCACCAGCTGGCGCAGGCGGGCATCCTGCCGGTTTTTAATTAACACATTGATAACCAATACCCGCACGTGGGACGGCGCCGCCGCTACCTGGGCGGGGGTGGCATCAGCCACAGCCTTGGGCGCGAAGGGCAAGTAGGGCCACAAGTAAGTGGTCTGCAATACTATAGCCAGCGCGCCGGTCAGCAGTCCCCAGACGTAGCCGGCGTGGGTGCTGCGGCCAGCCCAGCGCCAGCAGCCCGCCCACCGCCAGCCCGAGTACCCCCAGCAGCTGTAGCCGCGGGAAGCCCAGCGCCTGCACCCACCACACGTAGGTGGGCAGCATCGAAAGCAGCGTGAGCAGCAGGGCCAGCCCACCCAGGGCCGCCAGCAGGTAGCGAAAAAAGCGCAGCAGTAAAGCCATAGCCCAGGCAAACGGCTGCTGCGGGGCCGCGTTGCCGGGCGTGGGCAGCTGGGGTAATTCGGGGTACTTCTACGCGCTACCCGGTGTCGCTTTTCAGTGAAAAACTGCGCCGCATGCCCTACCATGCTATTGCGCCCCATACCCGGCCGTGCTACTGCCGCTTGGCCTACCCAGACTGCTGCGCGTAGCTTTACGAGGCTATGCTGCCCGCCGCTCGCCCGTTGCTGTTGACCCTGGTGCTGGCTTTGCTGCCGCTGGGTTTTGGCTACTGGGTCAATTCTCACGCGCCTCACCCGGCTAGCCGCGCTCATGTAGCGAGCTACTGCACACGCTACTGCGCGTTGCACCACTGCACCCATGCTACACGGGCTACTAGCCGGGCCTATTTTCAGCTGCGGCCAGTGTACGAGGCCACCGTGCGCAGCCTGGCCGCTGGCGGGCGCGGCTGGTACGTGGCTACCAATGTGGTGGTGTACCTGGGCCTGCTGCCGCTGCTGCTGGGCTGGCTCACCTACGGGGCAGTGCGCAATGCGCGCACCATTCGCCGCCTGCGCAAGGCCCCCCGGCTATGAAGCTACTCCTGCATGTGGCGGCCACCTGCGCGCAGGTGGCCTATTGGTACTGCGTCGATTTTATGGTGAACCTGGCCAACCTCACCCATACTTCTTATAATGAGGCCAATACCTGGGTGCTGCTGCTGCTGCTGCCGGGGCTGCTGGCACTGCTCATCGGCGTGCGGGTAGCGCAGGGGCTTCGGCTGCGGCAGCTGCGGCGGCGGTAGTGTAGACTTAAGCTACTAATAGCGGGTGCTAGCCCGAGCGGTGCATGAGCTTTTCAACAAAGTAAACTTGAGCTTTGCAGCAAAGCCCCCCACCTCAGCTGCCCAGACCTTTGTCAGGAACTTAACCCTCTCAAAGTCATGGATAAAATATGGTTTATTACCGGTAGCTCGCGGGGCCTGGGCCGCAGCCTGACTACCGCCGTGCTCGCCCACGGCCACCGCGTGGCCGCCACCGCCCGCCGCCCCGAGCAGCTCGCCGACCTCGCGGCCGAGTATGGCGACCGCATCTTGCCCCTCGCGCTGGATGTAACTGATAGCAAGCAGATAACGGCGGCCGTGGCCGCCGCCGTGGCCCACTTCGGCCGCCTCGACGTGGTGGTGAACAACGCCGGCTTTGGCATCACGGGCGCGGCCGAGGCGTATACCGACGAGCAGGTGCGCAGCCAGCTGGAGGTCAACCTCTACGCGCCCATCGCCGTGACGCGGGCCGTGCTGCCGCAGTTGCGCCGGCAGCGCAGCGGCCACATCCTGCAAATCAGCTCGATGGGCGGGCGCGTGGGCAACCCCGGCGTGAGCATTTACCAGGCCGCCAAGTTTGGGCTAGGTGGCTTTAGCGAGGCGCTGGCCGGTGAGGTGGCTCCGCTCGGCATTCGGGTAACGTGCGTGGAGCCGGGCGGCTTCCGCACCGACTGGGCCGGCGACTCGATGACCTATGCCCCCGCAGTCGAGGGCTACGAAACCACGGTAGCGCCCCGCGTGGCCATGTTCCAAAGCGGCAGCTTCGTGCCGATGGGCGACCCCGCAAAGGCGGCGCAGGTGCTGATTAGTCTCATCGACAGCCCCGCGCCGCCCGTGCACCTGCTGCTGGGCAGCGAAGCCGTGGCCATCACCGAGTTTGCCGAAGCCGCCAAGCACGCCGAGCTGGCAGCGTGGCGCGCCGTGAGCATTTCTACTGACCACGACGAGGCCACCAACTTCCTGGAAACGGAGTTTGGCCAAGCGTACATTACCAAGCGTTAGCTAGGGCAATACTACCGGGCTGGCCGGGTGCCTGGGCGGTGCCCGGCCGGTTTGGCGCTACATTCAGGCCTATGTTCAGTCAGTAGGAAGCCCCGGCACGGCCCCGCATTCTCTATTCCTGCTACGCCAGCCACAGCCGGGCGGGCGAGCAGTTCATTCCCGAGCACGTGTTCAGCTGCCAGATGGCGGGCACGCTGCTGCTCGACGATGGAGCCCGCGCCTACGCGCTGCCGGCCGGGTCGTTCCACTTGTTGAAGCGCAACCACCTCATCAAATTCAACAAGCAGCCGGCCGAAACCGGCGAGTTCAAGTCGCTCTCCGTGTCGTTTGACCAGGCCACGCTGCGCGCCTTTAGCCTCACCTACGGCTACCCGCCTACCCCCCCGCTGGCGGGCAATGCCGTGCTGCCACTCGCGCCCAACGCGCTGTACCGCAGCTACCTGGCCTCCTTGCAGCCCTACGAGTAGTTGGCGCAGCCCGGCCATGAAGCCTTGCTGACCCTGAAGGTGCGTGAAGCGCTGCTGCTGCTGCTGCAAACCAACCCCGAACTGCAAGCCGTGCTCTTCGACTTCACCGAGCCCGGCAAAATCGACTTGGCCGCGTTTATGGAGAAGAATTTTCAGTTTAACGTGGCCCTCAGCCGGTTTGCCTACCTCACCGGCCGCAGCCTGGCCACGTTCAAGCGCGATTTTGAGCGGTTGTTTCGGCTCTCGCCCAGCCGCTGGCTGGTGCGGCGGCGCTTGCAGGAAGCGCATTATTTGCTGAAGGAGCAGGGCAAAACGCCGTCGGAGGTGTACCTCGACGTGGGCTTTGAGGACTTGTCGCACTTCTCCTTCGCTTTCAAGAAGCTCTACGGCGCGGCACCCTCCAAAATCTAGTCTGCGCCAGATATCTTGCCGGCCCAACGCGCCCGCCCATGCTGCCACCCGGCGAAACCGTGCTCATCACCCTGCGCCTGCCCGGCACCCTGACGGCCGCCGCCACCCGCGCACTGGCTACCGACCTGCGCCAGGCTCAGGCCGCCGGCCTCGACCACCACCGCGCCCAAAAAGCCTTCTTTGCTAAGTTCGACGCCGCTCTCGACCGCGCGGCCAGTGGCCCGCAGTATTTTGAAAATGAAAAGCTGGCCGAAGCGCTGGCCGGCGAAATCATGATGCTCGAAGAAACCGGCTTTGTGGTGCTCGGCTTCGCCATTATGCCCAGCCATGCTCACCTGGTGCTGCACCTGCCCGCCCGCAGCGGCCTGGCCTTGGCCAAAGCCCTCGACCTGCTGCACCAGCGCACGGCTGCCGCCTGCCGCCGCCTCGTGCGCCCCAAGCTGCCGCCCGAAGCCCCGTTTTGGCAGCCCGGCTGGCACGACCTGCCCGTAGCCGATGCCGCCGAGCTGGCGCGCGTGCTGGCCTACGTGCGCGGGCAGGCCCGGCAGGCGGGCCTGCCTCAGCGGTTTCAGGAGTGGCCCTACGGGCTGTAAAACGGAGTGGTACTCCGTTTCCCGTTGAACAAATCTGCTCAACCAAAACATACAGCGCGATTTAGTTGGCCGAAATTTCGTAGGTGCTAGCGATGGCTTCCCCCCTACTGCTGCTACTGGCCCTGCTGCCCACCCCGCCCGATAGCCTGCGCCCCCTCAGCCCCGACCGCCGCCTGGCCGCCACCTACGCCAACGACTTTTTCTTCGGCACTGATTATTACTTCACCCAGGGTATTACCCTCGATTGGGTGAGCCCCGGGCTGGCCCGCTCGCCCGCCAACTACCTGTTGCCCAAGGGCCCCGCCCGCAGCACACGCTACCACGGCCTGGCCCTGCGCTACGACGGGTACACGCCCCTCAGCATCGTGGACAAGCGCATTCGGGTGGGCGACCGGCCCTACTCGGCGTACTTCTACGTGTCGATGTACCGGGTCAGTAACCAATCGATTACAAAGCAGCGCCTCACTACGGCGCTGGAGCTGGGCTACATCGGCCCGGCCGCCGGGGGCAAGTACATTCAAACCAAGCTGCACGAGCTCACGCACTACGACCTGCCGCAGGGCTGGGGCTACCAGATTCGCTCCGATGCCGTGGTGGGCTACCGCGCCACTTACGAAAAGCAGCTGCTGGCCGCCGGCCGCGTGGCCGCCCTCATCGGTACCGCCGACGCCTCGCTCAGCACCCTGCGCACCTACGCCGCGGCCGGGCTGCGCCTGCGCGCCGGCCTCTTCGACCCCTACTTTGCCAGCCTCGGCACGGCCGGCCCCCGCAGCCGCGCCGGCCTGCGCCCCTGGCAGGTGTACGCCGAGTGCACGGTTACGGAGTATCTGGTGGGCTACGATGCCTCACTGCAAGGCGGCCTGCTCAACCGCAGCAGCCCGTACGTGTTGAAAGACAGTCAAATACGCCGTGGAGTGGTGCACGGTACCGGCAGCCTGGTAGTGGCGCACAACGGCCTGAGCTTCACGGCTACCGCCACTTACGTAGGGCCGGAGTTCGCCGGGGGCCGCCGGCACCGCTGGGGCACGGTGGGGCTGGCGCGGGCTTTTTAATTAATGAGTGAGTTGTGAATGAGTGAGTTGTGAATGAATAAAACGTCCTGGCCTACTTCTAATTCACTCATTCACAATTATCTAGCCCGGTGGATGATGGCTACCCCGGCCAGGATGATAGCCATGCCCGCCGCGTGCCACAGGTTGAAGGCCTCGCCGTCGAGCGCGCCCCAGGCCAGGGCCACCAGCGGAATGAGGTAGGTGCTGGACGAGGCAAACAGCGCCGTGGAGCGCTGAATGAGCATATTGAACAGCACCGTGGCCACGGCCGTGCTCATGGTAGCCAGCAGCACAATGTAGCCAAAGGCCGGCCACGCGCCCGGCACGGTAGTCAGCTTGTGCACGAAGCCCGTGCCCAGCAGCAGGTAGGCCAGCGCCGGCCCCCCGATAATTAACAGCAGCAGCGACGTCACGGCGATGGGCGTGAGGGCGTGCAGGCGGTGCTTTATCACGTTCACGCTCAGGCCGTAGCCGATAGTAGCCACCACAATGTACAGGCCGTACCAGGCGCTGCCCGCGCCGCCGGCCGGAGTAGCCGCGTCGCCGCCGCTGCCGCCCAGCAGCATCAGCACCACCGTGCCCAGCAAACCCAGCGCAATGCCCAGCACGCGCAGCCCCGTGAGGCGCTGCCCAAACAGCAGCGCGCCCAGCAGCAGCACAAACACCGCCGTGAGCGCGTTGAGCACGCCCGCCAGCCCCGAGGCCAGCCGCGTTTCGGCGTAGGCAAATAAAAACGCCGGAATAAGCGTGCCCACCGTGCCGCTGAGCGCCAGCCACTTGAGCCGGCTGCGCTCGACGCGCCCCACCTCGCGCACCGCAAACGGCAGCAGCAGCAGCGCCGCCACGCTCACCCGCGTGGCGCCCAGCTCCATCGCCGAAAACACCACTAACCCCTTCTTCATCAGGATGAACGACGTACCCCAGATGAGCGAGAGTACCAGCAGCAGCCCCCACGCCACGGCCGAGGGCGCCGGGCTGGCCGGGGTGGGCACCACCTCGGGCGCGGCAGCCACGGCGGGCGGGGCCAGCTCATCCAGGGTCGGGGTGGGAGAGGGGGGAGGAGGCAGGGGCAACGCGGACATCGGGCAAAATTACGCTGCCCGGCTGCGGCGGGCGGGGCGGCTAGCGGCCGGCCGCCGTTTCTTTGGGGAAAATTAAGCTCGTCCTTCCTCACCCACCTTCCCGCGCCATGCCCGCCACCCCGCCGCTCGCCCCCACCACCCAAGAACTTGAAAAGCAGCAGGCTGCCGCTGCCGCCGTGCGCTGGGTGCGCGAGGGCATGGTGCTGGGCCTGGGCACGGGCACCACGTCGGCCCAATTCATTATCCAGCTCGGCGCGCTCGTGCAGGCGGGGCTAAAGGTGCAGGGCACGGCCACGTCGCTGGCCAGTGAGGCGCTGGCGCGGCAGGTAGGCATTCCGCTGCTGGAGCCGCGCCGCGGCCTGCGCTTCGACCTGGCCGTGGATGGGGCCGACGAGCTCGATGGTCAGCTGCGCCTCATCAAGGGCGGCGGCGGGGCGCTGCTGCGCGAAAAAACGATTGAAACAGCCGCTGACTACCTGCTCGTTATCGCCGATTCGTCGAAGGTGGTGCCGGTGCTGGGCCGCTTCCCGCTGCCGCTCGAAGTGGTGCCCTTTGCCCTGCCCTGGGTGCTGGATGCGGTAGCCGCGCTGGGCGGTGCCCCCGAGTTGCGCATGGACAAGGCCAACCCCGCCGCGCCCGTGTATTCTGACCAGCGCAACTTCTTGGTTGATTGCCACTTCGGCCAGATACCGGATGCCGAGCGCCTAGCCGTGCAACTCAAAACCATTCCCGGTATCGTGGAGCACGGCCTGTTCATTGGCTTGGCCAAGGCCGCTGTGGTTATCCAAAATGGGCAGCCCATGCTGCTCAAGCCGGGCGCGGCCGCCCGCCCCGCCAGCGAGTTCATGGACTTGCCATAAATGGTTGATTTTAAATTAATTATAATTAAAATTACGTAAATCGTCTGTCATTGCGAGCGCAACGCAGTGGAGCGCGACAATCGCATCAGAACATTGTCGTGTGGGTATCGTGCAGGTGCGATTGCCGCGCTCCACTGCGTTGCGCTCGCAATGACAGACGGCTTGTATAAATTAAGAAGGCCGCGCTACCCAATGGGTAGCGCGGCCTTCTTGTTACCGATTGGCCAAGCTGGCTACTCGCCCTTCTGGGCGAGTTCGCCGGCGGCGGCTTCGTCCAGAAACCAGTCGGCTGGGCCGCTGGCTGGCGCAATCAATTGGGCTGGGTACTGCTCGATGTTTTGCTCCGAGCCCAGCACCTGAGCCACGGCTTCGGCCTTGCCGGCCCCGTACACGAGGAAGGCTACCGCCCGCGCCTGGTTGATAAGCGGTGCGGTAAACGTGATGCGGAATACCTGCTCTATCGGTAGCCATACATCTTTCACGCCCACGGCTTTATCGTGCAGCACGGGTGTGTTGGGGAAGAGCGAGGCCGTGTGCGCGTTATCGCCCAAACCTAGCAAAATGAGGTCGAAGTGCGCGGGATTTTCCTGAAAAAACTCCTCCACCGCCACGCCGTACTGCGCGGCGGCCTCGGCCGGGGCCAGGCGCGTGTCCACGGCAAATACCTGGGCCGGGCGAATGCCCAGCGGGTCAAACAGGGCCTTCTTGGCCATCAGGTAATTGCTGTCGGGCGAGGTCTGGGGCACGTTGCGCTCGTCGCCGAAGAAGAAGTACACCTTCTCCCAAGCTACCTGCCCACGGTAGGCGTCGGAGGCCAGCAGCTCGTACAGTTTCTTGGGCGAGCTGCCGCCCGACAGTGCCACCGTAAACCGGTCGTGCGCGGCCACAGCCTGCGCCGCCGCTGTTACAAAATAGGCCGCCAACGCCTCTAAAGTGGCGTCGGCGGTTGGAAATACGTGCAAAGTCATGGGCTATTTCTTGCCGTTGAGCGGCAGCGTAAACCAGTGAAAGCCGTCCTTGGCCACGAGGGCTTCGGCATCTTCGGGGCCCCACGAGTCGGCCGAGTAGTTGGGGAAATTCTGGCTGGTGCGATTCTGCCACGAGGTCAGAATGGGCATCACCAAATCCCAGGCTTCCTCCACCTGGTCGCCGCGCATAAACAGCGTCTGGTCGCCCAGCATCACGTCGAGCAGCAGCGTTTCGTAGGCCTCGGGGGCCTCGCTCTTGTAGGTGCCTTTGTAGTCAAACACCATGTCCACGGTGTTTAGCATCATGTCTACGCCGGGGCGCTTGGCCTGCACTTGCAGCCGAATGCTCATCTCGGGCTGAATGCTGATAACCAGCCGGTTCTGCCGCATAGTTTCGGCCGTTTCGGGCGAAAAAATCAGGTGCGGCACGTCCTTAAACTGGATGGTGATGACCGAGGCCGAGCGGTGCAGCCGCTTGCCGGTGCGCAGGTAAAACGGCACGCCCTGCCAGCGCCAGTTGTCCACAAAAAACTTCACCGCGGCGAAAGTTTCGGTGTTCGACGCGGGGTTGGCGCCGGGCTCCTCGCGGTAGCCGGGCACCTGCTGGCCTTCCATCCAGCCGCTGGCGTACTGGCCGCGCACGGCCTGCTCGCGCACGGTATCGGGCGTAAAGCGGCGCATGGCGCGCAGCACGTCCACCTTGCGGTTGCGCACTTCCTCGGCCGAAAAGCTCACCGGCGGCTCCATGGCCACAATGCACAGCAGTTGCAGCAGGTGGTTCTGAATCATGTCGCGCAACGCGCCTGAGCCATCGTAGTAACCCGTACGCTCGCCCACGCCCAACTGCTCGGTCACCGAAATCTGCACGTGCTCTATGCTGTTGCGGTTCCAGAGCGGCTCCATAATGGCGTTCGCAAAGCGGAAGGCCATGATGTTCTGCACCGTTTCCTTGCCCAGGTAGTGGTCGATGCGGTAAATCTGCTTTTCCTGAAAGATGCGGCCTAGCAGCGCATTCAGCTCCTTGGCCGAAGCCAAATCGTGGCCAAACGGCTTCTCAATCACGATGCGCGTGCGCTCGGTATCCTCGGTCAGGCCGGCCTTAGCCAGATTTTCGGCGATGATGGGGAAGAAATTGGGGGCTACCGCCAGGTAGTAGAGCACGTTGGCGGGGGCCTTCCAGTCGCCTTCCAGCGCCTTTATCTTCTTGCCGAAATCCTTATAGGTCTTGGCGTCCTGCACGTCGGAAACCTGGTAGTAGATGTTGGGCGCGAAGCCCTGCCACTGCTCCTCCGTCACCTTGCCGCTGCGCGAGAACTCGTTGATATCCTTAAGCATCCGCTCGCGGAAGTCGTCGTCGGTGAGCTTGGTGCGGCCCGTGCCAATAAAGGCAAAGTGCTCGGGCAGCCAGCCCTCCAGGTAGAGGTTGTAGAGGGCCGGGGCCAGCTTGCGGGCATTCAGGTCGCCAGTGCCGCCGAAGATGACGAATACCGTCGGCTGGGTTTTCAAAAGCGCGTTCATCTACAGCTTCGGGTTAGTGGTTTCCTGGCCCGACTCCTTGGTGCTGGGCACAGGCGGCGTGGTGGGCTTTTCGTTGGCGGTATGGCCGGCGGGCTCCTCCGCTTTGGCGCGTAAGCCTGTCCATTGGGTATGGAAAACACCTTCTTTACCAATGAGTTCGTAGGTGTGCGCCCCAAAGTAGTCGCGCTGCGCCTGAATGAGGTTCGAGGGCAGCCGCGCCGTGCGGAAGGCATCGAAATAGCCCAGCGACGCCGTGTAGGCCGGCAGGGCCTGGCCCGCCGTAACGGCCGCCGCCACAATGGCCCGGGCGCCGCCCGCGCTGCCTTGCACCAACTTTTGCACTTTCTTATCTAAGAGTAAGTGTGCCAGCTTGTTATCACCCTCAAAGGCGTTGAAGATATCGTTCAAAAACGTGGAGCGGATAATGCAGCCGCCGCGCCAGATTTTGGCAATGGTAGCCAGCTGCAAATCGTACTTAAACTCCTCCGACGCCTTGGCCAGCATGTGCATGCCCTGAGCGTAGCTCATTATCATGCTGAAGTAGAAGGCCTGCTCCAACTGCTTGAGCAGCTCGTCTTTATTACCCTTCAGGTGCTCGGCGGCACCGTACTGCTGGGCCAGCTGCTCGCGCAACTGCTTGTACTTCGACAAGTCGCGCATCGACACGGCCGCGTCGATGGTCGGGATGGGCGCCTGCAAGTCCATGGCCACTTGCGAGGTCCACTTGCCGGTGCCCTTGGCGCGGGCCTCGTCCTTGATGTCGTCGAGCAGCAGGTGGTCGGTATCGGGCGCGTCGAAGGCGAAAATATCCTTGGTAATGTCGAGCAAAAAGGACTGTAAGCGGCCCTCGTTCCACTGGGTAAACACCTGGCCGATAGCGGCGTTGTCCATACCCAGGCCATTTTTCAGGATGCCGTAGGTTTCGGCAATCAGCTCCATCAGGCCATATTCGATGCCGTTGTGCACCATTTTCACGAAGTGGCCGGCCGCGCCGGGGCCCATGTAGGCCACGCAGGGCGCGCCATCTACCTTAGCGGCAATGGCTTCGAACACCGGCTGCATGGTTTTGTAGGCCTCGGCGTCGCCGCCGGGCATCATGCTGGGGCCAAAGCGGGCGCCTTCCTCGCCCCCGCTCACGCCCATGCCGAAAAAGTGGAAACCTTTCGTTTCCAGGTCTTTGGCCCGGCGCTCGGTATCGGTGAAGTGCGAGTTGCCGCCGTCAATCAGAATATCGCCGGGGGCGAGCAGCGGCACCATATCGGCAATTACGCTGTCCACGATGGCCCCGGCGGGCACCAGCATCATAATGGCGCGGGGCGTTTTGATGCTTTGCACAAAGGCCGCCGCGTCGGTAAAGCCCTTCACGGGCTTGTCTTGGCCTTCCTGGCCCAGCAGGTCCACCTGCTTCTGGTTTTTGTCGTAGCCGGCCACGGCAAAGCCGTGGTCAGCCATATTTAGCAGCAGGTTGCGGCCCATCGTGCCGAGGCCAATCATGCCGAATGCGTAGTCCGTGGGGGTGTCGCTCATCGTGCGAAGGAATAGGAGTGAAAGCGCAAAGGAAAGCTATACGCGAAAAAGCCCGGCAGGCTGCCCTATGAGCGGCCCGTGAAGCCGCCCAGTAGCCGCCAACAGCCCAGCTTGCGTAAGCAACATTCACCTTACTAGGTTTGCAAATGGCGGTTACCCATTGGATAGCAGGCGGCTTGGCCGCGCTGTTTTTACTACCCCTGCTGGCGGCTCAGCCCACCACTCCGCCCGGCCTGGCCGCCACGCTGCGGGCCAGCCGCTGGCAGCACCGCCTGCTGCTCATTGGCGCGCCCACGGCCAGCGCGGCCGATTTTCAAGCCCAAAAAAAGCTGCTGGCCAGCGCCGCTAAAGGCCTGGCCGACCGCGATTTCCAAGTACTGGAAGTACCCTACGACCAGCTTTCGCCCGCCGACCGCCAGTGCTGGACGCAACAGCTGGGCCAGCCGCTCAGCGGTTTTGTAGTAGTGCTAGTGGGTAAGGACGGTGGCATGAAGCGCACCAGCAATAAGCCCTTGCCCGCCGCCGATTTTTTTGGTACGGTTGATAAAATGCCCATGCGCCGCCAGGAAATGCGAAAAATGTAAAACGGATTGGCACTCCGTTGGGCATCTGGAAGGCGTGCGGCAATCCAGACGCCCAACGGAGTGCCACTCCGTTTTACATCGCTAACCTACCAGCACCGCGTCACTGGCCGCAATCTCTTCCAAAATAGCGTACACTTCCTCGCTAAAATCAGCATCGACCAGGCGGGTGCGCCACTGCTTGGCACCTTCTAACCCCCTGAAATAGTGAGCGTAGTGGCGGCGCATCTCGAAGATGCCGGCCTTGGGGCCTTTCCACTCCAGGCTCTTGTCGAAGTGCATTTTGCACATGGCAATGCGCTCCTCCAGGGTGGGCGGCGCTAATTTTTCACCGGTGAGGGCGTAGTGCTTTACCTCCCGGAAAATCCAAGGGTAGCCGATGGCCGCGCGGCCAATCATCACGCCGTCTACGCCATAGCGGTTTTTATAGTCCACCGCTTTTTCGGGCGAGTCGATGTCGCCGTTGCCGAAAATCGGGATTTTAATGCGCGGGTTCTCCTTTATTTTGGCGATGAGCCGCCAGTCGGCCTCGCCTTTGTAGAGCTGCACGCGGGTACGGCCGTGTACCGTAAGTGCCTCAATACCAACGTCTTGCAGGCGTTCGGCTACTTCCTCCACGTTTTGGGTGTCGGTGTCCCAGCCGAGGCGGGTTTTCACGGTCACGGGCAGGTGGGTGTTGCGCACCACGGCAGCCGTCATGGCCACCATCTTCGGAATGTCGCGCAGCAGGGCCGCGCCCGCGCCGCGCAGCGCCACCTGCTTCACCGGGCAGCCGTAGTTGATGTCGATAAGGTCGGGCCCCGCCTCGGTGCTGATGGCCGCGCACTCGCCCATCGTGTCCACATCGGAGCCGAAGAGCTGAATACCGATAGGGCGCTCATAGTCAAATACATCTAGCTTCTGCCGGCTCTTGGCGGCCGCCCGTATCAGGCCCTCGCTCGAAATGAACTCGGTGTACATGAGGTCGGCCCCGTTGGCCTTGCACACGGCCCGGAAGGGCGGGTCGCTCACGTCCTCCATTGGGGCGAGGAGCAGCGGGAAGTCGGGCAGCTGGATATTACGGATATGGACCACGAGGATAGAGGCTATTTAGCGTTGAGGGAGGAAGAAGTAACGTCATGCTGAGCTTGCCGAAGCATCTCTACCACGCCGCTTAGATTGGTAACTCCACCGGCGTGGTAGAGATGCTTCGGCAAGCTCAGCATGACGTTCTTGGTTGGGCTAACATTTCCCTGCTGGCCGCCACCGAGAATTTCTTACGCAAATTTACGCCCCCTTGAACACCTCCACCCTTATGAAAGGTTTAGTACCCCGCGCCGTGCACCCCGCCGTGCAGCTTCTGATGTTGCTGGGGCTGGCGGTGGCGGGGCTGTGCCTGGCCAGCCTGCTGGCCCTGGTGCTGGCCAACGTGTGCTATGGCATCTCCATGGCGCAGTTTGGCGCGCTGGCTGCCGCGCCCCAGGGGGTGCCCAACGGCTGGGCTATCCTGATGCTCTACCAGGGCCTGTCGCTGGCCGGCATTGGGGCGGGGGCACTGCTGCTGCCGCGCCTGCTGGGGCAGTCGGTAGGCAGCTACTTCGCGCCGCGCCGGCTGGGGGCAGCGTGGTGGCCGGTGGCGGCGGGACTGGTAATTATCTGCTCGGTCCCGTTTTTATCGGCGCTGGTGGCCTGGAATGCGGGCGCGCATTTCCCGGCTTTTCTGCACGATTTCGAGCTGTGGTCGCGCGAGAAGGAGGACCAGGCCGCTGGCCTCACCAAGTTTCTCACCGATTTTAACACGCCCGGCCGGCTGCTGGTGGGCCTCGTGGTTATTGCCATTGTGCCGGCCGTCGCCGAGGAGTTGGTGTTTCGGGGCGGGGTGCAGCGCTGCCTGGTGCAGTGGTTTGGGTCGCGGCACGTGGGTATTTGGCTGGCGGCGGCCATTTTTTCGGCCATTCACGTGCAGTTTTTCGGGTTTGTGCCGCGCTTCGTGCTGGGGCTGGTGCTGGGCTACTTGTACGAGTGGAGCGGCAACATCCTGGTGTCGATGGCCGCGCACTTCACTCAAAATGCCTTCCAGCTGATACTCTTATACTTGGCCCAGGGCAAGCAGCTGCCCACCTCCCTCGACCCCGACTCCACGCAACCGTTGCCCTGGGCGGCCGTCCTGCTATCGGCAGTGCTCACGGCGGGGCTGCTCACCTGGCTGCATCAGCGCTGGGCCGCGCGCCCTGAGCTGCCTGCCCGCGCATAGCCCCGCCTCATCTGCCTGCCTTTCTCCACCTATCTTCTGCCCAATTTGAATCCCGACGCTACGCTCTCACCCGCCCCCGCCGACCAGCCCAAAGGCCCCAGCAACCTGCGCCTGCGTGTTATCTGGGCCACCCTGGCGGCGGCGCTGCTCATCAGCTGCACCTTCGGCGGGCCCATCTCGTTCGCGTTGTTCTTTGCCGCCGTGCAGGCTGTGATACTGAAGGAGTTTTACCGGATAATGCGGGCAAGTGGCTATAAACCAGCATTTTGGGTTGGTATTGTGGCAGGCACACTGTTGTTTGTCTATTGTGTCTATACCACACTTTCAGGCAATGGATTAACAGTTTATCCGCGTCTGGATGAAGTCCCAGGCCCCCTTAGCTCAACTGATATTGCCCTCTCGTGGGTTTTGGCGCATTTCTGGCCAGTATTTGGTGTCGTCTTATTTGTCGGCCTAATTGTAAGAGGAATTATACGTTGGCCTTCTGAGCAGCAACCATTTATAAATGTGGCTGTCACGCTAATCGGGATTATGTATGTTAGCGTACCCATGAGTCTGCTAGCTAGCATTGCCAACCGTTTTCAGGGTGGGATTTACTCTAACGGTGAATCTCAGTATTCTCCCGGCCGCGTCTTCCTCCTCATCCTCTTCATCTGGGCGGCCGATACCGGGGCCTATTTCGCCGGCAAAAACTTTGGCAAGCATAAGCTGGCCCCCAGCATTTCGCCCGCCAAAACCTGGGAGGGCTGGGCCGGCGGCGCGGCGCTCACGCTAGCCACGGGCTGGGCGGCGGGCTACTTTTTACCCGATATTCCGCTGAGCCACCGGCTGGTAGCGGCGGGTGTGGTGGCCGTGTTCGGCCCACTCGGCGACCTGGCCGAGTCGATGCTCAAGCGCAGCGCGGGCGTGAAGGACTCGGGTACCTTCCTGCCCGGTCACGGCGGTCTGCTCGACCGCTTCGACGCCTTTTTGCTGGTGCTGCCGGTGCTGGCGCTGCTGCAAGTGCTGTTTGGGTGAGCGATGTAAAACGGAGTGGTACTCCGTTCCCGTGCGAGCGACGAACGCGGTGGTACTCCATTCCCGTGCGAATGACGAACGGAGTACCACTCCATTCTACAGTTACCTTTGCGGCGCTTTTTCGTAAGCACACGCATTCTTCCCCTTCCCACCCACCCCCTCACTTTTTACCTTCTCAGATGGCACCCACCACTGTGTATAAAGAGCCGGCCCCGCAGGTTGGCAACACCGAAAATCCGCTTGAGTCCATGATGTCGCGCTTCAATGTGGCGGCCGAAATCCTGGGGCTCGACAACGCCACCTACGAAGTGCTCAAGGCGGCCGACAAGCAGGTTATTGTGCACATGCCCGTGTCGATGGACGATGGCAAGGTGCGCGTCTTCGAAGGCTACCGCGTGGTGCACAACACCATTCTGGGCCCTAGCAAGGGCGGCATCCGCTACGATAAAAACGTGAGCCTCGACGAGGTAAAAGCCCTCGCCGCCTGGATGACCTGGAAGTGCGCCGTGGTAGACATCCCCTACGGCGGGGCCAAGGGCGGCATCATCTGCGACCCCACCACCATGAGCGTGGGCGAGCTAGAGCGCCTCACCCGCGCCTACACCGTGGCCATGAAGGACGTATTTGGCCCCGACCGCGACATTCCGGCCCCCGATATGGGTACCGGCCCGCGCGAAATGGCTTGGATAATGGACGAATTTTCGAAGACGGTAGGCCAAACCGCTTCGGCCGTGGTAACTGGCAAGCCACTGGTAATGGGTGGCTCGCTGGGCCGCACCGAGGCCACCGGCCGCGGCGTAATGGTATCCTGCTTAGCCGCCATGAATAAGCTGGAAATGAAAATCGAAGAGACTTCGGTGGCCATCCAGGGCTTCGGCAACGTAGGTTCGTGGACGGCCAAGCTGATGTTTGACAAAGGCTTGACCATCAAGGGGGTATCTGATATCTCGGGTGCTTACTGGAACGACAACGGCATCAACATCGACGAGGCTATTGCGTACAAAAACGCCCACGGCGGCCGCCTCGAAGGCTTCGAAGGTGCCACGCCCATGGACCCCAGCAAGCTGCTGACCTCGGCCGTGGACGTGATTGTGCCCGCCGCCGTGGAGGACGTAATTACCGAGCACAACGCTCCTTTTATTCAGGCTAAGCTCATCGTGGAGGGTGCCAACGGCCCCACTTCGGCTTCGGCCGACCCCATTATTTACGAAAAAGGCATTTCGGTAGTGCCCGATATCCTCGCCAATTCGGGCGGGGTAACGGTGAGCTACTTCGAGTGGGTGCAAAACAAGCAGGGCTTCAAATGGAGCCTCGACATGGTGACCGAGCGCGCCGACCGCATCATGACTGATGCCTTCGAAAAGGTGTACGCCGTGAGCGTGAAGTACAATATCTCGCTGCGCATCGCCGCCTACGTGGTAGCCATCGACAAAGTAGCCCAAACCTACAAGTACCGCGGCGGCTACTAAACCCACCGCGGATTCAAAAGGATTTCGCAGCTACGCCTGTTGCGCGGGCTACCTGGCTTGGTTCGTTTATTCGCTTGTTTCGTTACGCATTGGTTAAAATACTGAAAGGCGCGGGTCGGTTGGCCGGCGCTTTTCTACTTTTGGGGAATGAAGCGCGGCTTGCTAAATCTTTTATGGCCAGCCCACGTTTCTCCAAAACCAACTTCCTTCGCCAAAAAAGCCAGGCAGCCCGCGTAGCTGCGAAATCCGTTAAATCCGTTTAAATCTGTGATTAAGATACATAAAGAAGGTCGGCGCATCCTGTTCGTGACGCTGCTAGTGCTGCTGGCCCTCAACCTCTTGCTAAACCGCTACAACGGGCCCAACGTGGTATTCAACCGCATTTTTGCGGGCGCCTCGGTCGTGGCGTTTCTAATGCTGCTTCAGTTCTTCCGCTCGCCATTCCGGCGGCTACTCACCCACGAAGACCTGCTGCTGGCCCCCGCCGATGGCAAAGTAGTAGTGATTGAGGAAGTATATGAGGGGGAGTATTTTGAAGATGCGCGCCGCCAAATCAGCGTGTTCATGTCGCCCATCAATGTGCACATCACCCGCAACCCGGTTTCGGGCATTGTCAAGTATTTTAAGTACCATCCCGGCCAATACCTGGTGGCCTGGCACCCCAAAAGCAGCACCCAAAACGAGCGCACTACGGTAGTGGTCGAAAGCGACGCCGGCCCGCTGGTGCTCTTTCGTCAGATTGCCGGGGCCATGGCCCGCCGCATTGTGTGGTACGTGAATGAGGGCGACGAAGTAAGTCAGGGTGAGGAGTTTGGCTTTATTAAGTTCGGCTCGCGGGTCGATATTTTCGTGCCGCTCGATGCTGAGATTAAGGTGGAGCTGGGCCAGAAAGTAAAGGGCGGCGAAACTGTCATTTGCCAGTTGGTGGGCTAAGCGAAGCCAAATTTCCAATAAGGCATTTATATGAAAAAGGCCAGCTTTCTACTAGAGAAAGCTGGCCTTTTTGTAGTGACAAAACAGGGCTAGCGTTGCGGTAGCTGCATTTGCTCCAGCTGTTGCTTTATCATCGGAGCGGTAGCGGGGTTGTGCAGCAGTATATAAGATAATCCTAATTTAAGCAACAAGCAAACGCCAAGCACCACCAGCCAGTTGCGCGGCTGGAACTGGTAGGTGCCCACGTAATTGGGCCAAAACCACCATACGTAGGCGATAATAATCGGCAAATCAAGTAAAACCCCCGTGAATGGGGTGAATAAGTGCTGCGCCACCAGCCATTTCAGGACTAATACTTCGCCCAAAATATAGGCAATTACGAAAGCCGCCAGCTTGATAATCGTGCTGCCCTTCTTAAGTCGATATAAGTTGAGAGCCAATAAGATAGCGCCCGCCACCACCGAAATAGTAGCCGAAACCACCACAATGCCCGCCGGTGAGTAGAGGCGCGGTAAGTCGGCCACATCAGTCTCGGGGGCTTCGGCGGCCAGCGCGTCAGCATCGGCCTGGGCCTTTTGCATCACGGCCTCCAGCTGAGGGCGCAGGGTGGCATCTTCGGGCGCGGGCTGGCCGCGCTGGCGCAGCTCGTTGAGGGCCGCCAGCACGGCTTCTTCGCGATACTGGGCGTGGCCAGTCACGTATTCGCGCAGCGCCGCATCGGGCTTGAGGGCCATTTTGGCCGCGTAGTCTTCCATAGGTAATGAGCAATGAGCAGTGAGTAATGAGCAATTGAGAAAGATGCGCTAACGGCTTATCCACTCAATTGCTCACTGCTCACTATTCACTGTAAAATTGAGCTAGAGCCGCACCCGCCCGCTGCACATCTGCAAACGAGTTGTAGAGTGGTACGGGTGCGAGGCGAATGACGTTGGGCTCGCGCCAGTCGGCGATGATGCCGCGGGCAGCCAGGAAATCGAATAGCTCGCGGCCGCGCTCGTGCACCAGCACCGACAGCTGGCCGCCGCGCTGGGCCGGGTCGGTGGGCGTGATTATCTCCAGCTTCGTCTTGGGTAGTTGCAGCTGATTGATAAGGTATTCTAGGTAGCCGGTGAGCTTTTCGCTCTTAGTGCGCAGTGTAGCCACCCCGCCGGCCTGGTCAAACAGCTCCAGGTTGGCGCGGTGCACGGCCATGGGCAGCACCTGCCCGCACGAAAGCTGCCAGCCCGAGGCTCCCGGCGACGGCCGGAAGCCCGGTTTCATCTGGAAGCGCTCCTGGGGGTCGTGGCCCCACCAGCCGGCCAGGCGCAGTAAGTCGGGCTGGTGCGCAAAACGCTCGTGGATAAACACGCCCGACGTGCCGCCCGGCCCCGAGTTGAGGTACTTATAGGTGCACCAGCAGGCAAAGTCCACGTCCCAGTCATGCAAGCTAAGTACCACATTACCAGCCGCGTGCGCCAGGTCGAAACCCACCTTGGCCCCCACCGCGTGCCCGGCCCGCGTGATGGCCGCCATATCAAACACCTGCCCCGTGTAGTAATTGATGCCCCCGAAAATAACGGTGGCCAGCGAGTCGCCCAGCTCCGCGATTTTGGCCTCAATATCCTCGGTGCGCAGGGTGTGCTCGCCGGGGCGGGGCGTTATTTCCACAATGGCGTCGGCAGGGTCGAGGCCGTGCAGGCGGGCCTGGCTTTCGAGCGCGTATTGGTCGGAGGGAAAGGCCCCGCCTTCCATAAGCACCTTGTAGCGGGTGGTGGTGGGCTGGTAAAACGACACCAGCAGCAAGTGCAGGTTTACCGTTAACGTATTCATTATCACCACTTCCAAGGGTAGCGCGCCCACGATGCGGGCGGCCGACTCGGCCAGGGTGTCTTGGTAAAACATCCAGGGTGACTCACCGTGAAAGTGGCCTTCCACGGCCTGCGTTTCCCACGACTTGAACTCGGCCTCCACGGCGGCGCGGGCGGCGCGGGGCAGCAGGCCCAGCGAGTTGCCGCAGAAGTAAGCGGTCGGCTGGCCATCGGGGCCGGGCGGAATGTGAAATTCCTGCCGGAAGGTGGCCAGCGGGTCGGCCGCGTCCTGGGCGGCGGCAAAGGCGGGGGAAGCGTCGTAGGTCATGCGGGTGGGGAGGTAGCGTGGACTCTGCGAGTCCGCGCGTGAGTCGTTCTGGTTCGTTCAACGCGCGGACTCGCAGAGTCCACGCTACTGCTACATTTTTTCGATAACCATAGCAATGCCTTGGCCCACGCCCACGCACATGGCGGCGAGGCCGTAGCGCACGCCCTCGCGGCGCTGCATCTCGTGCACCAGCGTGGCAATAATGCGCGCGCCGCTGGAGCCCAGCGGGTGGCCCATGGCAATGGAGCCGCCGTTGACGTTGATTTTGCTCATATCAGCTCCCAGCTCGCGGATAACGGCGATGCTTTGCGAAGCAAACGCCTCGTTTATCTCCATCAAGTCCATGTCGGCCAGGGTGAGGCCAGCGCGGGCCAGTGCCTTGTGAATGGCCGGCACCGGGCCCATACCCATGATGGCGGGGTCAACACCCGCCACGGCCGACGAGATGATGCGGGCTAGCGGCTTGAGGTTGTAGCGCGCCAGAGCGTCGTCGCTCACCAGTAGGGCGGCGGCCGCGCCGTCGTTGATACCCGCCGAGTTGCCCGCCGTCACGGTGCCGCCTTCGGGCTGGAAAGCTGGCTTGAGGGTGGCCAGCTTTTCAAGGGTCGAAATGCGGGGCTGCTCATCGGTGTCAAACAGCGCCGTATCGCCCTTGGGCTGGGGCAAAAATACGGGTACCAGTTCCTTGCGGAAACGACCTTTTTCGGCGGCGCGGTGGTACTTGCGCTGGCTTTCAAAGGCGAAGGCATCCTGCTCCTCGCGGGTGATGCCGTACTTTTTGGCCACGTTCTCGGCCGTGTCGCCCATGGTATAGGGGTAGTGCTCTTTGGCCAGGCGGGGGTTCACAAAGCGCCAGCCCAGGGTGGTATCGTGGGCCATAAAGTCGCGGGCAAAGGCCGTCGACGACTTCGCCATCACAAACGGGGCGCGGGTCATGCTCTCGGCGCCGCCAGCCAGGTACACGTCGCCCTCGCCGCACTTAATGGCCCGAAACGCATCCATGATACTTTGCAAGCCACTGGCGCACAAGCGATTGACGGTATTGCCGGGCACCGTAACGGGGAGGCCGGCCAGCAGGCCCGCCATGCGGGCCACGTTGCGATTGTCTTCGCCCGATTGGTTGGCCGCGCCCATTATCACGTCTTCTACGGCGCTTTTGTCGAGGCTGGGGTTGCGGCGCAACAGCTCGCGCAGTACGAGGGCGGCCAGGTCGTCGGGGCGAACGCTGCTGAGCGCGCCGCCAAATTTTCCAATCGGGGTGCGCACGGCATCCACGATATACACATTGGGCATTCCAGTAGTATCGTTGGGGCGAAGCGAGTCCGCCGGTTGAGGGCTAATTTTGGCCTGGCAACGCGCACTGGCGCGAGGCTTTTCCACAACCGCAAAGATGATACAAAGAATTCAAAGCGTTTTTTTGCTGCTGCTGGCATTGGCCATGCTCAGCATGCTGGCCCTGCCGCTCTGGCACAAAGTAGACGGCCTCACCCACCAGGAATTAACCCTCACGGCCTTCGGCTTCACCGCCACCGGCATGCCCGAACCCAAGGGCCTGGGCCCCATCTTCCTCATTGCGTCCTGCGCCATTGCCTCGGCCGTAACGGCCGCTCGTGAGATTTTTCTGTTCCGCAACCGCATGGGGCAGCTCAAGCTAGGTATGCTCAACCTGCTCTTCATCATGGCCACGTTTGGGCTGCAATTCTACTTTTCCAACAAAGGTGAGGCGCTGCTCAACCCCAAGCTGGAGGGTGCTTTTCAACCCGCTTTCTACCTACCCACTATCGCTTTGATGCTGAATTTGTTAGCTAATCGCTTCATTCGCAGCGACGAGAAAATGGTGCGCAATAGCTACGACCGCCTGCGGTAGGTTAAAACGTAACGATACCGTAAAAATGAAAAGCCCCGGCTGCCAACTTGGCGGCCGGGGCTTTTGCGTGGGGGTGTTTTAGGTTGGAAAGAGCGGGGTAGTCTGGTTAGTTCTGGGGTAAGCCCACCGCTTGCTGCAAGGCGCGCACGCTGGACTCAGATTGCAGCGCGCCATACACGCGGCTGAAATTCTGGGGGTCGCTCAAGTGAGCGTACCCAAAGCGGGCTAGCTCAATGCGCGACTCATCGTGGGTGAAAGTTTGGAGTAGTTCGGTTAGCTCTTCGGTACGTAAGCTGCTCTGGGCCAAGGCTTCGGTGGCAGTGCGCAGGCGCTCGGCCTCGGTGGGCCGCTGGCGCAGGTCCTGGGCTAGGTCGGCGGCCTCGCCTGGGTCGAGGGGCCGCAGGTTGGTAGTTGTGCTGGAGCCGGGATAGTAACCGCCACCGTTGCCAGGGCCCGGATTTGGGTACCCGCCCGGTGCATTGCCATAGCCACCGGGGTAGCCCGGCGTTGGGTTGGCGGGCACGTTGTAGCCGCCGTTGGGCTGCCCGTTACCGGGGTATGTGGGGGCCGGCTGGTTGTAGCCGCCCGGCTGCCCGCCGGGGTAGGTGGGAGTGGGTTGGTTGTAGCCGCCCGGCCCGTTGCCAGGGGCGTTTCGTGGGTCGTAGCCGGGGCCGTTATCGTAGCCACCCTGGTTCGGAACTGGCTGCTGGCCCTGGCCATAGTAGCCGCCTGGTGCATTGCCGTAGGGAGCGCCGCCCTGGCCGTAGGAGCCGGGGCCACCCAGCGGCAGCACGCCCACCTGCCGCAGCTGCGGGCCGTAGGGGCGCATTATAAGGACATAGTCGGTTTCGAGGCCGGGTTGCAGCCACACGCTGGTGCGGAAGCGCAGCGGCGGGCCGTAGCCGGTGGGTACGCTAAACTCAGCCCAGTGCCGGCCGGGCGCCAGCAGGCCTACGTGCACCTGGCGAGCCACGGGCCGGGTTAGTAGCCGCCCATCAAGCACCAGGCTGAAGGGCTGGCCCCGCTCAGCCGTGATGGTGAGGTTGGCCGGGGGCGCGGCTATCGCTGGTACTACGGCCACCGCTGCCAGGAGGGCGGCCACCGCCAATGTAAAAAGCCTTTTCATAACCGGAGCACCAAGGAGCCAGCAAGAAATTTTACCGGCTTCTCCTATCCAAATCCAAACGCCGTGCCAACAAAAAAGCCCCCGCTTGGCGGGGGCTTCTTGACTGCCGGCTAAAATGCAGAGCGCTAATGTAAATATCTCGTTGACAATTACTTATCTATCCGTGTTACCTTAAACTCGGTGCGGCGGTTGCGCTGGTACTCAGCTTCCGTCTTCGCGTTTTTCACGATGGGCCGGGTTTCGCCGTAGCCGCGGGCCGTGATGCGGCGCTTGTCAACGCCCTTGCTCACGATGTAGGCCACGGCGGCTTCGGCCCGCTGCTGGCTCAGCTTGAGGTTGTAGGCGTCTTTGCCGCGCTGGTCGGTGTGCGAGCTGAGCTCAATGTTGATTTTGGGGTTGTCCTGCAAGGTTTGCACCAGCGTATCGAGGCGCACGGCGGCGTCGGGGCGGATGTTAAACTTGTCGTAGTCGTAGAAAATGTCTTTCACCTCGATAGCGCGGTTCACTACTATCTTATTGAGCGTCAGCGTTACGGGTAGCCGGATGTCAGTCTGTGGCTGCGTCAGGGTTTCCTGGTTGGGGTAGCGGCCCACGGTGCTCAGGCTGGCGCGGGCCGTGAAGTCGTTGTTGCGGTCGGCGAAGAGTGCGTAGGTCTGAGCCGAGTCGAGCTTGGCCGAGAACTTGCCATCCGGGCCGGAAAGCACATCCTGCTTCTGGCCGCTACCGCTGGTGATGGTCACGGTTTCGCTGGCTACCGGCACAGTGGTGTTGGCTTTGTCATCACGCTCTAGCACAGTGCCATCGACGTAGAAAATAACCGTCTTACGGGCTTTTTTCTTGAATGTGTACAGGTCGTCGGAGCCTTTGCCCCCCTCGCGGTTGGAGGAAAACACGCCCACGCCCGGCGCGATAAAGAAGGGCGCGAAGTCGTCGGCCGCCGTGTTCATGCCCGCCCCCAGGTTCACGGGCTTGCCGCCTTTCACCTGAAAAATATCGAGCTTACCGAAGCCCGGCTGGCCATCCGACGAGAAGTACAGCGTGCCATCGGGCGATACGCCGGGGAAGTTGTCGTTGCCCACCGAATTGATGGTTTCGCCCAGGTTTTCAGCCGGCGAAAAGCGGCCATTAGCGCCCAGCGTGGCCTTGTACAGGTCATTGCCGCCCTGCCCGCCCTTACGCCCCGAGGCGAAGTAAAGCGTAGTGCCATCGGGCGCAAAAACCGGCGAAAAGTCGTCGGCCGTGCGGTCGTTGATGTTCGCCAGTATCGGCTCCACCCACGCGCCGTTGCGGTAGTACGAAATCCACAAATCGACGCTGCGGTAGCCTTTCTTCGAGCCGTCGTTCGAGCGGGCAAACACCATTGTCTTGCCGTCGGGCGTGTAGGTGGCGCTGGCTTGCAGCTCCTTCTCGTTGTTGAACAGCGGCTCCAGCTTGCGCGGCGTGCCGCCGGTCATGGCCGCCGCGTCGTCAAATTTCTGGGCGTAGAGCGCCGTGAAGCGCTCGCCGTTGCCGGGATAAGGCTTGCCATCGCGCCCTGAGGCAAACACCAACTCGCCGCTGTTGGGCATGCGGGCCGCCGAAAAGTCGGAGCTGGGCGAGTTTACCGCGTCGAGCGGCGCTACGTCGTAGGCGGCCGCCGTACCGGCCAGCGCTTTGCTGGCGGTTGCGCTGCGGGCGGCGGCTTCGGCGTGGCTGGCCAGGGTGCGGTTGGTGCCGCTTTGGGCGTAGGTGGTGAAGCGCGTAGCAGCCTCGTCAAACTTGCCGGCGGCTTGCAGCGCCTCGGCGTAGCGGTAACCGAGGTCGGCGGTGCGGGCGTTGCCATCCACAGCGGCCTGGTAGTAGGGCAGGGCCTGGTCGATGCGGTTGGATAGCCGGTATGATTCCGCAATGCGGTAGTTGGCAATGGCCGCACCTTTGCCTTTGGTTGCGTCGGCTTTGTAGAGCGGGATGGCCGCCTCGTACTCGCCGCGCATAAAGCGCTTGTCAGCCTTGCTCAGCTTGCCCGAGCTGGCGCAGCCGCTCAGTGCCACGGCCGGGCCAACTGCCCCAAGTAGTACTAGTTTTCTGAGGGACGAGGAGCGGGTAGGGAAAGCCATGCAGCCGGAATAGCGAGTCTATTGGTTTAATAAACAATAATACAACCGTTTGGGCGGGCCCGTTCGTGCCTTGCCTTCAGCTAGCTGGCAAAATAGGCGGATAGCCAGGTCTGACTTGCTGGGGCCGGCCACTGCTCGTCTAGCTCAGCTTTGGTAGTCAGCGTGTTATTGAAGTACAGCGTATCGGCCTGCACCTGCCCGGCGGCAATGGCTGCGCGCAGCTCACGCTTGGTAAACAGGCTCAGCACCCCGTTATCCAGAAACGCCATGCGCGATTTTTCCAGCAGCGTCAAGCCCAGCCGCTGCTCCAGCTCCTGTACAAAGCGCACCGAGGCATCAATGGAGCAGCCGCTGGCCCCGGCCACCGCCTCATCGAGCCCAATCACCAAAAACTGTCGGTGCAGAAACTGCGCCGAGGCCGCCAACTGCCGCCCGTGGCTCGTCCACTCCTCGGCAAAAGCGGCCATCCGCGGCAGCAGCGCCATCAATTCCTCCTCCGCAAGTGGCCGGCTGGCCTGGTAAATCCACACGCGGGCCTGCGGCGGCAGGTGGTCAAAGGCTACATACATAAATCGCAGATTTTGCAGATTGGGCAGATTTCGCTGATTCAAATGGCGCGGGTTAGTGCGGAGCAAATTTTGGGTCAGCTCTGGCGCAAAGTACTAACTTTTAAAAGTGGAAACCGCAAAAGGGGCGCTTGGCAACCTTCGCAAGCGAAAGCCACCAAACGCCCACCCAAAACCGCGCCATCCGAATCAGCGAAATCTGCCCAATCTGCAAAATCTGCGATTAGCGGTTAATACCTTCGGCGCTGGCAATGAGTTCGGCCAGGTCAAATACCTGGACGTTAGCCTCTTGCTCCTTATTCTTTACGCCATCGCTCATCATGGTCATGCAGAAGGGGCAGCTTACGGCGATGATGGCGCCTTGCAGGCTGTGCTCGCTGGGGGCGGCGCGCTCGGTTTCGACGCCGCGCAGGTTGTCGAGCGCTGCGGCTGCGCCGCTGAGGGTAGCCAGGGCTTCTTCGGTGCGCTCGATGTTGATGTCCTTTTTGCCGGGCTCGGGCTCCTTCCACATTTGGGCACCGCCCGCGCCGCAGCACAGGCCGTTGGCCTTGCTACGCTTCATTTCTACGAGGTCGGCGTCGAGGGCGGCCAGCACGTCGCGCGGGGCTTCGTAGATGTTGTTGGCGCGGCCTAGGTAGCAGCTGTCGTGGAAAGTAATGCGGCGACCCTTAAAGCTTTCGCCGCCGCTCACGGCTACTTTGCCCTCATTAATAAGCTGTTGTAGGTACGTGCTGTGGTGAATCACCTCGTACTCACCGCCCAGTGCCGGGTACTCGTTCTTGATGGTGTTGAAGCAATGCGGGCAGGCCGTCACGATTTTCTTGATGCCGTAGCCGTTCATCGTGGTGATGTTTTGCATGGCCTGCATCTGAAACAGAAACTCGTTGCCGGCGCGCTTGGCGGGGTCGCCGGTGCAGCTTTCTTCGAGGCCCAGCACGGCGTAGTCGGTGCCCACGTGCTCCAGAATGCGGGCAAAGGCGCGCGTCACGCGCTTGTAGCGGTCGTCAAACGCCCCGGCGCAGCCCACCCAAAACAGGATTTCGGGCACTTTACCCTGCGCCGCGAGGTCGGCCACGGTGGGCACGGTAAGCTGGCGCTTGGTGGGGGCGGTGGGAGAGGAGGTAGGAGTCATAACGAAAAGAATACTACTGCTTATAAATCAATACTATACTGTGGTGGTGGCCTTCTCGGCGGCGTACAACTCATCAGCCCAGTTGAGGCGGTCGGAGGGCGAGAAGGCCCACGGCGCGCCGTTGTTCTCAATGTTGGAGAACATGACGTTCAGCGAGTTAGGCGCGGCCGACTCTTCCAGCACCAGGAAGCGGCGCATCTCGATGATGCTTTCCAGGGGGTTGATGTTCACGGGGCAGCTTTCCACGCAGGCGTTGCAGGTGGTGCAGGCCCAGAGCTCCTCAGGCGTCACCTTGCCGCGCAGCAGCGTGGCTTCCATGAGGTCGGTAACGGGCTCGTGCTTAGTCTCTTCCCCATACACGTTGGGGTGGAAGATGAGCGGCGAGTTGTACTTCTCCTCCACCCGGTCGCGGGTGTCCATAATGATTTTGCGCGGCGAAAGCAGCTTGCCCGTAAGGTTGGCGGGGCACACCGAGGTGCAACGGCCGCACTCGGTACACGCGTACGAGTTCATGAGGGCCGTCCAGGGCAGGTCCTCCACGTCCTTCGCCCCGAAGGACATGGGCGCCACGGCCGAGCCATCGGGGTTGGTAGCGGGCGCGGGCACCTCGTAGCTGGGGTCCATCATGGCCTTCACCTCGTGGGTGATGCTCTCGACGTTGGAAAACTGCCCCTGCGGCACCAGGCGCGAGTACCACACATTCGGAAAAGCCGTGATGATGTGGAAGTGCTTGGAGCTGGGTAAGTAGTTAAGAAACAATAAGATACCCGTAATGTGAATCCACCAGGCAGCACGCTCCAGCACTTCTAGCGTCGCCACGCTAGAGGTAGGCAGCAGATTAGCCAGGAAGTGGCTGACCGGGAAAGCGCCCGGCAACTCCTTGCCTTCCATCTGATGCAGCCGGATGTCGGCCGAGTTCATAAAGAACAGCGCCAGCATCAGGGCCACCTCGATGTAGAGAATGATGTTGGCGTCGAGCTTGGGCCACATGCGCAGCTCGGGGCCGGTGAAGCGCCGCACGGGCGGGTTGTGGTTGCGCCGCCACCAAAAGGCCGCCACCGCAATAAGCACCAGCGCCGCCAGCACTTCATTGGTCGCCATGAGGGCACTGTACACCGGCCCCAGGAAGCTCAAAAAGCGGTGCGTACCGAACAAGCCATCGATGATGATTTCGATAACCTCCACGTTGATGACGATAAAACCCACGTACACAATGAGGTGCAAAAACGCGGGGGTGAGGCGCTTAAACATCTTCTGCTGCCCGAAGGCCACGAGCAGCGTTTTGTTGAAGCGCTCGGCGGCGTGGCCGCTCATGTCGCGGGCGCGGCCCACGAAAATATTGGCCCTGATTTTCTGAACCTGCCAGGCAAACAGGCCGAAGGCTGCCAGCAGCAGCAGCGCGAAAAGGATGGGTTGCAGCATAGACGGTAAAGGTAAGCGGCGGGGTGGGATGGGGCTGCAATTTAGTAGGCATGACGACTACTTTCTGCCTCCGGCTTCAGCTTTTTACTCGCTGAAAGAATTTTTTTCACAGCATTTCTTGCGTCGTAACGCATTTTTAGTACCTTTGCACTCCCAAGCAGCTAAAAAGCTACCTGGGGCAAAACGGCGACATAGCTCAGTTGGTAGAGCACAGCACTGAAAATGCTGGTGTCGTTGGTTCGATTCCAACTGTCGCCACCACAAAAAGGGCCTCTAGCACTGCGCTAGAGGCCCTTTTTGTTTTGTCAGCGCTCGCCGCTACCGGCCCCGAATGGTATCAATAAACCTGGTTTTGCGCTTGATGAAGACGTAGCGAATGGAAAAGGCTGTGGGAAACCGGGCATAGTCGTCGCCACTGAACTCGATGGTGGGCTTAAAATCGAAGCTGAGGGCCACGGGTAAAAACGCCACCTTGTACTCGACCCCCACTATCCCGTCGAGGCCGCTAAAGCCGCCCGTATCCTTGTTGTGCCCCACGTGGCCGCCCGCGCCGAAGTAGTAGTTGAGGCTAGGCCCCAGAATACCAAAGTGATACTCACCCAGCACCGTGCCGCTGTACTCGCGCTCACCCAGCCCGGCAATGCCTTCAATGGTGACTCGCGAAGCCACCCGCTGTTGCAGCGTGATGCCGTAGTTGCCGCCCCCCAGGCGTGCGCCCAGCGCAGTATTGTATTTCTGGGCGCTGGCCCCGTGGCCGAGGGCCAAAAACAGGGCCAGCAACCCGCTGAGGCGGATAAAGTGTGGGTGCGTCATAACTGGTAACAAAGCAAAGCTGGCGTGGCGCAGGCAACTACGGTGCCAACGCCGGCCTATCGGTGGCTAGTGCCCTACGCTGGGCAGCTACGCGGTGGTTACGTATAAGATTCCGGCTTTTGCAGCTTTTTCTCGGGGCCTAACGTTTGTTAGCCGGACCTTTGTATTGATATTTTTTCACCCACTGCTTACCGCGTGTACTTGCATTACGTGGCCTCCTACCTACCGGCGGCCGTTGTTACCAACGAACATTTTACCCGTCTCAACGGGTTGGCCTCCGACTGGATAATTGAGCGCACCGGCATTCGGGAGCGCCGCAAGGCCGGGCCGGGCGAAAATGCGAACACGATGGCCATTGCGGCCACCCACGCCTTGGTGGCGGGGCTACCGGAGTTTGACCCAGCCAGCATCAACCTCATTGTGGTGGGCACTTACACGCCGCACGATACCATCTATACTGCCGCCCATGCCGTGCAGCGTGAACTGAATATCAATGAGATACCGGTGGTGAGTATTTCGTCGGCCTGCTCGTCGCTGCTCAACGCGGTTGAGATTGTGGAAGGCTACTTTGCCATGGGTAAGGCCAGCCGCGCGCTGGTGGTAGTAACCGAGCACAACACGGCCTACAACAACGAAGAGGATACCATGGCCGGCCACCTGTGGGGCGATGGCGCGGCGGCGCTGCTCTTTACCAAGGAGCGCTTGGCCCCTACCGACTTGCGCGTGGTGCAGGTGCTCACGGGCGGGGCCGCGCCCATGGGCAAGGCCGACGAAGCGGTGACCCTCAAGCCCGTGGATAAGGGCATTGTGATGCCGTTTGGGCGCGACGTGTTTCAGCAAGCCTGTACCTACATGGCGCGCATTACGCAACAACTGTTGGATGCTAATAAGCTTACAATAAATGAGTTAAGCTACTTGATTCCGCACCAGGCCAACCTGCGCATCTCGGCCAACGTGGTGAAGCAACTGGGCCTCGACCCCGCCCGCGCCGTGAACAACATCGAGCGCCTCGGCAATACGGGTTGTGCAGGTGCGGCCATCGGCTTAGCCGAAATCTGGCCTAACATCAAGCAGGGTGATAACTTGATTATCACGGTATTCGGTGGCGGTTACTCCTACGGGGCCATGCTGCTGGAAAAACAATGAGCAGTTAGGAATGAGCAGTGAGCAATTGCTTGTAAACCACATTACTGTCTGTTCACTGATGATTGTTCACTGATAACTGAAATTCATGCTGCCGCCCGCCGCCGCTTTTTTATCTGAAATCACGTTCCAGACCAGCCGGGCCAGTGGGCCGGGTGGGCAGAACGTGAACAAGGTGGAAAGCCGCGTGGAACTGCGCTGGCACTTGCAGGAGTCGGGGGTGCTCACGGCGCTGCAAAAGCAGCTCATTCTGGAAAAGCTGGTGGGGCAGCTCACTGCCGAAGGCTACCTGCAAGTAATTGCCCAGGACGACCGCAGCCAACTGCGCAATAAGGAAATCGCGCTGGCCCGCTTCTACGAGCTGCTGCAAAAAAGTCTACGCCGCCCCAAGCCCCGCCGGGCCACCCGCCCCGGCGCCGGCGCAGTACGCAAGCGACTGGAAGGCAAGAAGATACAAAGCGAGAAAAAGGCCAACCGGCGGCGGCCCGAGTAGCGGCTGGCCGGCCCACTGCGCCCGGCCCACTGCCCGGCAAAGCCCCAAAAGCAGAAAGGCCCGCCCTTGTAGGGTGGGCCTTGGTGAGTAACGAGGCAGGCAGAGCGAGTAGGATAGAAGCGGGCAGAGCGGCTAGCAGGGTTGTCTCATAGTCAGAAAGGGTGGCGGTTGCTGCGCTGGCGAAAGCGTAGTTTCCGATACAAAGGACTATGTTTAGGGGTGAGGAGTTGAGCGTAAAAACTCCCTTTTTGAAAAACAGGTATTTATACGGGGGTAGCTGCGCTAATCAATCAGCCCGTGCCGGGCGGCGTACACGACCAGGCCGGCCGAGTTGGGGGCGCTGGTTTTTTCGAGCAGCTTTTGGCGGTGGCCCTCCACGGTGCGGCGGCTGATGAAGAGCTGCTCGGCAATGTCGGCGGCCGTGCGGCCCTGGCAAATGAGGCGCAGTACCTCGTGCTCGCGGGTGGTGAGCTGCACCAGGTCGGGCTGGCGGGTGGTGGGGGTGCGCTCGGGGTGCTGCACGCCCCGCACCAGCGCCCGCGAGATGCGCGGCGTGAAGTGGTAGCCCGTGGTCACTACCTCCTCAATAGTGTGGCGCAACTGCTCTTGGTCCACGTCCTTAGGTAGGTAACTGCGCACGCCAACCTTCATCATCTGGCTGATGTACTTATCGGCCGAGAACATTGACAACACGATAATTTTCAGGTCGGGAAACTCGTGCAGCAGCAGGCGGGCCGCCTCGGGGCCGTCGATGTTGGGCATTTGCAGGTCGAGCAGCAGCACATCGGGTAGGCGCTGGCGGCAGGTGGCTAGCAACTCGGGTAGCTCGGCGGCTTCGGTCACGGCCTCCACGTAGGGCAGGGCCTGCAAAATGTAGCGCATGCCCTGCCGAAACAGCTGGTGGTCATCGAGCAAGGCAATGTAGATGGGCGTGGTAGGCGTTGGCATAGCTAGCGGGCGGGAAAGAAGCGGGAGATTAAGAAACGGAGTTGTCAAGCTCAATAAGCGTGCGGGTGCCCTGGCCGGGGGCCGACTGCTGGCTGAGGTGCGCCCGCAGCATGCGCACGCGCACCTCGATGCTGCGCAGGCCCGCCCCACTCGTCACGGACTGCCCACTTTCGCGGGCGGCCAGGTCGAAGCCGCAACCGTTGTCTTCCACCGTGAGGGTGAGGCGGGAGCCGGCCTGATGCAGTGCCACGTGCAGCACGGTGGCCCCCTGGGCATGCTTTTGGGCGTTGTGAATCAGCTCCTGGCAAATGCGGTAGAGCGCCAGCTCCTGGGCCAGCGCCAGCGGCTTGGGGTAATCGATGGCCACCACCACGTCGAGGGTGCTGGTCTCGTTGCACACATCGGCCAGGTGGTGCAGGGCATCGGCCAGGCCAAAGCGGTCGAGCACGGCGGGATAAAGGCTGTGTGAGAGGCCGCGCACGTCATGCACGGCGTTGCCTAAAATCTCCTTTACCATGGCCGTGAGGCTCTCCATTTCTTCGGCGGCCAGGCTGTTGTCGAGGCGGCCCACTAGCAGCTTAGCCGTGGCCAGCGTGGAGCCGATGCCATCGTGCAAATCGCGCCCAATGCGCTCGCGCTCATGCTCTTGAGCCTCAATAACGGTGGCTAGCAGCTGCTGCTGGTAGTCGGCCTCGGCGGCGCGCAGGCGCAGCTGCTGTTGCAGCAGCCGCTTCTGGTACACCACAATAAACAGCACCAGCGCCACCGCCGACAACAGCATGAAGCTGATGCCGCCGACCAAAAGCTGGCCGAAGGCTATTTCTGGGGGCGAATCCATAAGGCTACAAGGTAGCAGCTATATAATACGACCAAAAGGAGCGCGTGAATTTCCCAGATATCCACATTCAGCTGATTGGAATAATGGCTGAGTGAGAAATTACTAAACAAGAAAATCTGTAGGCTGCCGAGGTGCTTGATAACCAGGCCTATTGACACCCAAAACATAGGCTCCTGGTTAAGATTAGCTACGCGTAACTCGTTGAGGAGCTTACGAAAATACAGCGTAACCAATCCCAACACCAGGATGCTTTCCAGCACGAGCAGCGCTGGCTTGAAGTGAGCTACTTCGGGAGCCAGCAGGCTGTCGAAAGCACAGTACGCTACGAAACCACCAGCCAGCCAGGGCCGCACTCGCGAAAAAGCGGCCCAACTCAGGGCTTTGTCATACACTAACGCCAACAGCCAGATTTCGCCAGCTACAAAAATGGGGATAATGAATAAGTTTGGTCGGTGGTAATGAAGCAGAAGTTCAACCGCAATCTCAGTAGCGACCTCTACGCCGAGCAGCCCCGTTAAGTAGCGTAGCTTGACTGGCAAGCGCCGGTACCTTATTAAGCCCCCTATAAAGGCTACGCCTAGTACAAACTGAGCCAGCGCAGCTACGCCTCTACCGAAAAAAAGTGATTGAAGAGTAGTGGCTATCAAGTTAGTAGTAGGTAGACCAATAGTAATGGGCAGAATAAAGGGCTAGTAGCTGCCAGCCCTTAGTTGGGTGGGCTAGGCCTGGAGAAGTCGTAGAATGGCTGCCCAGCATCTTCGCCGGTGGCCTGTATTAGCGCTGCCTTGGTAAGCTCGGCGTAGGAATTGGTTGCACTGATAGTTTTTACAAAAGCCTCGCGGTCGGCAGCGAAGTCAGCCTCCGTTTTTGGCGCGGCATCAGTTATTTGGCGAATGCGCAAAACCAGGCCGAACGTTTGCTTCAGGGTGTAGCAGTTCGGGAAAGCGGGGTAGTGCTGGTGCAAACCAAAAAGTATCAGTAACTCCTTCTCTTTAAATTTGTTAGCATAAAAGAAAGAGTCCAGGAAGTCACCCATGTCGAAGGTGTAGCCCGTTAGCGGCCCGTAGTTGCTGCCAAACATATGGGCAGTTTTCAGCGATGCCTGCTTCCAGTTGTTGAGCCAGGTGTGCACCAGTTCGTTCGGAATCTGGTCACCCAAGCTGCTTACCTGGTCGTCGGCTCCGAGATGCTCAGTTGCACCTAGCTGTACAGCGTTGCTGGTAGGCGTAGTTACCGGCGGCATGTACTCAGCCAGGTAGTAGGCCGATACCCGGCCGCCCAGGGCATCAGTAGCGTAGAGCGCCAGCACGAAGAGCTTCTCCCCCGATTTTTCCTCCTCTTTCAGTAGAAACTGGGCCTTAATCTGTTGTGCCCCTACGGTAGACAGCAGGTACTCCACGATAGGGAAGGAAAGCCGGACGGCTTGCATCGGGCTGCCATCGGGCTGCTGAAACACGGCCGTCAAATCTTGGTGGTGGCTTACGTGCCGGCTCCACGCGGCTGCGTATTTGTCGAACTGGTGCTGGTCGAGAATGTGAACAGGAGGCTGGGGGGCCATGGGGTTGGTAAAAAAAGTGAGGGAAACGTGTTGCCTACGAGAAATAGCAGCGGAGCCTTTGACTTGCAAAATGCTATAAGGCAATATATTGCAGTAGCTGCCAGGCCGCTCGGCCGCAGCCAAAAAGCCCCCATGTACCTAACGTGGGGGCTTTTTGGAAGGGTCTTCTACCAATGCTGAAGCCGTTGTAATAGCCACAAAGGGACGGCTTGGTTAGTAGCAATACTAGGGTAGAAGTACGTGGTTTTGAGAACACGTATTTATACCTGCTTACTTGGCGGCATTTTTACAACAGTGTGCCGCGCAGCATCACCAGGGCCACGGTGAAGTAGATAATCAGGCCCGTCACGTCCACGAGCGTGGCTACGAAGGGAGCCGAGGAGGTGGCGGGGTCGAGCCCCAGCCGGCGCAATATGAGCGGTAGCATAGAGCCCGCAATGCTACCCCACAGCACAATGCCCACCAGCGCCACGCCCACTGTGAGGGCCACCATCAGCCAATGCGGCCCATAAATGGGCGTGATGCTTTGCCAGATGGCGATGCGCCCAAAGCCCACAATACCTAGGATAATGCCCAGCATGAGGCCGCCCGCCAGCTCGCGGCGCAGTACCCGCCACCACTCGCCCAGCGTAAACTCGCCCAGCGCCATTGCCCTGATAATGAGTGAGGTAGCCTGCGAGCCCGAGTTGCCGCCCGAGCTGATGATAAGCGGAATGAACTGCACCAGCACGATGGCCTTTTGCAGCTCGCCCTCAAAAAACTGCATGGCCGAGGCCGTCAGCAGCTCACCCAAAAACAGCACCACCAGCCAGCCGGCGCGCTTTTGCACCAGCTGTAGCAGCGGAATGGTGAGGTAGGGCTCGTCAAGCGCCTCCGAGCCCCCAAATTTCTGGATGTCCTCGGTGTCTTCCTCCTCCCGGATGCTCAGGATGTCATCAAGCGTTACGATGCCGAGCAGGATGCCTAGGTCGGGGCTCACCACGGGCAGGGCCACGCGGTCGTTGCGCCGGAAAATGTCGATGGCTTCCTCCTGGTCCTGCGCCGCCGTGAGCTGCACAAAGCGGTGGTCCATAATATCACGGACCCGCGTGGTGGGCGCGGCCAGCAACACCTCCCGAATCCGAATGTCATCAATGAGCTTGCCCTGGGCATCGGTCACGTAGAGCATGTTCAGGGTTTCGGACTGCCCGCCGTGCTGGCGCACGAAGTCGAGCACCTGCTGCACCGTCCAGTTCTCGCGAATGGCGATGTAGTCGGGCGTCATGAGGCGGCCCACCGAATACTCGGGGTAGCCCAGCAGTTGCAACGTCACGCGTCGCTCGGGCTCGGAGAGGTTTTGCACCAGCTCGGCCACGAAGTTGGCGGGCAAAAACTCGAGCAGGGCCGTGCGGTCATCGGGCGACATCTCGTTGAGAATGTCGGTCATCTTGTCCTGGGCCAGGTTTTCGAGAAAGTGGCGCTGCACCTCCAGGTCGAGGTACTCAAACACTTCGGTGGCCAGCTCCAGCGGCAGCATCCGGAAGATGATAAGCTGCTCGCGCTCGTCCTCGTTTTCAATGAGCGTCACTAGCTCGCTGGGCTGGAAATCGCGCAGCAGCTTTTTCAGCTTGAAAAACTCGCCCTCCTGAATCAATGTCGCGATGTGGTCCACGGTTTCGGGCGCAGTCATAGGCAAGGTAAAAAATCGGATGAAGATTTTTAAAACAGACGAAGTGTTTCGCTAGGCAATAAGTGGTAGTGGGGCAAAATTACGCCCGAACCGGCCCCAATCAGCACCGGGGCGGCAGCCCGGTCGGCATTTTTGGCGTACTTCGCTCTTGTATCCGCTTTTGCCCGTCCATTTGACTTCCGCCACCTCTTCGCCCGTTGCCGCCGCTTCGCCCCAGGCTACCATTGTAGTATTGGGCGGTGGCTACGACGACCCCACCCTAGCCCTGCTGGCTGGGCTGCTGCCCGCCCGCACGGCCCCCGTGGAGATTTTAACCGCCGCCACCACCCACGACCCGGCCCGCACCTACGCCGCCTACGCCCGGGTGCTGGCCAAGCTGGGCTGCCCCAACGTGGGCCACCTCCAGATAGACGAAAACCACCCCGCCGACGCGCCCACCACCCTGGGCCGCCTGCGCGGGGCCAGCCTCGTGTTTTTGACCGGCGGCGACCAGGAGCGCCTCACCGAGTTGCTGCTGGGCACCGAGTTTTTGCGAATGCTGCACCAGCGCTGCCAGCACGAGGCGGGCTTTGTGCTGGCCGGTACCAGCGCCGGAGCTTCGGCTCTGGGCGGCCAAATGCTGGTAGCCGGCCGCGGCTGGCGCAGCCTGCTGGCTGGCGGCATCGAGGTGATTCCAGCCCTGGGTATTTTACCTAACTTACTGATTGACCAGCACTTTGCCGAGCGGGCCCGCTACCCGCGCCTGCTACACGCCCTGCTGGCCCACCCAGCCCTACTAGGCCTGGGCCTGAGCGAGGAAACGGGCGTCATCTTCCGGCCCGGCCAGTTGCCCGAGGTATTTGGCGACGAAGTGGTGGTGCTGGCGGATGGCCGCCACGTAACGGCCAGCAACTACGCCGGCCGGCCCACGGGGCAACCCATTAGCGGCAAGGGCTTTAGCATGAGCCTGCTGGTGGCTGGCGATACGTTTTCAGTTATCAGTGAGCAGTGAACAGTTATCAGTGAAGAATGGGGACGTCCTGCTTACGGCTCACTGATAACTGTTCACTGAACCCAGCTAGGGCACCAAAACTAATCACCTGTACGTTTGGCTGCCAGATAATTAACGTTTACTAAACCCGAACATGTCTTTGCTACGCTTTCGCTTTTGGGGGATGAGCCTGCTGGCGCTGCTGGCCGTGGCCTGCACCCGCAAAACGGTGTCGTTCAATTCGCGGCCCGGCGATGGGGCCGTGACGGCCCTCGTGGCCCCCGGCGATACCCTCACCACCACCGAGCGCAAGGGTGCGCCCAAGCTCAGCATTGCCGGTCGCAAAGCCGTTGTAACCAAGGAAGAAGAAAAGGCGGCCAAAGACTTGGAAAAAGCTGCCCAGCGCAAAAAGCCCATCAAGAAGAAGCTGTTTCTGGGTGAGCGCACCAAGAAGGGCTTCATCAAGTCGGGCGGCAAAGGGCGCAACCAGATAGTGGAGGTGTTCTACTACCTCAAGAACTTCAAGCAGCCCGACCCCATGGCCCCGGCGGCTTTTTACTTCAGCCCCAAAAAGCACAAGCTTTACAAAGCTACCGGCGAGCTCGACCCCAGCACCGACAAAGTGCTACACGGCCCCTACAAAAAGATGCAGAATAATAAGGTACTCGAAAGTGGCTACTTCGCCTTCGGCACCCGCCACCTACGCTGGGAGAAGTTTGACGCCAAGGGCACGCTGCTCACCAAGATTCACTACGAGATGGGCTTCCCGCGCGACGCCAACATCAGCTATTACGATGCCGGCAATACCATGCTGCGCGAGGTAGTTCCCTACGTAAATGGCAAGCTAGAAGGCGATTATGTAAAATACCGCAACGATGGCCGCCGCGAGTGGACCGGCAAATTCGAGAACGGCCACCGGGTAGGGGAGTGGGTGAACTACGGCGACTACAAAAAATACCCACACTACGTGTACGCCTACGGTGAGAGCGGCTACGAGCCCGAAGTAGAGGAGCCTGAACTGGTACGCGAGTACAGCCATGGCGGCTCGGTCATCTACGACAAGGAGAAAAACCTTGACAAGCGCGGCGATGCCGACCCCGATGCCACGCCCGTGAAGGATGCCCGCCGCCCCGGCAGCCACGGCGTGCCCGCGCCCCGGCCGCCTGTGCGCAAGGTGCAGCCGCGCCGCCCCGGCTACCATACGCCCGCTGCCACGCCGCCCGCCGTGTCGCCCACGCCGGCCGGCAGCGCCCCCGCTGCCGGGGCCACCACCCCCTAGCGTAGGCTAGTAAAAGGCATCTTCAAACGCCTCAATGCGAAAGCCCTGGCTGAGTTGGGTGATGGCCAGGATGTCGAACCGAATGTCGCCGCGCCAGTCCAGCTCCTCCTGCAAGTGGGTGGCGGCAAGGCGAAACAGCTCCTTTTTGCGGGCCGAGACGAAGGTTTCGGGCGGGCCATACTGCGCGCCCGAACGCGTTTTGACCTCCACAAATACCAGCAGGGCCGCGCCCTGGCGCACTATCAGGTCTACTTCGGCCCGGCCGTGGCGGTAGCCCTGAGCCACTAGCTCGTAGCCCGCCCGCTGGTAAAAGTTGGCCGCCGCCGCTTCACCAGCCTGGCCGAGAGCGTGGGCATCAGTTGGCATAAATAAATGATTTAGTGTTGGTTGTGAAAATAAATTAGCTGCCCGGGTTGGCCCCAGTGCCAAGTTGGCGGGCCGCTGGCGCAAGCTAAACCACCGGGTGCGAAGTAACTTTGCCTTACCGGCTTCTATTTTTTCTGCTTCTTCCCATGGATATCTTTTCGGCCTGCGTGGCTCCGGCCGCCTCCCCCGCCTCGCCCCTGGGGGCCGATTCGCTGGCCGCGCCGGTTGCGGCTGGCCAGCGGAGCATACGGGTGCAGCGCCTGGGCTTGGTGCCTTACGTGCCCACCTGGGAATTGCAGGAGCAGTTGCTGGCCAATACGGTGGCCGTCAAGGCTAGCAACCGGCAGGCCGAAGCTACCGGCGCGGCTCCGCAGCCCACGCCCAACCACCTGCTTTTTTGCCAGCACCCGCCCACCTACACGCTGGGCAAAAGCGGCAAGCCCGAGCACCTGCTGCTCGACGAAGCAGCCCTGACGGCGCACGGGGCCACGTTTCACCGCATCAACCGCGGCGGCGACATCACCTTCCACGGCCCCGGCCAGCTGGTGGCCTACCCGGTGCTCGACCTCGAAAATTTCCGGCCCGACATCCACTGGTACCTGCGGGCGCTGGAAGAAGCCGTTATCCAAACGCTGGCCACCTACGGCCTGCAGGCGGGCCGCATCGCGGGCCTCACCGGCGTGTGGCTCGATTGGGAAGAAGGTGCTGCTAACCCCCGCAAAATCTGCGCGTTAGGCGTGCGGTGCAGCCGCTGGGTTACCCTGCACGGCCTGGCCCTCAACGTGAATACCGACCTCAGCTACTTTGGCTACATTGTGCCCTGCGGCATCACCGACAAGGCCGTGACCTCGCTGCAAGCCGAGCTGGGCCACGCCGTGCCCGTGGCCGAAGTGCAGGAGCGCCTGCTTGGCAATCTGTTGGCGCAGTTTGATGCGTACCTGACGCAGTAAGTTGTCTTTACCCCGTTCTACCCCCGTACCCACCCCATGAAGCAGGATATTTCCTTTGACCCCGTAGAAGGCGTATCAATTGCCATTGTGCCCGACGAAGCGGCTGCCTCTGACCCGAATGGCGTAGCTGTGTGGACGGTTTACTTGCTGAATAACAACGACGTAGCCCTCGATACCGTGCTCATTGCGGCCGATGGCTACGGCACCCAGCCTACCGGCGAAACCGTGCGCACTTCCACGTTGCGCTATCATTTTGAGACAATAGCGCCCCACTCGGCTACTGCCGTTGAGCTCATTGACCCCGCTGTGTTTCACCTCACCAATCAGTACTGGGTGAGCTACTACCAAGAGGGCCGGATTTTTGATAAGAAATTCCTCTTCGTGCCCGATTCTATTGTGCCGGACAATCTCAGTCCGCTCAACTTGCTGGATGGGCGGCCCGGCGTGCTGCACGGCTAGCGTGGTGCCATGACATAGCCCCGGCCTGCTGGCGCACGACCTTTATTATCTACGAAACATACTAGTAACTAACTGATAATGACGAGCTTATTACAAATAACAACTCCTGTTATCGGGAATCACTTTAGCATCTACCTGGGCTTGGCGGGCATGTGGGCCCTGCTGGTGGCCATGTTTGCGGTGCCGTCCATTGTGCATATCGCGCACCTCAAAAACCTGCTCGATACCCCCAATGGGCGCACCGTGCACCAGTCGCTGACGCCTCGCCTGGGTGGGGTGGCAGTGTTTGCGGGCTTCATGTCGGCCCTCACCATTTTTGCCCCCCTTGAAAATGGGGTGAAGGAGCTACTGGCCGGTTGCATTATCCTCTTCTTCGTAGGCTTGCGTGATGACTTGGTGACCATCTCGGTGGCCAAAAAATTTGTGGGCCAGCTGCTGGCCACCGGCATCGTAATGATAATGGCCGATGTGCGCGTGACCAGCTTCCAGGGTATCCTGGGCATCTACACGCTGCCCGTGGGCGTTAGCTATGCCTTCACCTTTGTTGTAATTGTGGGTATCACCAACGCCATCAACCTCATCGACGGCCTCGACGGGCTGGCGGGTACTATCGTGCTCATTCTCAGCGGCACGTTTGGGTATTATTTCTACCGCTATGGCGGCCCGCAGTTCAGCAACTACGCGTTCGTGGCCATCTGCCTGATGGGCGGCCTACTGGGCTTTTTGCGCTATAACTTCCACAAAGCCAGTATTTTCATGGGCGATACTGGGTCGCTGGTGTGCGGCTTTATCGTGTCCATCCTAGCCATCGAGTTTATTGAGCTGGGTAGCCGCACGGGGCAGCCGTTTGGCAATGCCGCGCCGGCCGTTACGCTCGGCGTGCTGTTCGTGCCACTCTTCGACACGCTGCGCGTGTTTATTCTGCGCATGGCGGCGGGCCGCTCGCCCTTCTCGCCCGACAAAAACCACGTGCATCACCGCATCATGGCCATGGGCTTTTCCCAAATCAGCACGGTGCTGTTGCTGGGCCTGCTCAACATTGTGGTCGTGCTGTTCGTCATCAACTTTTATTTCCTGGGCGACCTGCCGCTGATTGGCGTGCTGGTGCTGTTTTCGGTGCTGCTCAGCGTGTTTCTGGGCGTGTACCAAAGCCGCGCCGCCCGCCGCCAAGTGGCATCGTCCTGATTAGCAACTTAGTGCGAGTGACTGCGGCCCGCCTGCTTCCTTACCGCTACTGCCTGAGCCTGGTGCTGGCCTGGCTGCTGGCCGCAGGGCTTTTGCTGCCAGTGGCTGCCGCCGAGTACCAGCCGCTGCCGCCCGCTGCTGCCACCGGCTTATCGGCCGATAATTGGCTGCTGCACGATGCGGCCGGTAACCGCCTCATTCTCTACCTGCCGGGCTACCACGCCCCAGCCCACGCCTACTACCAGTGGGTGCGGCTATTGCCAAAGCAGCCCTTTCGCCTGTCGTTTGCCGCCGCCCCCGGCCTAAGTCTTTTTTTGGATAACCAGTTGGTATTCACGGCCCCCGCGGCCGGGCGGTATACCATTGACCTAGCCCGCACGGCCCCCGCCGCGCAGGTGGGCCGGCCGCATCTGCTCGCCGTGTGGCAGCCCGAGGGCTACCCGGCGCTTGGGTCATTCAGTGCCTCCACGGCAGCGGCACTGCTCCCAGCCGTGGCCACTACCACCTCGGCCACTACCACCGCCAGTGCGCTGCCGTTGCTGCGCCTGCCGCCGGTGCAGGGTTCCAACGTACTATTGCTATTGCTATTGCTGCTGGGCTTGCTCTACGGCGTGGTGCGCAGCGCTTACCCGGTGGGCCTGGCGCGTATTCTGCAAGTAAATGAGCTATTTGGCAGCTCGGCCGACCCGCAAAGCTTTCTCACGCGCCCAGCCTTCACGTGGCTCAATACGGCGCTGGTGCTTTTGTTTTCCCTATCGCTGGGCCTACTGCTCACAGCCTTGCACACCGATTTTAGCAACTTGCCGCTGTTGCAGCGCGTGCTCAACGTACCTGAGTCGGCCATTATAGCCCGTGTGCTGTTATATACGGGGCTTATTATCAGTTTTATAATCAGTAAGTATTTGCTGGTAGAGCTGCTCAGCTACATCTTCGATCTGCGTCTGCTGGTAAACCTGCACTACCGCGAGTTTTTGCGCACCACCCTGCTGCTGGGCTTACTGTTACCCGTGGTGCTTTTGCTCTATCTCGGACTGAACGCCCACTGGCCGGGCGTTGTTAGCCTGGCCAATGGCTGCGTGCTGCTATTGCTCACTGCCACAGTACTTCGCGTGGCCCGAACCTTGCATCAACGGGCCTCGCTCCTTAATCTTCATTTGTTCGCGTACCTTTGTGCTACTGAAGTACTGCCCTTGGCAGTATTATTGAAACTCATCGTGTTTACGTACCCTGCTTAGGCAGTGCCGCTGCCTTCGGGCGAGGCTCAGTTTTCTCTTTATAGTTCTAGCGTTACCCTTACTTCTTCTATGGCCGAGAGCGCAGCACAGCCGGGTCTGGACCGGCACGCCCAGCCCATTCGCAGCATTCTGGTTACCCAGCCCACGCCTACCACCGACGTTTCGCCCTACTTCTTGCTGGCTGAGAAATATGGTATTCGCGTAGATTTTCGGGAATTCATTGACGTGCAAGGGGTCCCCTACAAGGAATTCCGCAAGGATAAAATCAATATCCTGGAGTACACGGCAGTCATCTTCACCAGCCGTAATGCGGTCGACCACTTCTTCCGCATCTGCCAGGAGGCCAAGATTGAGATGCCCGCCGAAATGAAGTATTTCTGCATCTCCGAGCAAACGGCCAATTACTTGCAGAAGTACATTGTGCTGCGTAAGCGCAAGCTCTTCGTGGGCCTGCGTACGGCCACCGACCTGTTTGAGGTTATCAAAAAGCACAAGGGCGAAAAGTTTCTCTACCCCTGCTCCGATATCCGCAAAGACGACCTGCCGGAGTTCATGCGCGCCAACAACCTCAAGTTTACGGAGGCTGTTATTTACCGCACGGTAGCCAGCGACCTCTCTGATTTGGCGGAAGTTAAGTACGACTGCCTGGCTTTCTTCAGCCCCTCCGGCATCAGCTCGCTGTTCGTCAACTTCCCCGCTTTTACGCAGGGCGGTACGCGCATCGCCGCTTTCGGCCCCACCACTGCCAAGGCCGTTCGCGATGCCAACCTCATTCTCGACATTGAGGCCCCCATGCCCAATGCGCCGTCGATGACGGGTGCCATTGAAGCCTACATCCGGCAACACGCCGCCAAAACGGGCTTAGCAGTGGGCAAAGACAAGTCGGCGAGCTAGCACGAGAGCGGTAATTGACAACGGGTGAGTGAACGATTTAGACGGTCGTTTCTTTTTGGTGGTGGGTAGTGGGTACGCCCGTATTCGTAGTTACATTTGAACGTAGGCTGCTCGTGCTGCCTGCTGCCCTCCAACCTTATCTTTCGTCCCCTTTCTTCGTCTCTCCCATGAAAGGAATTGTACTTGCCGCGCTGCTGGTATCGGCCGCTGTTCCCACCCTTGCGCAGCAGCAGCCGCAGTTCACGCACTACGGCCTCAATGGCATGTACCTGAACCCAGCCTACGCAGGCATTAAGGGGCAAACGGAGGTAAACATTATTGGCCGCTACCAATACCTCAACCTGAACAACTCGCTGGGCGACGATAACGGCTCGCCGCGCACCGGCATGGTGTCGGCTTCCATTCCGGTGCTGCCCCTCGGTGGTGGGGTGGGGTTAGTGGTCTATTACGACCAAGCCGGGGTAACGAAGATGACTAATGCGGCGCTTTCCTACTCGCAGCACATCAAGCTGGGTAGTGGCAAGCTGGGCATTGGCATTCAAGGTATTTACACCTACATCGGCAAGGGTACGTACCGGGCCATTGACCCCACCGACGTCAATATCCCCGCCAACTCGTCGGACCAGAAGTTTGATGCCGGGGCGGGTATCTGGTACGAGGCCCCCAAATTCTACGCTGGCTTGAGCGTAAATAATCTGCTGCGCTCCGAGTATACCTTCAAGAGCAATGGCACCACTGGCATAGCCAGCCAGTACTTGGGCGAGAACCACGCCTACTTCACTACCGGCTACAATATCGAAGCATCCTCCAGCGTTACGGTTACGCCAATGGTATTGGTAAAGGCCGTATTACCAGGCCGCTACGATACCAAAAGCAAGTACGACAACCAGCATAACTATTCCGTGGAGGGAGGTGTGCGGGCCACACTCAACGACCAGTTTTGGGCTGGTCTAAATTACCGCTACGACGAGTCTATCTCTGGCCTGCTTGGCTACGGCTTCGGCCCCGATAATCGCTACCGCCTTGGTTATGCCTTCGACTTCATTGCCTTCAACCAGGCTGCCCGTGCTTTCAGTTCTCACGAAATAATGCTTTCGCTCCGGTTACCCAAAGCCGTGTTACTCACCCGGCCACCTATTCGTACCCCCCGGTATAGCTTTTAACCCACAAACCCAGAAGGCGTCTCACATTCAGGTTGTGCAAGTGTAAAGTTGTTGGGGTCTAATTCAGGAATTTATAGGATTTTAGGGCCATTTAGCGAGTTTTTTTGCCCGCTGAGCGAATAAGGCGCTTTACGTGCCAATGCCGTATTGCGCAGCCACTAGTAGCAACGTAGATTTGCCAGTAAATACACAATTTGAATCAATTGCCCCCGGCTTATAAATTAGTTCTTTTCTTCCTATTATGAAAAAATTTCTGGTATTACCTCTATTAGCCTTATCGGGGGTATTTCTGGGTGGCTGTTTTACGAAAAACTTCCAGGGCGACCTAGTTGGTACCGACGACCGGCCCATCTTCAACCCGCAGGAAGTACCCTTTGGAATGGTGCCCTGCCCCGGTGGAACCTTCCATATGGGCCAGACTGACCAGGATATCGCGGCTTCGATGGTGAATATGAACAAGCAGGTGACCATCGCCGGCTTCTACATGGACGAAACCGAAATCACGAACAACGAATACCGTCAGTTCGTGAATGCCATCATGCAGGACTCAGTGGAGGCCCTTGGTGAGGATTACATTAAAACTGAATTATACCCCGACACTACGGTTTGGGTGCGCGACTTCACCTACCACATGGGTGACCCGCTCTTGGAATATTACTATTCACACCCAGCCTTCGACGACTACCCAGTAGTGGGCGTCGATTGGTTTGCCGCTCGCTATTTCTGCACTTGGCGTACCAAGCTCAAAAGTGTAGTGAGCGAAGAAACGGGTGAGGCTCCTTACCCCAACTTCCGCTTGCCTTCGGAGGCTGAGTGGGAGTACGCTGCTCGTGGTGGGCGCGAAGGCGCAACTTTTCCCTGGGGCGGTCCTTACATGCGCAATACCAAGGGCTGTATGCTAGCCAACTTTAAGCCCGGCCGCGGTGACTACGCTTCCGATGGCTACGCTTACACTTCAGAAGTAGGCTCGTATTTCCCCAACGACTTCGGCCTGTATGACATGGCCGGCAATGTGAGCGAGTGGTGCGATGATGCTTACATGGAAGCTTCGGTGCCTGTAGTGTGGGACTTGAACCCTACCAACCCCGACGACAACGAGCCCCGCAAAGTAGTGCGCGGTGGTTCGTGGAAAGACATCCAGTACTTCCTCGAAACTGGTACCCGCAACTTTGAATACCAAGATTCGGCCCGCTCTTACATCGGTTTCCGCTGCTCCATGATTCAGATTGGCATGGGTACCAACCGTCGCCTGAACTAATATTATTTTGTAGTCCAATTCATCCTTTTTCTCTTTCTCTAAAACTGAGCTGCTAAAGCTTTCTACTCAAAATGGCTGTTAAGAAAAACTTCCTCTACGACGACGTAATGCCAAAGGTGTATGGCATTGGTGCAGCAGTAGTTATCATCGGCGCACTCTTCAAAATCCTTCATTGGAAAGGTGCTGACACTATGCTGATGGTCGGCCTTGGTACCGAAGCAGTTATTTTCTTCCTGAGTGCTTTTCAGCCCCACCAGGCTGACCACGACTGGGCCTTGGTTTACCCTGAACTGAGCGAAGGCTACGACCCTTCGACCAACGATAACCGCTTCCGTGAGAAGACGCCCGCGCCCAACGGCTTGACAGGCAAGCTGGACGATATGCTGAAAAACGCCAACGTTACCCCCGAAGCCCTCACCAACTTGGGCCAAGGCCTGAACCGCCTCAGCGCTACTACCGCGCAGCTTGGCAAACTCGGCGACGCCACTAATGCTACTGACGAGTATACCGCTAAAGTGCGCACTGCTGCGCAGTCGCTCGACGGCATCAACAAGGCTTACTCGAACACGGTAGAGGCTATCACGTCGCTTTCTAACGCTACGGGCGATGCCAAAGAGTACCACCTGCAAGTGCAGAACGTAACCAAGAACTTGGGTGCGCTGAACGCGGTGTACGAAATGGAGTTGCAGGATGCTAACACGCACCTCAAGTCGATGAACCAGTTTTACGGTACGCTGGGCAAAGCCATGGAGAACATGGTGCAGGCCGGCAAAGACACCGAGAATATGCAGGGCCAGGTGGCTGCCCTCACCGGCAACCTCACGTCGCTCAACCGCGTGTACGGCAACATGCTGAACGCCATGCGTAACCCCGCTGCCTAAGCGACTAAATTAATTTTTAATCGCTTATTCTATAACAATTTAGTAAGATATCTAGCAGATGGCAGGCGGAAAAGAAACCCCGCGGCAGAAGATGATTGGCATGATGTATCTCGTGCTGACCGCTCTGCTGGCGCTCCAGGTTAACTCAGCAATTTTGCTGAAATTCAAGTTTATTGACGACAGCCTCACGGATGTTAATGGCAAGACCGAACAGGCTGCTGATGGCACTGTGAAAGGCATCGAAGCAGCTGTAGCCAAAAACCGCAACCAAGCGGCCGACGTGGCAGTGCTCAAGAAAAGCGAAGAAATTCGCGACGAGACGAAAAAAGTACTAGACTACCTCAGCCAAGTGCGCGACAAGCTTTACGCTTCCACCGAGAACGTAAAGGGGCAGACCGACTACAAAAATATGAGTGCTGAAGACAAGGTGGCCATCACCATGCTCGGCGGCAAGCAGAACGGTGAGGCTTACACGGTGCAGAAGCGCTTGAATGACTACTCGGAGTACATCAAGCAGTTTGTGCCCGACGCAATGCCTTTGGCAATGGATGCTAAATCCGACCCTCGTATCGCAGCCAACTCGGAGCAGAAGAACAAAAACTTCGCTGAGTTGAACTTCGAAAACACGCCGGTAGTAGCCGCTTTGGCCGTGCTGAGCCAGAAGGAAACGGAAGTGCTAAAATACCAGGCTGATGCTTTGCAGAAGCAGGCTGAGAAAGTTGGTGCTAAAACCATCGTATTTGACAAACTGGGCGCTTTCGCCTCGGCTGAGTCAAACACGGTAGCCGCTGGTACTAAGTATAAAGCTGAGTTATTCCTGACGGCTGCTGCCAGTGGCCTAAAGCAGAACATGACCTATAACGGTAGTGCGCTGGCCGTTGACCCCAAGACCAACCACGGTAAAATCGAGTTCACGGCTCGCCCCGGCAGCTTCGATGCTGCTGGTAATGCCAAGGCTAACTGGACTGGTAGCATCCGCATCAACCAGAACGGCCGCGACACGACGTTTAAAGTAACGGTACCCTATACCATTACCAAGCCCGTGATGCAGATTCAGTCGGCTTCTGTGCAGGCGCTATACTACAAGTGTGGCAACAAGCTAAGCGTGCAAGTGCCGGCCCTTGGCGCCCAGTACCAGCCTAGCTTCTCGGCCTCGGGTGCTTCGGTTATCACGGGCCAGAAAGGTGATGTGACGCTAGTGCCCAACGCCCGCGAAGTAACTCTGAACGTGAGCAGTGGTGGCAACGCCATCGGCTCGCAAACCTTCAAAGTGCGTCCGATTCCTAACCCTACCATCAAGTGCTACGCTGGCGGCAGCGAAGCAAATGAGAAGCAGGGAACTGCTGGCACCTCTATTCGGTCTATCACCATGCGTGCTATTCCGGACCCAGGCTTCGCCACTTTCCTTCCCGAGGATGCGCGCTACCGCGTGTCGCGCTTCACGGCCGTTTTGGCTCGTGGTAAGCGTCCGGTTATTGGTCCAAAAACCATCAATGGCCCGCAGGGTGATTTCAGCGACATGGTGAATGCCTATAAAGAAGGTGACCGCTTGTTTCTGGAGGTACAGGGTGTGCAGCGCATGAACTTCCAAAACCAAACGGAAGATGTGAGCATGACTCGTACGTTTAACATCCCGCTGCAATAAGGTAATTACGTAATTCGTTAGCTTTAAAAATTCTATTATGACCCGCTATTTCAAAGCATTGCCTTTCACCGCTGCGGCCCTGCTGGTTACGCTGGTGGGCCGGGCGCAGGAGCAGGCTACCTCGACGGCAACGACGGGAGCCATCCGGCAGATTCCGGCTTCCGACCAGATGTTTCGCAAAACCATCTGGCGCGCCATTGACCTGCGTGAGAAGCAGAACCGCCCGATGTTTTCGGACGGCAAAGAAATCAGCCGGGTCATTATAGATGCTGTAAACCGTGGCGAGCTACAGGCTTACCGGAACGACTCTGTTACGTCGACGTTCTCTCCTAAAGAGATGACAGAGAACATGTCGTATGCCATTGAAGCCCCCATTAGCCCCGACGCTGATGGTGGTGACTGGGGTGCTACGCCAGCGCCAGGCGCTAGACGCACCCCAGCACCTGCCAACGATGGTTGGGGCGCGCCTGTTACTCCTGCTCGCCAAGCAGCTTCGAACACCCGGCGTGAGCGAGTACTAGATAGTAGAGGCAGGCCAGTAAGGAGGAATGGCCAGTATGTGTACAGGACCGTGAGAACTTCGGCCGTTGCCGTTGCACCGCCGCCCCCGCCCGCTACCACGGCTCCTTATCGCGCCAAGGACATCTACCAGATGGAATTGACGGAAGAGATGATATTTGATAAGAAGCGCTCGCGGATGTACCACCAGATTAAAACGGTGTCGCTGAAGTTGCCTTCTACGTTGGCTACCAACACGTCGGGCCTGGAGAAGAACGTCGCTTCATTTAAGTACTCGGACTTGGTTAAAGTATTCCGCAACAATCCGCAGACGGCCATCTGGTTCAATGCGCAGAACGATGCCCAGCACAAGAACCTGGCTGATGCCTTTGAACTGTGGTTGTTCAACTCGTATATCGTGAAGGTTTCGAATCCTTCGGGCGATGACCTGGCTACTCAGTATGGCAGCGAGCGCGAGGGCCTGTTAGCTGCGCAGCAAACTGCGGCTGACTTGGTAGAATACGAGTATAGCCTGTGGTCTTTCTAAACTGTAGATTCAGACTGATTTACCGGATTTAACAACTAAACGGCCCGTGCTTTGTAGCCCGGGCCGTTTTGCTTTTAGGTTAGTTATAGTAAGCTTTGGCCTATTGCGTTTATTAGGAACAAGCTAAAGCTTATTCTACACTACTTTCCTGCTGGTCGAAGTAACTCAGCAGTACCTTAGTTTTGGCCTTACCTATTTCGGCAATCAGTTCGCTTTCAGTTAGTTCTCGTATTTTCTTAACTGATTTAAACTTGCTTAAGAGCTTATCGGCAGTAATGGGGCCGAGGCCCTTGACATCGGTGAGCTCGGTTTTGAGGGTGGCCTCATCGCGCAGCTTGCGGTGGAAGGTGATGCCGAAGCGGTGCACCTCATCGCGCATGCGTTGGAAGAGGCGCAGGCTCTCGCTTTTTTTGTCGATGTAGAGGGGCAGGGGGTCGTTGGGAACGTAGATTTCTTCGAGGCGCTTGGCGATACCGATGATGGACATCTGGCCCCACAGGTTGAGGTCTTTGATGGCCTTCACGGCCATGCTGAGCTGGCCCTTGCCGCCGTCTACTATAATAAGCTGGGGGAGGCTGGCGCCCTCGTCTACCAGGCGGCGGTAGCGGCGTGTCACCACCTCGTACATAGATTTGAAGTCGTCGGGCCCCACTACCGTTTTAATATGATAGTGGCGGTAGTCCTTCTTGCTGGGGCGGGCGTTGCGGAAGCACACCATGGCCGCCACGGGGTTATCGCCCTGAAAGTTAGAGTTATCAAAGCATTCGATATGCTTAGGTAACTCCTTGAGGCGCAGGTCTTTCTTGATTTGCTCCATAATGCGCACCTCGTTCACGTCCTTACTCTTCTCATTCATGCTCTCCTTCTCCTTGCGGGCGTAGAGCACATTTTTGATGCTGAGTTCCAAGAGCTTGCGCTTGTCGCCGATTTGGGGCTGGGCCACGCTCACGCCAGGTAGGGGCAAGTCACCTACGGGCACGTTGGTGAGGATTTCCCTGGCCTCGCTCTCGAATTCCTGGCGCAACTGCATGATAAGCGGCTCTAGGATTTCGGCGTCGGTTTCATCGAGCTTTTTGGTAAGCTCCAGATTTTGGGTGAGGATGATGCTACCATTCATCACCTTGAAGTAGTTGACGAAAGCGGCCTTTTCGTTGGAGGCGATGCTGAACACGTCGATGTTGGTGAGCGTGGCGCTCACGATGGTGCTTTTAGCCTGAAAGTCGTCCAGCTTGTCCAGCTTCTGCTTGAACTGATGGGCCAGCTCGTACTGCATATCCTGGGCGGCGGCCGTCATCTTATCGCGGAAGTATTGCTTGGGCAGGCGCAGGTCGCCGCCCAAAATTTGGCGGATTTGCTGAATGTATTGGTTGTAAGTCGCTTCGTCCTCATTGGCTATGCAAGGTGCTTTGCAGTTGCCGATGTGATATTCCAAGCACACTTTGAACTTGCCAGCGGCCACGTTTTCGGGGCTCAGGTTGTACGTGCAGGTGCGCAGCGGATACAGCGCCCGGATGAGCTCCAGCAGCACGTTGAGCGAGCCCTGGTGGGCGTAGGGGCCAAAGTAATAGCCGTCGCCGGGTTGCTTGTTGCGCGTGGGGATAAGGCGCGGAAAACGCTCGTTGGTCAGCAGCAGGTACGGGTACGTTTTGCCATCCTTGAGCAGGATGTTGTACTTGGGCTGGTGCTGCTTGATGAGGTTATTCTCCAGCAAAAACGCATCCGACTCCGAGTTCACGATGGTGAATTCGATGCGCTTGATGTTCTTGACCAGTTGCTGGGTTTTCTTGTTGTGGTCTTGCTTGGTGAAGTAACTGCTCACGCGCTTGCGCAGGTCCACGGCTTTGCCCACGTAGATAATGCCCTCATCATCGTAGTAGCGGTACACGCCGGGCTGGTGGGGCAGGTGGTTGATTTGAGCTTGAAGAGGAGCACTGGCCGCCATAAATCGCAGATTACACAGATTGAGCAGATTTCGCAGATTCGGACGACTGCGGGTTTGCCCTTTCTTGGCTAGAATGAATAGGTACGGGAATAAAACACAAAATGGCCGGCAAAAGTAGCCGGCCATCTGCGAATCGGATAAGTAATTGATGAACAGAGAGCTGTTTGCTGACGCCCGAATCAGCGAAATCAGCGCAATCTGTCTAAATCCGCGATTTTTAGATGTCCTTGTCGTCGAGGTCGTCCAGGTTGGGCTGGGCCATTTTCTGGTCGCTCGGGATGGTATCGCGCTGGCCGCCGTAGTACTTGTTGCAGTCGAGTTCGATGGTGAGCGGCGCGGCTGGCAGCGGGAAAGGGCCGGTATCCACGTCGAGCGACTTATCGGCGTACACCTTCTTCATGAAGATGCCGTAGAGCGGCAGCGCCAGGCGAGCGCCCTGGCCATAAGCGCCGGTGCGGAAGTGGATGCTGCGGTCTTCACCGCCAATCCACATGCCGCAGACGAGGTTAGGCGTGATGCCCATAAACCAGGCGTCGGAGTAGTTGGAGGTGGTGCCGGTTTTGGCCCCGATGGATGTGTTGAACTTGAAGCCGGTGTGCAGGATGGTGCTGGTGCCGCCCGGCTCGGTAGTGCTTGCTTGCAGCATATTAGTCATCACGTAGGCCGTTTCCTCGCTGAGGGCCTCCTTGGTTTGGGCCACGAAGCGGCGCAACTCGTTGCCATTCTTGTCATCGATGCGCGTCACCAGGATGGGGCCGGTCCAGACGCCCTTGTTTACGAAGGTGCCGTAGGCGCCACACAGCTCAAAGATGCTGCAATCGGAAGCCCCGAAGCCCACGGCGGGCACGGGGTCGATGGGTGAGGTGATGCCCAGGCGCTTGGCGTAGGCCACCACCGTTTCGGGGCCCAGCTTGAACACCAGCCACGCCGTGATGGAGTTCATAGAGCGGGCCAGCGCCTGCCGTAACGTGAAGGTGCGCCCCGAAAAGCTGCCCTCAAAGTTGTGGGGCGTGTAGGGCGGCCGGCCCGCCGCGCCGGGGAAGGTAGTGGCAATATCGGGCCGCGGGTAGCAGGGTGAGTAGCCCTGGTCGATAGCCGCCGTGTACACGATGGGCTTAAACGTGGAGCCCGGCTGGCGCTTGCCCTGCCGCACGTGGTCAAACTTGAAGAACTTGTAGTTGGGCCCACCCACCCAGGCCTTTACGTAGCCGTTGAGGGGGTTTACGGCCATGAAGCCAGCGCGCAGGTAGCGCTTGTAGTAGGCCAGTGAATCCATCGGCGACATGAGCATGTCGCGCTCGCCCTGCCACGAAAATACCTGCATGTGGTACTTGTGATGCAGGTAGTAGTTGACCGAATCCTTGTTGCCCTCGAAGCGCGTCACCAGCGACTTGTAGCGCTGGGTGCGGCGCATGGCCGTTTCCAGGAAGCGCGGAATGATTTTGCCGTTCTCATCGCGCCAGGGTAGCTGGCCCTGCCAGTGGGCCGAAAACCACTTTTGTTGCAAGGCCAGGTGCTCGGCCACGGCCTTCTCGGCGTAGGTCTGCATGCGCGAGTCGAGGGTGGTGTAGATTTTCAGGCCGTCGGCGTAAAGGTCGTGGTCAGTTTCGCGGGCCCAGGTTTGTAAATATTTAGCCACCTCGGTGCGGAAGTAGGGCGCCAGGCCCTGCACCGAGCTCTCGACGCTGTAGTGCAGCACGATGGCCTTGGCTGTATCGGTCTGCATCTCGCTAGCGCTAAGGTAATTAGCTTTCACCATCTGTTGTAGCACCCAGTTGCGGCGGCGTTTGGAGCGTACTGGGTGCAACACCGGGCTAAAGCGCGAGGGCGCATTCACGATGCCCACCAGCGTGGCCGCCTCCGCGGTGGTGAGCAGCTTTGGCTTCTTGTTGAAAAACGTTTTGGCGGCCGTGTTGATACCGAAGGCATTGGAGCCGTAATCGACGGTGTTGAGGTACATCCGCATGATTTCGCGCTTCGTGTAATTGCGCTCCAGCTTGATGGCCAGCAGCCACTCCTTGGTTTTGGTGATGAGCAGGCCCAGCTTGCCGGGGCCGTTGAGGGTGCCATCGTTGAGGTTGCTTTCCTCGCCGGGGCGGGTTTTGAAGAGCACCTTGGCTACCTGCTGGCTCAGGGTAGAGCCGCCGCCGCTGCGGCCCAGCCCGGCTACGGCCCGCATAATGCTCTTAAAGTCAATGCCCGAATGCTGCTCGAAGCGCACGTCTTCGGTGGCAATGAGGGCATCTATTACGTTCTGCGGCAGGTCTTTATAATCAACGGGCGTGCGGTTCTCGCGGAAGTACTTGCCCAGTAGCACGCCATCGGCTGAGTAGATTTCGGAGGCCAGCTCGCTCTTTGGGTTTTCGAGGGCGTGCAGGTTGGGCATGCGCCCAAACAGGTTCATGAAATTGACGCTCACCGCCCCCAGGTAGAGCATCAGCGCCACCAGCCCGCTCCCAAACAGTACCCACATAGTGCGCGTAAACGCCTGGAAGCGCCCCTTGCGCACCGGCGGTGGGCCCCGGCGCACAGTAGAAGTAGGGCGAACCGGAGAGGAAGAAGAACTAGGCATTTTTAAGTAATTGGTAATGAAGAATTTAGAATGAGAAATTAGCTAAAGGCAATGGGTAATTCCTCTTTCCTAATTATTAATCCCAAATTTCCTTATTGGTAAACCTTCTGGTAGAATTGTTGGTAGTCGGCGAGGTCGCCGCCCGTTTCTTGCAGCAGCGTCAGGTTGGCCAGGCTGATGGTGAGCGTCTGGTAACCTTGGCCGCGCAGGCGGGCCAGCGGCGACTGCGGCCCTCGCAGCTTAGTGGCGTAACTCTGGGCCACCTTGGAGCCCGGCAAAGACCGGACCACCACCATTTCCTGGTCGGTGCCGAGCGGCTGGGCTGCCTGCACGGTAAGGTTATTAGCCCGGAAAAATTTGTTGTTATACGCCGTGAGCTGCGCAGCCAGGTCGGCAGCCGGGGCAGTGCCCTTGGGGTACACGAGCACTACGGCGTGGGCGGCACTCAGCTGCGTGGCGTAGGCTACGGCGGGGGCAGCTGGGGCGGTAGGCGCAGGCTCTGCGGGAGCCGGGGCAGCGGGCGCAGTGCCAGTGGGCGTGGGGATACTCGTGGCCGGGGCAATAGTCGGGGTAGCACTGGGCACCGGTGTGGTAGTAGGAGCCGGGGTGCCTGCCTTGGGCGTACCAGGGGAGGCTTTGCCGGGTTTAGTTGCTTTGGCTGGGGCGTCGAGTGCGGCGGGTGCGGTGGCCGTATTGAGGCTAGTGGCCGGCACGTTACGCGTTGCGCTGGGGACTACCGCGGGCGTAGCCAGCGGCGCGGCTGGCGACTCATCGGGAGCGTAGAGAATGCGGATGCGGTTGTCAACCTCGCCCGGCCGGAACACCGACACCACTGGCTTTTCGGTAGAAGCCAGGGCCCCAGTCAATTGGCCATCCTCAGCCTTTTTGTAGGCCCCGGCCAACGCCAGCGCTTGGGGTACCAGGGGGCTATCGGGGTATTCCTTAGCAAACTGTCCCACCGAGGCCCGCACGGCGGCCGGGGCCTGGGTGCGAATGGCCAGCAGCAGCTTCAAATACGCCACGCGGTCGGTGAGGTCGCTCTTGGGGTACTGCTTTTCGAGGCGCGTCACGGCTGCCTTGGCGCGGGTGAAGTACTGGTCTTTATATAAAGTAAAGGTCGAGTCGAGGCGGGCGGCCACGGCGTTGTGCAGGGCGCGCTCGTGCTCGCGGTACAGCGGGTCGGCGATGAGCTTGGCGTAGGTGGAGGTGGGAAACTCGCGCTGCAAGGTGGCGGCGTACTCGGCCGCTTTGGCCGGGTCGGGCAGGTCCTTGTAGTAGAGGTAGAGTAGGTAGTCGGCGTCGGGGGCGTGCTCGCCGCGGGGGTAGCGGGTGACTTCGCCGGCGTAGGTTTCGTAGCCCCGCTGCTTCTCCTTCAATAGCTCTTTATAAATGCCACCCAACTCATACATAGCCCCTTCCACCTGCTTGTCAGATGCCTGGAGCTGGGCGGGCGTGCTCGGAATAGCCTGGCGGTAGGTAGCCACGAGCGCGTTTTGTTCGGCCAGCGGGTCTACCACGGGCGCGGTGGCCGGGTTGGTGCCGGCGGCCGTGCCATTCACCTGGGTTTGGTCGTTGCCGGTCACGCTCAACGGCGCGCCGCCATTTTGCGGGGCATTAGGCGAAGAGCTGGGCGTGAGGGTGGTGCGCCAGTTGTCTTGCAGCTTGCGGTCGCCCCAGAGCCGCAAAAAGTCGCTGCGCGCCGTGCCCAGCGAGGTAGCGTTGTCGAAGTACCAGCCCGCGCCCGAGGCCACCGCCGTGGTAGCATCAAACGAGTTGGGGTTGCTGATGTCGCGCTGGTTGCCGCTGAGCGCGCTCGGCGACGAGCTGATGCGGCTGGCGTCGGCCTGTTGCTTTTGGGCCAGTACTTTTTGAGCGGCCAGCGCCTTGGCGGCGGCTACGCGCTTGGCTTCCAGCTCGGCAGCGGCATAGGTGGTCAGGCGCTTATCCAGCTCGGTGTCAGGCAGTTTGGCCAGGGCTTGCAGGCTATCCTGGGTTTCGATGATAGTGTACTGCTTGGCAAATTCCTGCAAGATGCCTGCCCGCTCCTGAGTGGCCAGGAACAGCGGGTTTTCCTTGGGCATGGCCTGCACGGTGCTGTCGTAGTAGGCGGCGGCCAAGCGGTAGCGGTGCAGGTTTTCGTAGTAAATGCGGCCGGCCAACAGGTAGGTGTAGCCCTTCTGCGACTTGCTGACGGTGGGCACCTTGGCAGCAGTGCGCAGCAGCCCCAGCGCGTCGCTGTACTTCTGCTGGCGGTAGGCCAGCCGCCCCATCTCGTAGTAAATCTTGTCCTGGTACTCCTTGTTCTTGGGGTCTTTGAGCAGCGCGGCGAAGTACTTGTCCAGCCGTTCCTTGCTCTGCTTATCCAGCTCCGATACCTGGCCTAAGAGCAGTTTTGACTGAAAATCAAGCTCATAGGGTGGGTTGTGCTTGAGAATATTGTTGAGCTGCGCGGTGGCTTCCTTGTCCTGGCCCTGCGCCTGGTAAAGCTGCGCCAGCAGGAAGCGCGTGCGTGACCGCTCGTTTTTGGCCGGAATCAGCGGCACGGCGCGCTCCAGTTGCTCAATGGCCTTGGCAGGCTCCTCGGTCTGGAGGTAGTAGTCGGCGCGCGCCAGGAATAGCTCGCGCGCATCTTTGGGCAGGCCCACTTCTTTGTCGAGCAAATCGGACACCGCTTTCGCATTATCCAACTGCTTGGTTACCAAGAAGCTGCGCATCAGGCCAATAAGTGCTTCTTGCTTGGCGATGGGGTCGCGGCTGGTGCTGTTCACGTACTTAAACGTGAGGATGGCGTCGTCAAACTCCATCTTGTAGAACCGCGACCAGCCCACCAGCAGGTAGGCATCGTCGGTCCAGTCGGAGCCCGCGCGGTGCTGAATGGGCAGCGACGCCTTCTTGATAATGTCGTTCAGGTCGGGCCGGGTGGCCCGCACCGTGCCGCTGTCTAGGGTAGGGTAGAGGGGCAGCAGGCGGTTGTAGTCATTGTTGCGGGCCTTGTACAGGCCTTCCTCCACGGCCCACAGCTTTTCGCGGGCCAGGAAAAAGCCGTTGTCGCGGGCGGCCACGTTGTTGAGCGCGTGGCTCACCAGCGACTTGTCGGAGGCGCAGCCGGCGGCGCTCAGCCCCAGCCAGGCCAGTAGCCACAACCGGTAATAGCTCAGAGGAATAGCGATTTTCAACGTCGAAAGCTGGTCTGGTAAGAACGATAAGTGGCTAGCGCAACGCCGGGCCCAACCCAAAATGTTCGGTCCGCCCGGCCCTAACGGGCGGCAACTCGTAAAATTACGCCCGGCCCGGCCGAAACCCGGCCCGGCCTCACCGCGCTTTCACCTCCCTGCTCGCCGCCCCACATGGCCACCAATTCGCCCCCGCCCACCCCCAGCGAACCCACCTCCGACCGCTCGGCCCTGGCCAAGTACTCGGGCATCGCCATCCAAATGCTCGCCATCATCGGCCTCAGCACCTGGGCCGGCGTGTGGCTCGACGGCCACTTTCAGCCCAAAACGCCCTGGTACACCATCGGCTTCACGCTGGGCGGCATCTTTCTGGCGCTGTACCAGGTCATCCGCAGCGTGAGCAGCGACCGGTAGGTGAGCTGTTAGCTTTTAGCAGCTGGTTAATAGCTTCTAGTTGATTAACAATGAGTTGTGTTATTGAATGCGAGAGTTCTTGCCCTTGATTCTTTAGGGAAAATGGGGAGCAGGAAAACTTTTCCCCCACAATTGATGTAGGTACATTAATTGCATCGTAGCTTTGATGCGTCATCGGTTTTACTTCTTCCCTTTACGCCATGCGCACGCATTTTTTCCCCGCCACCGACCGCGGCCTCAAGGACATTGGTTGGCTGAAAAGCCACCTCACCTTCAGCTTTGGCCCCTACGCCAATCCGGAGCGCAATGGCTTTGGCTTGCTCAAGGTGTTCAACGATGACTACGTGGCCCCCGAGAAAGGCTTTGGCTTGCACGCCCACGCCAACATGGAAATCATTTCGGTGCTGCTGGCCGGCACCATGAACCACAAGGACTCGCTGGGCTACTCGGAGGTGATTCCGGCCGGCGGCGTGCAGATTATGAGCGCCGGCAGCGGCATCCGGCACGAGGAATACAACGTGGGCGATGACGAGGTCAACTTCCTGCAAATCTGGATTGAGCCCAAGCTTCAAAACGTGACGCCGCGCTACCAGCGCCGCCAGTTTCCGGAAGACAAGCGCGCCAACCGCCTCACCACCATTGTGAGCAATGAGGAAGGCACCGCCCACTGCTGGATAAACCAGAACGCCAAGCTCTCGCTGGGCTACTACACCGAAACGCAGGGCGTGGACTACCACTTCGCTCCGGCCAATAAAATGCTCTACGTGTTCGTCATCAGCGGCACCGTGCGGGTGGGCGACGAGGTGCTCGGCACCCGCGACGCGCTGGGCATTTGGGAAGGCACCGGCAACGTGCACCTCGACTGCGCCGCCGACACGCGCTTCCTGCTGATTGAAGCGCCTATCAATCACTAACAAAAACCCCACCCCCGGTCCCTCCCCTTCGGGAGAGGGGAGCCTAACGAATACAATAGCGCCGCCGGGGCTCCCCTCTCCCGAAGGGGAGGGGCCGGGGGTAGGGTTTTTGTTCGTTTATAACCATTTAACTCACTAATTATCATGGACAACAAAATCTTAGGCCTGCACCACATCACGGCCATCGCGGGCGATGCCCAGCGCAATTTCAACTTCTACACCAAAGTGCTGGGGCTGCGCTTTTTGAAGAAAACCGTCAACTTCGACGACCCCGGTACCTACCACCTGTACTATGGCGATGAGCGCGGCTCGGCCGGTACCATCCTCACGTTTTTTCCCTGGGGGCACCTGGCGGCTGGTCGTCGCGGCCCCGGCCAGGCCACCGAAACCGGCTACGCCGTGCCCGTGGGCAGCCTCGATTTCTGGATGAAACGCTTTGAGGCTAACGGCATTACCTATAACAAGCCGGCCGAGAAGTTTGGTCAGCGCTACCTCACCTTCCTCGACCCCGACGGCCTCAAGCTGGAGCTAACCGAGGTGGCCGACGACCCCCGCACGCCCTGGACCACCGCCGAGGTATCGGCCGAAGTAGCCACCCGCGGCTTCCATCACATTACGCTTACCCTGAGCGATATAAAAGGTACGGCGGCCGTGCTTACCGAGGTGTTTGGCTACAAGCTGGTGGCCCAGCACGTTAACCGCTTCCGCTACGCCACCGATGCCCTGGACACCGCCAATATTGTGGAGCTGATAGCGGCCCCCGGCGAGGCGCGCGGCCACGTAGCTGGCGGCTCGGTGCACCACGTAGCCTTCCGGGTGAAGGATGACGCTAGCCAGATGTATTTCCGCAACTTGCTCATTAAAAAGGGGTTACAAGTGACCCCCCAGATTGACCGCCAGTACTTTAACGCCATGTACTTCCGCGAGCCGGGCGGAGTGCTGTTTGAAGTAGCCACCGACAACCCCGGCTTCATGGTCGATGAGCCGCTGGCCGAGCTGGGTACCCACCTCATGCTGCCGCCCCAGCACGAAAGCAAGCGCGCCGCTATCGAGGCCCACCTGCCCGTATTAGCTTAGTTATGAGTGCTATGAGCCCGAATACGGCGGCTTTTCAGCCCCTGACCTATATCTACCAACCCGCGCCTGTTCCGGCGCGGGCCACGCTGCTCCTGCTGCACGGCACCGGTGGCGACGAGCGCGACCTGCTGCCGATGGCCGCCCGCTTTGGCCCCGGCCTCAACGTGCTTAGCCTACGCGGCAACGTGCAGGAGGGCGGCATGCCCCGCTTCTTCCGCCGCTTGGGCATGGGCGTGTTCGACGAGCCCGACGTCATCTTCCGTACCCACGAGCTGGCCGATTTTCTGGGTAAAGTGGCTGTTAAAGATGGCTTTGATGTTAAAAAACTCATTGCCGTGGGCTACTCCAACGGGGCTAACATTGCAGGCAGCCTGCTGATGCTGTACCCCGGCCTGCTGGCGGGTGCGGTGCTGTGGCGGCCCATGCAGCCGCTGGTGCAGCAGGTGCCGGCGTTTGCCGCGCCGGGCCCGGTGCCGGTGTTTTTCACCCCTGGCCAGCAAGACCCCACCGTGCGCCCCGCCGCCACCGATGCCTACGCCGCCCTGCTCACCCAGGCCGGCTACGTGCTCACGCGCCGCGATATGCCCGCCGGCCACAACCTCGTGCAGGCCGACCTCGACGGGGCCGTGGCTTGGCTGGCCACCAACTTCCCGGCTGCCTAGTTTTTCTGGAGTTTAGCCATGACGGGCTGAGGCACAATACCTTGCGAGCGTATGCTCCGGTATTTGCTCCCTCAGCCCGTCGTTTTTAAGCCCTGCCTGCTGCTGTTGGGGCTGCTCGCTTCGTTGGCCAGCCTGGCCCAGTCGCCGCGGCCCGGCGGCCCGGCCCCCACCGCGCCCGATGTGGTGGTGCTGCGCAACGAAGGCCGCCTGCTGCCCTTGCAGCGCCTCGACACGCTGCGGCTCGCCACGGTGAAAGCGCGCCCCGTGGTTGGCACCGAAGTAGTTGATTTTGTTGATTTTATGGCGCATCTTCAGCAAGATGTAGCCGATTATGCGCCGGCTACTTTTGCAGTAGGGCCCCGGCCCGCCGACGCTGCGCAGCTGCGCGCCAGCAACCTGCTGCTGCTAGCACTGCCCGAAGCTACGTCGGGTAGCCGGGTGGCCTTGCAACGGGCATTGGCGCTGCATAAGAAGCTGGTAGTGTTAGTATTCGATAGCGCCGCGCTGGCGCTGCCCGAGCTGCGCCAAGCTGCCGCCGTGCTGCTGGTGCAGCGCACCGGCCAGGCGTGCAACCAGGCGGTGCAGGTGGTTTTTGGGGGCATGGGGGCCGCCGGGCGGCTCGCGCCCGCCACGGCTGGCCCCGGCTTCGCAAATAATCTGGCTTTGCCCGGCGGCCTGCGCTTGAGCTACGCCACCCCGGCCGCGGCCGGCCTGCGCGCTAACTTGCCGGTGCTGGTCGACTCCATCATGCGTAAGGCGCTGGATGCCGGCGCTTTCCCTGGCGCGCAGGTGGTGGTGGTGCGGCACGGCGTAGTGGCGCTGCACCGCAGCTACGGTGTGGTAACGGCGGCCGGCCCCGCGGCACCCGTGACCAACGGCACGCTCTACGACTTTGCCTCGCTCACCAAAGTGACGGCCGCTCTGCCCGCCCTCATGCGCTTGCAGGACCAAGGCAAGTTCAGCGCTGACCTCACCATGGGGTCGATGTTCGATTTCCTGAAGGGTACCAACAAGCAGGACCTGCGCCTGCGCGACGTGCTCACGCATCAGGCGCGGCTCAAGGCGTTTATCCCCTTCTGGCAGGGCTACATGAACCCCGATGGTAGCCGGCAGGCGCGGTTTTTCCGGCCCGACTCCTCAGCCGCGTTTCCGCTGCCGGTGGCGGCCGGCGTATGGGGCAGCCGCGACCTGCCGGCGCGCATGTACCAGGGCATCGCCGCCTCGCCGCTCAATGCCCAGCCCGGCTATGTGTACTCCGACTTCTCCTTCATGCTCTACCCGTACTACGTGCAACAGACTACGGGTAAGCCATTTGACCAGTTTGTGGATGCCGAAATATACCGGCCGCTGGGCGCCACCACCCTGGGCTTCAACCCCGCGTGGCGTTACCCGCTGCAACGCATTGCGCCTACCGAGTACGACTCGCTATTCCGGAAAGCGCTGGTGCGGGGCACGGTGCACGACGAAAACGCGGCCATGTTTGGCGGCGTGAGCGGCCACGCCGGCCTCTTTGGCAACGCCAACGACCTGGCCAAGCTGGTGCAGCTGTACCTCTGGCAAGGGCGCTACGGTGGCCAGCAACTCATTAAGGCGGCGACGATAGCCGAGTACACCAGCTGCCAATATTGCCCCGACAACCGCCGGGCGCTGGGCTTCGACAAGCCCGACCCGCGCAACCCGGCCCTCAATGCGGCCCGTAGCGCCAGCCCGCGCAGCTACGGCCACACCGGCTTCACGGGTACCTACTTCTGGGTCGAGCCCGACCTCGACTTGTTCGTGATTCTGCTCACCAACCGCGTGAACCCCACGCGCCGCAACGGCAAGCTCGGCGAATTGGGCGTGCGCTCGGCGCTGCTCCAGCTCGCCATTGAGGGCGCGCTGCCCTAGCCGCCCACCGCCCACGGGCCAAATTGTTTTGGCTAATCCGCGGGGATTTACCAGAAATCCGGGAATTTTCTGCACCTTTAGCCATGAATAAATTGTGAATACTGTTGGCGAGTATTTATAATTTATTGATTTGCAAATAATTACTGTTTCTCTTTTCAGGCTGCTGTTTGCGGGCTGAGCGGGTATTTATTCTCCTTCCCTTCCCCTCTTTTATTCCTTTTCTATGAGAAAAATCTACTGGCTACCAGTGGCTTTGTTGCCAGCGCTGGGTATGCCCACGCTGGGCCGGGCCCAAACTGCCCCGGCGGCTGCCGCGGCTACCGGCTCCGTTACGGGGGTGGTGCGGCAGGCCTCCGACCGCACCCCGCTGCCGGGCGTGAACGTAATTGTGAAGGGCACCAGCAACGGCACCTCTACCAACGCCGATGGGCGCTACACCCTCACGGGGGTGCCGGCCGGGGCCACGCTGGTGTTCAGCTTTGTGGGCTACGAGCCCACGGAGCGCCGCGCCGATAGCGGCCCGCTCGACATTACCCTCACCGCCAGCAACCGCGACCTCGACGAGGTGGTGGTGCTGGCCTACGGCATCAAGCAGGACCGCCGCGATATTGTGACGGCCGTGCAGGAGGTCACCAGCAAGGACATTATTGACTCGCGCCAAACCAACATTGTCAATGCCTTGCAGGGCAAGGTGGCGGGTGTCAACATCACTTCCTCGGGCGGCGGGGCAGGGGAGGGGGCCAGCATCGTGATTCGGGGTGGCACCTCGCTCGATGGCGATAACCAGCCGCTGTTCGTCATCGACGGGATGATAATGGACAACTCATCCTTTCAGGAAAGCACTTCGCCGGGCGGCGGCTCGGCCTTTAACGGCTTGCTGGGCCGCTCGGTGGGCGCGGCCAACCGCGCCGGCGACCTCAACCCCGAGGACATCGCCTCCATGACGGTGCTGAAGGGCCCGGCCGCCGCCGCCCTCTACGGCCTGCGCGCCGCCAACGGCGCGGTAGTTATCACCACCAAAAAAGGCGCGGCCGGTCGCACCCAGCTCAACTTCCGCACCCAGTACTCGGTAGATGAAGTCAACCGCCTGCCCCAGATGCAGGACCAGTACGGCCAGGGCTCGGGCGGCTTGTACGATGCCAGCACGCGCGTGTCGTTCGGGCCGCGCTTCCAGCCGGGCCAGGCGGTGTACGACAACCTCGGCAATTTCTTTCGCAAAGGCAATACGCTGCAAAACTTTGTGAACATGTCGGGTGGTTCGGAGAAGGCCAGCTTCTTCGCCTCGGCCTCCAACCTGAAGCAGAACGGCGTGACGCCCGGCAGCGACTACGACAAGACGACGGTGCGCATTTCGGGCACCGCCCAGATTTCGCCCAAACTCAGCGTAACGGGCTCAGCGCAGTACCTGAATTCGGGCGCGCTGCGGCCTTTGCAGGGGCCGGGGCTGTTTGGTAGCTCGGGCGGCTTTATGCTGAGCTTGCTCAACTGGCCGCGCGGCGACGATGCCCGCAACTACCTCAACCCCGACGGCTCGCGCCGCCGCCTGCTGCCGCTGGGCGCGGGCGCTGACCTCGACGCCGACAACCCGTACTGGACGGTGGATAAAAACCCGCAGAGCGACCGCACCAACCGCTTCGTGGGCAACGTGCAAGTGTCGTTTTCGCCCATTAAAAACCTGACGCTGAGCCACAACATCGGCACCGACGTGTACACTTCGCGCAGCCAGTCGGTGCGGGCAGTGGGCACCTCGCAGGTCAGCAACCAGTTTGGCGGCATTGCCCAAACCGTGGACCAGAACCGCCTCATAACAGCTACTACGCTAGCTACTTACAACCAAAATTTCTTTGGTGAAAAGCTGCGCGGTACGTTCCTGCTGGGCAATACCATTGAGGAAAACCGCGACGAGGCGGTGGACTACATCGGCCTGATTTTTCAGAACCCCGACTTTGTGGGCCTCAACAATACGGTGAATCGTGGGGCTTTGCAGCGCGACCAGACGCGCCACCTTATCGGCAACTTTGCGCGGCTCTCGACCACCATTTTCGACCAGCTGATTGTGGAGCTTCAAGCGCGCTACGACCAGTCATCGACGCTGCCACGGCCCGATGAGGGCAAGATTTTTGGCAAGGGCTTTCTCTACGGCTCGGCCGCGGCGGGCTACGAGTTCACCAAAATCCTGGGCCTCGACCAAAACCCCATCCTGAACTACGGCAAGCTGCGCGCCTCGGTGGCCGAGGTGGGCCGCGACACGGGCCCCTACCGGGTGCAGGCCCCGCTCACCTTCAATACCTATATCGGGGGCGGCCTGCGCAACGACTTCTACGGCTCCAACTTAAATCTCAAGCCCGAGCGCACCCGCACCTACGAGGCCGGCGTGGCCCTGCAATTCTTCAAAAACCGCCTGACCCTGGACGTCAACTACTACCGCTCGCGCACGGTGGACCAGCTCATTGCCCCGCGCGTGAGCCAGGCCACGGGTTTCATTCTGCAATACATTAATGGTGGCGTAGTTACCAACGAAGGCCAGGAAATCAGCCTCAACGGCACGCCCATTCGCACGGCCACCGGCTTCACCTGGGACGTGGGGGCCAACTTCTACCACAACACCAATAATGTGGAGAGCCTGCCCTCGCCCCTCACCGTGGTGTACCAGTCCGACGCCTTTGTGACCGATGTACACGAGGGCGGGGCGTTTCCCAATCACCCGATTTCGGGCCTTGCGGCCAGCGATTTCACCCGCGTCACCGACCCCGCCTCGCCCTACTTTGGGCAGGTGATAGTAGGGGCTACCGGCTACCCCTCGGCCAACCCGACGTTCATTTACGCCGGCAACCGGGCCCCTCGCTTCACTACGCAGATTACTAACACCTTTACCTATAAGGGGTTGTCCTTGACGTCGTTGCTCGACTTCCGGGTGGGCGGTGTGGTGGTGAATGGCAACGACTGGTACCAAACCGGCGTGGGCACCTCCACCCGCACCCTCGACCGCTACAACACGGTGGTGTTTGACGGCGTGGTGGCCCAGCGCGATGCCAGCGGCGCCACCACCTACGTGCCCAACACCCGGCCCGTGGAGCTCACCCAAAACTACTACACTACGGTGCTGTCGCGCGTGGGCACCGCCTTCATCGAAGACGGCTCGTGGGCCCGCCTGCGCTACGTGGCCCTCAGCTACGCGCTGCCCCAGCGCTGGCTCGGCGGCGCCAGCTCCTTCCTGAAGGGCGTGGAGCTGAACGTGACCGGCCGCAACCTCGTGCTGCTCACCAAGTACAGCGGGGCCGACCCCGAAACGGCCGCCTCCGGTGCGGGCGTGCGCGGCGGCGGCTCGGGTGGCATCGACTTCGGCAACATACCCGCCACCCGCGGCGTGGACATGGGCCTGCGCGTCAATTTTTAACTAGTCAGTCGCGTAGGAAAAACGCCTGTCATTGCGAGGAGGAACGACGAAGCAATCGCACCCGAACGGGGCTTGCGTAACTCGGTAACAACTCGTTTTGATGCGATTGCTTCGTCGTTCCTCCTCGCAATGACAACTGTATCAAGCCTTATCCAATGAAAAAATATCTTCTGTTCTTCGGGTTAGTCAGTGCCTCTCTGAGCCTGACCGCGTGCGAGAAGTTCCTCGACGTGAACACGAACCCCAACAACCCCGTTGTTTCGACGCCCAACTTCCTGCTGCCCAACGTAATTGCCAATGGCCTGCAAACGCAGATGTTTACGGCCCTGCGCACGCCCTACGTCACGCAGTACGTGGTGAGCCGCACCACCAACAGCATCGGCATCGACCAGTACTACTTCACCAACGCGCAGAGTACCAACACGTTCAACTACTCCTACTTTTACTCGGGCGGCAATATTCCGCAGATGATGCAGGTGGCCCAGGCCGAGGGGTCGGTGTACTACGTGGGGGCGGGCAAAATTATGCAAGCCCTTATTCTAGCGCACGTTACCGATATGCTCGGCGATGTGCCCTACACCGAAGCCTACCAGGGCGGGGCCAACTACACGCCCAAGTACGACTCGCAGGAGTCGCTCTACGGCGTCATCAACCAGCTCTGCGATGAAGGTGTGGTCGAAATGTCGAAGCCCGCCACCGCCAATTTCCGGCCGCTCTACAGCACCACGCCCAGCGAAAGTGGCGACATTCTGTATAAAGGCGATGTGAGCAAATGGGTGCGCCTGGCCTACGCCCTCAAGGCGCGCCAGGCTCAGCACCTCACCAAAAAGGCCAGCTACGCCCCCACCGCCGTGCTGGCGCTCGTGGACAAAGCCTTTACTTCCAGCGCCGACGACGCGCAAATCAATTTCCAGGTGGCCGTGTCGCCGCTCACCAATACGACGAATATCTTCGGGCCCACGCGGTCCAACTTCGGCACGGCTACGTTCTCGACCAATATCATTAAGTACCTGAATGGCACTACGTTCCCGGGCGTAACCGACCCGCGGTTTGGCATCCTGACGCCCACCACCAGCGTGGGGGCCGACCCCGGCGCGGGCACCACCACGACTACCAACCTCACGCCGGGCTCTACGCTCACCGACTTCTACGGCAGCTGGTACGCCCGCGACCTGGGCTACTTTGAGGCCATCACCTACCACGAGGTGAAGTTTATTGAGGCCGAGGCCGCCTACCGGGCCGGCGACAAAACCCGCGCCCTGCGCGCCCTGCGCGACGGCATTCGGGCGCACATGGCCAAAGTAGGCGCGGGGGGCAGCAACGCCCTGCCCGCCGTAACCTTCCCCACCATCTCCACGGCCCAGATTAACACCTACTTAGCCTCGGCCGCCGTACCCCAAACGGAGGGTGCCCTCACCACCCTACGCCCGATTATGGAGCAGAAGTACATCGCCATGTTCCTCAACCCCGACTCGTGGTCGGACCTGCGGCGCCTGGATTTTGACCCGGCCATCTACGTCAATTTCGTGTACCCCACCCGCACCGTCAACCCCCTGGTGGCGGGCCAAACCGACCCCCTGCGCCGCTATCCGCGCCGCCTGCTGCCGGGCGCTACCGAGGTGCTCTACAACCCCAACGCGGTGGCCAAGCTCTTCAGCGACGCCGGGGCTACCACCAACGACGACTACGTGACCAAGCCCCTGTGGTTTGACCAGAAATAAGGCGTTCACTTTTTCTAGTAATTGATTATGAAGCCTTTATATAAAAATATGCTGCCGCTGCTGGCTGGGCTAAGCCTGCTGGCCGGCTGCAAAAAGGAGCTTGATGACTACTACGCGCCCGTCAATGCGACCGGCTACTTCGTGGTGGGCCTGCCCAATACCACGCTCAGCACCACCTCCACCACTGCCTTCGGGGCCAAGTACGCGCCCGGCGAAACCATTCCCATTATCGCGGGCTACAACCTGCCCGATAACCCCTCAACCATCACGGTTTTTCAGGCTACCAAAACCGACTCTATGCAAGTAGGCAGCTACCCCGTTAGTGGCACTTACCTGCAAAGCGCGCAGCTTACTACCCAAACCGTGTCCTACAAAGTGCCCACCACCTACCCGGTAGGCACCTCGGTGCGCGTGGACCTCACCCTCACGTTCCCCAATGGCGGCCAGCGGCTGCGGCGCTTCACCTATCAGGTGGCCAATGCTCCCACGCTGGCCTTTGGCAGCCCGGCCGCTACCTACCGCAATGGCCTCAGCGCCAGTGCCCAGGCCGAGGGTGACCTCATTGGCTACGCTCTGACTATTAATGCCGGAGGTATCTCCACCTCGACCACGCCCGTGGCCAACCTGTTCAAGAGTGTCGATAGCCTCGTGTACTACGCTCGCGTGGGGGCCACCGGCCCGCTGCTGCGCCAGGGCGTAGTCAGAACGCCCACCGCCGGCGTCGAAAACAAGCGCACCATTGACTTGCGTGTGCCCAGCGGCGCAGCCAGTGGGGGTGGGGCCTCTTTCATATTCACAGCCTATGCCCAGTACGTGGCCACGTCCATAAGTACGCCGGTACTGGCAGTAGCGGCGGCCACGCCCTTCCGCACCACGCGCCAGGGCCGCCTCAGCTTCGGCGGGGGCGTCACCCCCGATTCGCTGGCCTTTAACCTGGTAAGCGGCCTCAATGAGCCCGCCGCTAATGCTATTACGGCTAAGGACTTGCAGGTGAGTGGCTTAGCTAGCACCGGTAACCTCACCCTGAACACCGCTAATACTACGCGTTACTATAAGCTGACCACCGCCCAACTGACTGCTAACCCCTACGCCACCACCACGGCCAACGCCATTGGCACGCTGCTCTACCAAAATACCGCTACTGCCGACCTAGGTACGTCAGCTGTGGGCGATGTGTACGCCGTGCGCCTGCGCGGCACCACCGAGGTCATGCTGCTCCGCATATTGTCCCTGCGGGCCAGCACCAACGGCGGCACGGGTCGCGTCCGGTTTGAATACCGCTCGCTGTAGCTTTTTTACTTCAGTCAGGCCTCCTGTAGCCCCGTTGACCCTGGTCAGCGGGGCTTTTGCGTGGTTATTAGCCAGTTCATACCGACCTTTGCCCCCCGGCTTCGGCTTTTCCTTTTATGAACGCTCGTTTTCTTACTCATTTTGCGGCTTTTGCACTGGCCATTTTTGCCGTGCTATTTGGGCTGCGTGCGAGTTTCGGCACGGCGGTAGTGCACCCGTCAGCCCCTGCCGTATTGGCAGTATTACTGGTTCTCACCCTGCTCACTTACTGGTTCACAGCGCGGGTAACGCAGCGCTCACCCGATAATTTTCTGGTGGCCTATTTCGGCGGTGTGGGGCTGCGGTTGGTTCTGGGTATCGGCATCATCCTGTCCTACTTTTTTGGGGGTGGTTTGAGTGACAATCACGCGATGCTCACATTCCTCGGGGCCTTCTTCCTTGGGTATTTTCTGTGTGCCGGCTTTGAAATCTGGGCTATTTTTAGTAACTTGCGCCCGTTTTCAGCGAAGCAAGTCCCAAAAGAATAGGAATTTACCAACGGACTTGATTTTAACTACTATTGAATGAAGCGTTTACTAACCCTCTTTCTTTGCTTGTGCACGTTCGCCGGTTTTGCCGCCGAACCCACCGAGACGGGTGAAAAAGGGAAGGCTTTCAACCCGGGCGAAGTTATTTTGCATCACGTAGCCGACTCGCACGAGTGGCACTGGTTCAGCACCGACAACGGCAACTTTGTCACCTACCTACCCATGTTCGCCTACGAGCCGGGCAAAGGGCTCTCCACTTTTTCATCTGAGAAGCTTGCTGAAGGTAAAACTTACGGCAATTTCAAACTAGAAGATGAAAAACTAGTGACGCTCGACGGCGGCAAGGTTTATGACTTCTCCATTACCAAGAACGTGGCCGCGCTGGCCATGAGCAGCCTGCTGCTGGTGTTCATTTTCGCCTCGGTAGCCAAGTCGTACCACAAGCGCGTGGGCCAGGCTCCCTCGGGTCTGCAATCGCTGCTGGAGCCCTTCGTTATCTTCATCCGCGACGAAGTTGGCAAGAAAAGCATCGGCCCCAAGTACGAGCGCTACATGCCATACCTGCTCACGGTGTTCTTCTTCATCTGGTTCAATAACCTGCTGGGCCTCACGCCCGGCGCGGCCAACCTCTCCGGCAACATCGCCGTTACGATGGCCCTAGCTCTAATTACGCTGCTCATCACGCTCTTCAGCGCCAACAAAAACTATTGGGGTCACATCTTCGCGCCTCCCGGCGTGCCGTGGCCGCTCTACATCATCATGGTACCAGTCGAGCTGGTAGGCGTACTGGTAAAGCCCTTCTCGCTGATGATTCGTCTGTTTGCCAATATCACGGCCGGGCACATCATCATCCTGAGCTTCATCAGCCTCATCTTCATCTTCCGCTCGTCGGCTACTGGTTTCATCGCCGTTCCCTTCGGTCTGTTTATCAGCATGTTGGAGCTATTGGTAGCCGTGCTGCAAGCCTACATTTTTACGCTGCTGACCGCCATGTACATCGGGAGCGCCGTAGAGGAGCACCACCACGACGAAGACCACAGCCACGACAACGACTTCGGCACCGCCGAGCAGCGGGCTGGTGGCTCCAATCTCGCGCATCTTTCGCGGTCCGACGTAGCGGCCCACTAGCCTAGCCAAGCTGCCCTAATTGGTAGCCAGGTTTTATTTCCCAAGTTTCTCTTTCCCTACACACATTTCTTTTTTACCATGCTTCTTTCGTTGTTGCTGCAAGTTGTTAATTCGGTTGGTCTGGCTGTAATGGGTGCCGGTATCGGCGCTGGTTTGGCTATCCTAGGCGCTGGCCTGGGTATTGGCCGCATCGGCGGTAGCGCTATGGAGGCTATCGGTCGTCAGCCCGAGGCTTCAGGCAAAATTCAGACTGCCATGCTTATCGTAGCGGCACTCTTGGAAGGTGCTACGCTGTTCGCCATCGTAGTCTGCCTGCTCATCGCGCTGAACTTGAAGTAATCGCTTCGGTATAACCCGGCCGGCTGGCTCCCGCTTTGGGAGCCGGCCGTGCCGGGTTTTCGTTCGGCACAAAGCCTGAGTTTACGTGGCAACGCCCGTCAAATCAGCGGTTTCGGCAACTTCCTTGCCGCTGCTGAATGTTTACTAGTGCGGCTTAGTTGCTGCGCTGCCACCCCCGATAATTGCCGTACTCATGTCGCTTATCACCCCCGAATTTGGTTTGCTGTTCTGGCAAACTTTGATTTTTCTCCTCCTGCTCCTTTTGCTCGCCAAGTTCGCTTGGAAGCCCATCCTGGGCTCGCTAAAGGAGCGCGAGGACAGCATTGACCAAGCCCTGAAAATGGCCCAGCAAGCTAAACTGGAAATGCAGAGCCTGAAGGCTGGCAACGAGAAGCTATTGGCCGACGCTCGCCACGAGCGTGACCAAATGCTGAAAGAAGGCCAGGCTATGGCAGCCCAGTTTGTGGAGCAGGCCAAAACCAGCGCTTCGGAAGAAGCTGCCCGCATTACTCAGCAGGCCCGCGAAGCCATTCAGCAGGAAAAGAACCAGGCCCTGGCCGAGGTGAAGAACACTGCTGCCCAGCTGAGCCTCGATATCGCCGAGCGCATTCTGCGCCGCGAGCTAGCCGACCCCACTGCCCAGCAGAAGTTGGTGGACGAGTACCTGAAAGACGTAAAATTGAATTAGTTGTTGAGTTGTCAGTTGCTAGGCTTTTAGCGAGCCGCCAGCGCTTAGCAACTGACAACGCGCAACTGACAACTATAAACTCACATGGCCGACCAACGAGTAGCCGCCCGCTATGCCAAGTCCTTGCTGGATTTGGCGCAGGAAATGGGCACCCTGGCAACCATTAAGCAGGACATGGACTTGCTGGCCAATACCATGGCCGGTAGCCGCGACCTGCGCCTGCTGCTGCGCAACCCGATTGTGAAGCACGACAAGAAACTCAGCATCCTCACCGCCATCTTCGGCGGCAAAGTGTCGGAGATGTTGATGCGCTTTTTCCAGATTCTGACCAGCAAAAACCGCGAGTCAGCCTTGGAGCACATTGGCACCGAGTTTTTGTCGCAGTACAACGCCCTGATGGGCGTGCAGGTAGCGGAAGTGACATCGGCCACGCCGCTCACGCCAGCTACCCGCGCCGAAATCGAGCAGCTGGTGAAGCAGCAAACCGGCCTTACCGACGTTTCGCTCACCGAAAAAGTCGATGCTTCGTTGATTGGCGGCTTCGTGCTGCGGGTTGGCGACCAGCAAGTCGACGACTCGGTGAAGGGTAATCTGCGCCGTTTGCGCGCTTCCCTCACCGACACTACGTATCAACCCAGCTTAAATTAATAAACCATATCATGGCAGAAGTACGCCCGGACGAAGTATCCGCTATCCTGCGGCAGCAGCTGTCCAATTTCAAATCGGCCGCCGAGCTGGAAGAAGTCGGCACGGTGCTGCAAGTTGGCGACGGTGTGGCCCGCATCTACGGGCTATCGCACGCGCAGTCGGGCGAGCTGATTGAGTTCGAAAACGGTCTACAAGCGCTGGTGCTCAACCTCGAAGAAGACAACGTAGGTGCCGTAATGCTCGGTGACTACGGCGACATCCGCGAGGGTGCTACCGTGCGCCGCACCAAAAAAATTGCCGCCATCCAAGTGGGTGAGGGCATTGTGGGCCGCGTAGTAAATACGCTGGGCCAGCCCATCGACGGCCGGGGCCCCATCGTGGGCCAGACCTACGAGATGCCCTTGGAGCGCAAGGCTCCCGGCGTAATCTTCCGTCAGCCAGTAACCGAGCCGCTGCAAACGGGTATCAAGGCAATTGATGCCATGATTCCGATTGGCCGCGGCCAGCGTGAGCTGATTATCGGTGACCGCCAGACTGGTAAGTCGACCGTAGCGCTTGATGCTATCCTGAACCAGCGCGAGTTTTACGACCGCGGCGAGCCGGTATTCTGCATCTACGTAGCCATCGGCCAGAAGGCTTCGACGGTAGCACAGGTAGTGCAGGCCCTCACCAAAGGTGGTGCCATGGACTACACGGTAGTGGTGTCAGCCTCGGCCTCGGACCCCGCGCCGATGCAGTTCTATGCACCTTTCACGGGTGCCGCCATCGGCGAATATTTCCGTGATACGGGTCGCCCGGCGCTGGTAGTGTACGACGACTTGTCGAAGCAGGCCGTGGCTTACCGCGAGGTGTCGCTGCTGCTGCGTCGTCCTCCCGGACGTGAGGCTTACCCCGGCGACGTATTTTACTTGCACAGCCGCCTCCTGGAGCGTGCCGCTAAAATCAACGCCTCGGACGAGATTGCCAAGAACATGAACGACCTGCCCGAAAGCCTGAAGCCGCTGGTGAAAGGTGGTGGCTCGCTCACGGCCTTGCCCATCATTGAAACGCAGGCTGGAGACGTATCGGCCTACATTCCGACCAACGTAATCTCGATTACGGACGGCCAGATTTTCCTCGAGACCAACCTCTTCAACTCCGGCGTACGCCCCGCTATCAACGTGGGTATCTCGGTAAGCCGCGTGGGTGGTAACGCTCAGATTAAGAGCATGAAGAAGGTATCGGGCACGCTGAAGCTTGACCAGGCCCAGTTCCGCGAGCTGGAAGCCTTCGCCAAGTTCGGTTCTGACCTCGATGCTTCGACCAAGCTCACCATTGAGCGCGGCCGCCGCAACCTGGAGATTCTGAAGCAGCCCCAGTTTTCGCCCGTGAAGGTGGAAGACCAGGTAGCTATCATCTACGCTTCGACCAACGGCCTGCTCGACACCGTGCCCGTAAACCGGGTGCGCGAGTTCGAAGTGGAGTTCCGCCAAGTACTGAATGCTCGTCACCCCGAGGTGCTGAAGGCCCTGAAAGGCGGCAAGCTGGATGACTCGGTAACGGGTGCTATCCGTCAGACTGCTAAGGATGTAGCTGCCAATTACGCCGTTAAGTAACTAGCAGAGAGTCGCCTGTCATTGCGAGCAACGCGAAGCAATCGCACCCGCACGACAACGTTCTGGTGCGATTGCTTCCCTTTGTTCGCAATGACAGGCGATTTTAGTTTATAATCAAGTTTATGGCTAGCTTAAAAGAAGTACGCTCGCGCATCCAATCGGTGTCGAGTACGCAGCAGATTACCAAAGCCATGAAAATGGTGGCGGCGGCCAAGCTGCGCCGGGCCCAGGACAACATCATTCGGATGCGCCCCTATGCCCAGCGACTAACCAGCATCCTGGCCAACCTGACCCGTACCACCACCGATGAGGTGGTGAGCGAGTACGGCCAGGTGCGGGAGGTGCGCCGGGTGCTCATCATCGCCATCACCTCCGACCGGGGCCTGGCGGGTGCTTTCAACGCCAACGTGTTTAAGGGCGTAAATGCCTTGATAGCCGAGCGTTATGCTAATTTGTCGAAGGACAACATCACGATGTTGGCCATTGGCAAGAAGGCGCACGACTACTACACGCGCCGCGGCACCAAGAAGGTGGGCGACTACACGCACGTCTTCGCCAAGCTATCGTTCGACACGGTGCGCGTGGCGGCGGAAGTAGCCATGCAGGGCTTCGTAGAAGGTACCTATGACGAGGTAGTTATGGTGTACAACGAGTTCAAGAACGTAGCCACGCAGGTTATTAATACCGAGCAGCTGTTGCCACTGGTGCCCACTGAGGTACCAGCCGGCACGCCTAGCGCCACGGCTCCTGACAACAGCATCGACTACATCTTCGAGCCCAGCAAGGAGGAGATTATCCAAACCCTCATTCCGCAGAGCCTGAAAATTCAGCTCTACAAAGCGGTGTTGGAAAGCAACGCTTCGGAGCACGGTGCCCGCATGACGGCCATGGACAAAGCCACCGACAACGCCGGTGAGTTGCTCAAGGCCCTGAAGCTGACGTATAACCGCACGCGCCAGGCGGCCATTACCACCGAGATTCTCGAAATCGTGGGTGGGGCTGAGGCACTGGCAGCCACCCGCTAGCATACTGATTTATTATATAAAAAAGCGCCGGAATCCCTAGGGTTCCGGCGCTTTTTTGTGCTGTGGGGTAGAGCAGGCAATAGCTCGTCGCGCCCCGATTGTGGGCCACCATACTGTATGCCTGGCCAAAGCTGCTGCTTAAGGATTATAAGATTCTATAAATAAGCGCGTTTGCCAAACTGTTTGCGGGCTACTGGGTTAAGCGATTCATTCTACACAGGCTGACGTGTTTTGCAACGCTAGGTGGTTATTTATTCTGTTTGGGTGCCTGGTACTGGGCACCGGGATAGCTCATGCGCAGGGTCCGCCGCTGCCGTTGGCCCAGGTGGCAGTCGTGCGCGACAGCATAAGGCGGCTGTTGGCGGCCGAGCCCCGGCTTGATACCACGCGGGTGGGGCGTCTCAACGCTTTATCCTTCATACTGCGCACCAATGAGGCTCCGCAGTCGCAACGACTGGCCCGGCAGGCGCTGGCGCTGGCTCAGCGGCTGAATTTTGGCAGGGGGCTGGTGGAGGCGCACTTTAATCTGGGTTATTCATTTCGGGCGCTCAATCAGTACGATTCAGCTATTTACTACTCACATAAAGCGCTGAAATTTAGTATATTAACTAATAACCGCTATACCCAGACGCGCGCTTACTATAACCTGGCCCGCATCTACACCGAGCAGGGCAACTACGCCGCCGCCCTCAGCCCTAGCCTCGATGGGCTGGCCCTGGCTCACACTATCCACAATGCTCGGGCCGAGCTGTTTCAGCTAGTGCAGGTGGGGCGTATTGAGTTGGCGCTGGGCGACTACGCCGCCGCCTATGCTCACGTAACCGAGGCCAGCCGGCTGATAGCGGCGGCGCACGACCCCCTGGGTACCGGCTACGTATACTTTGGCCTCGGCGACATCAACCGCGAACAGGGCCACTGGCTGGCGGCGCGTCGCTACTACGTGCGGGCTGAAACTAACTGGCGGCTGGTGTATAACGCCCGGGGTCTGTTACCCATCGAGCTAAGCAAGGCCGAAATGACGGACCGCCTGGGCGACCACCTGGCGGCCCAGCGCACTGCTTATGGGCTGCTGAGCCGCGCCCAGGCTACCGGCACTCCTGAGCAGGTCACCCGCGCCACCCTGCTGCTGGCCCAAACCTGGCTGGCCACCGCGCACCCCGATAGCGCCCGCTACTACGCGGCCCGCAGCCTGGTAGCGGCCCGCCCGGCCCACCTGCGCCCCGAAATCCGCGATGCTGCCCGGGTGCTAGCCCAGGCCAGCGACCAGCTGGGCCAGGGCCACGCGGCCTACTACTATCAGGCCCTGGCCAGCACCTACGCAGATAGCATCAATGGCGAGGCTACCCGCCGCCGAGCGGCGGCCCTGCAAGCCCAGGCCGCCCGTAGCCAGCAGCAGACCCAGATAAAGTTGCTGCGGCAGCAGGCGCGCCTCCAAACTCAGCAGCAGGAGCTGCAGCACCTGCGTTACCGTCAGGGGGCGGCGGCATTGGTGGGGGTGGCGCTGGTAGTGCTGGCGGCCGTTGGCTACGGGCTGTGGCGCTACCGCCGCCGCGAAACGTTGCGCCAGGAAGCCCTGCGCACCCGCATCGCCGCCGACCTGCACGACGAAGTGGGCAGCATGCTCACCCAGATATCCATGCAAAGCACGCTGCTGCGTGAGGGCCGCTACGCCCCGGCTCAGCAGCAGGCCTACCTCGACCAGATGGCCGACGCCAGCCGCCGCGCCGCCCGCCAGATGAGCGACGCCGTGTGGAGCATCGACGCCCGCTACGACTCGGCCGCCAGCCTGCTCGACCGCCTGCGCGACCACGCCCACGAAGTGCTGCCGCCCGCTGGCCTGGAGCTGGACTTCGTGGCCGAGCCCGCCGTGGCCACCGTGCCGCTGCCGCTGGCTACCCGCCAAGCCCTGTATTACATCTACAAAGAGGCCCTGCACAACGTGGTAAAGCACGCCCAGGCCCAGCAGGTGCGCGTGCGCCTGCGCCTGGTGGGCCAGCAGCTGGAGCTGCTGGTTCACGACGATGGCTTGGGCCTGCCGGCGGCCGGGCGGCCGGCAGGCCAGGGGCTGTCCAATATGCGTATGCGGGCCCAGGCCGTGGGCGGGGCCATTGCCTTCGATAATGCCGTACCGGGCACCCGGGTAGTGGTACACTTGCCCCTGCGCTAACGCCTGCAAATTCACATGTTCATGCTATACCGCCGTGTGCTGGCCGCGCCGACCTTTGTGCGGTGATTGCTCTCGGTATAATCGAAGACCAGGCCGCCATTCGGGAGGCGCTGTGCGAGTACTTGGGCGCGCAGCCTGAGCTCAACTGTGTGCTGTGCGCCGCTTCGCACGAGGAGTTTATGGCGGCGCTGCCCAGCCTGCCGGTGCTGCCCACGCTGGTGCTCTCCGACATTGGCCTGCCCGGCCGCTCGGGCATTGAAGGGCTGGCCGTGCTGCGGCAGGTGCTACCCCAGGCCGAAGTGCTGATGCTGAGCGTGTATACCGATGCCGAGCGCGTATTTGAGGCTCTGCGCGCGGGCGCCGTGGGCTACCTCGAAAAAACTACCCCGCTGCCCCTGCTCAAGGACCACCTGTTGCAAGTGGCGGCCGGCGGCTCGCCCATGAGCCCGAGCGTTGCCCGGCACATCACGCGGTATTTTGCCCCGCGCCCGGCGGCCTCAATGGCCGATACCCTTACGGCCCGCGAGCGCGACATCGTGCGCGGCATTGAGGATGGGCTGAGCTACAAAAGCATCGCCGACCGCCTGCACCTGAGCATCGACACGGTGCGCTCGCACATCCGGCAGGTATATCGCAAGCTGCAAGTCAACTCCAAGGCCGAGCTGATGGCCCGGGCCCGGCAGCGGCCCCTGCTATCCTGGTAGCGCAGCTTTCCCAGTTTCTTCCCGCCCTTCCTGAGCTATGAAAAGCCCCCGCTGCCAACTGGTAGCGGGGGCTTTTGCGTGCCGGGGGCGGTACTTTTGACGCACTCATGCGTTATTTCATTCACTTAGCCTACGACGGCACAGCCTACAGCGGCTGGCAGGTGCAGCCCGGCGTGCCCACCGTGCAGGAAGCCCTCAACATTGCCCTGAGCCGGGTGCTACGCCAGCCTATTCGCACCCAGGGCAGCGGGCGCACCGATGCCGGCGTGCACGCCAGCCACCAGGTAGCGCATTTTGAAGCCGATTTTCCGCCCGAAATGACCTTCGACCTGCTGCGCTACCGCCTCAACCGCGCCCTGCCGCCCGATGTGCAGGTGTTCCGCATCCACGAGGTTGATGAGCGCGCCAACGCTCGGTTTTCGGCCGAGGCCCGCACCTACGAGTACTTCGTGAGTTTGCACCCCGACCCCTTTCGGCGCGACCAGGTGCTGTACCTCGACCGCGCCCCCGACGTGGCGGCCATGAACGAGGCCGCCGCCTTCATCGTGGGCCAGTTCGACTTCACGGCTTTTTCTAAGGTGAAGGGGGCCGAGACGCACTACATCTGCTGCCTCTACGCGGCGGGCTGGCACGAGGTGCCGGGCGGGCTGGTGTTCCGCATTCGGGCCAACCGCTTTGTGCGGGGCATGGTACGGCTGGTGGTGGGTACGTTGCTCGATGTGGGCCGGGGCAAGCTCACGCCGCTGGCTTTCCAGCAAATCCTATTCAAGCAGCAGCGCATTGCGGCCAGCACAGCCGCGCCAGCTAAAGGCCTGTATTTGAGCAAGGTAGAATATCCTGATGAAATTATAACGGGAATAGCTCCGCCGGAAAGAGCCTGATTTAGGTACAAAAAAGCTTGTTTAGTTCAGCTGGCCTTTTTTAGCAGTACAAAGCAGTTCAAACTGCGGGCCTATTTGCCTGCTCCCGAACCAGGGCTGGCGGCGGCTGGGGCCGGCCGTGGCTTGGCATACTTGCGTGCCAGTTGCTTGATGTAGCGCTCCGATGCCGCCGAGAAACGTGGGTAGGCCCGGTTCTTTTTGGCCGCTTGCTGATAAAGCAGCACAAACGAAAACGGGTTGTCGGCGCTGGCCAGCAGCTGCTTTTTGTAGCCGCCCTTCACAATGGCGTACGCCATGTAGAAGCCCGGCAGGTGGCCGTTCGAGCCATTGGTGAGGCGGCGGTAAAACTTGAGCGGCGTGGCTGCGCCGCCCGCCGCCTGCACCTGAATGGTGGAGTCGATTTTTTGAATCACGGCGGGGGCGGGCTTGAGCAGCCAGCTGCGCAATTCAGTGGAGTCGGCCGACTGCTCCAGTAGCACCCGCTTATCGGTGAGGTCGGCCAGCCCTTCATTTTGAGCTGAGTAAAATGACCACAACAGGCCTTCGTCGGCCGGGTCTTCGGTGCCCGTGTTCAGGGTGGTGCGCAGTTGGTGGTGCATTTCGTGCGCTTCCAAAATACCGGGTTGCAAAGAGTAGTCGCGGGCGCTACGCAGGCTGAAGAAAATGCCTGACTGCTGCGACGTAGCGTCGTTGCCCAGCGCCACGTAGCCGAGCTTCAGCCCCGCTACCCGCGTGTGGTTGCGGGCCGGCAGATACTCGTAGGCGTAGGTGTACATCTTTTCCAGGTACGCGGGGTTTTCCACCGTCTGGGCCAGAAAGGTCTTATACTCCGCCTCGTGCTTCTTGTAGTCGTTGACGAGCACGTAGTACCACGATTGGGCGGCGAGCTTGGTTTGCAAAAGTGCTTGATAGCTAGGTCGATATACAACTTCAATGGCCCGCCGATACCGCTGCAGGCTGGCCGTGTCGGACCCCCATACTGCGCGCACGTACACCTTGTTGGCCGGCACCGCCAGCAAGGCCTGCCACGCCGCATCGGTCAGCGGCTCGTCGCGGCGCAGCGCGTCCGTGAGGTGCCAATAAGTGGTGGCGCCCTCGGTATCAATGGTTTGGGCGTGGCTTGGGCTAGCCCAAATCAGGAGGGCCAACAGGGGTAACAAGTAAAAGTAAAATCTTGGCATACAGCAGAGAAGAAGCTAGAGCCGCGAATATATCACGGGCCGGCCGGGCTATTGCGTGGCTTGCAAAGACTTTCCTCGCCCGACCTTTGTTACCAGCTACTGCTTATGAACCCAACTTCTGCTACCAAAACCGGCCAGGTATTCGACTGGCTGGTGCTGCGCCGCCTGCTCACCTACGTGCAGCCCTACCGGGGCGTCTTTATCGGCCTTATCGCGCTCACCGTGGCCACGGCCGTGCTGGGCACGGTGCGCCCCGCCCTCATTCAGCGCATGGTGGACGTGGACATCACCAACAACGACTGGGCTGGCCTCAACCGCTCCACGCTGTGGCTGCTGGGCTTGCTGCTGGTGCACACGCTGGTGAGCTACCTCCAAACCTACTACGGCGGCTGGCTGGGCCAATATATCGTGCGCGATATCCGCACCGACCTCTTCCGGCACCTGCTCAGCCTCAAGCTCAGCTTCTTTGACCGCACGCCCATCGGGGTGCTGGTCACGCGCAACATCTCGGACGTGGAAACGCTGGCCGACGTGTTCAGCGAGGGCCTGGCCGCCATGGTGGGCGACTTGCTGCAAATCGTCTTCCTCATGATTTTCATGTTCTGGACCAACTGGCAGCTGGCGCTCATCAGCCTGTCCGTTATCCCACCGCTGCTCTTCAGCACCTACGTGTTTAAGGAGAAGGTAAAAGGCAGCTTTCAGGAAGTGCGCAACGCCGTGGCCAAGCTCAATTCCTTTGTGCAAGAGCACCTTACGGGCATGAACGTGGTGCAGATTTTCAACAACGAAGACCGCGAATACCGCAAGTTCAAGGCCATCAACCAAGAGCATACCAAGGCTAATATCAAGTCGGTGCTCTACTACAGCATCTACTTTCCGGTGGCCGAGGTGCTGGGCGCCATCGGCGTGGGTTTGCTGGTGTGGTACGCCGCCCAGGGCCAGATTGAGGGCAGCATCACAAAGGGCGCGCTCATCGCGTTTATTATGTATAATGCGTTGTTTTTCAGGCCCATACGTCAGATAGCCGACCGTTTTAATACCCTGCAATTGGGCCTGGTAAGCACCGAGCGCCTGCTTAAGCTGCTTGACAGCAAGGACTTGGTTTCGACTTCCGGCACCCTCACCGTGCCGCAGCTGCAAGGGGAGGTGGAGTTCGACCACGTGTGGTTTGCCTACAACCAGCAAGACATTGATGCCAGCCAGCCGGCCGGCGAAGCCCCCGCGCCCGAGTGGGTACTCAGAGACATCAGCTTCCACGTGAAGCCGGGCCAAACGGTGGCCTTTGTGGGCGCTACTGGCGCGGGTAAAACCAGTATTATCAACTTGTTGAGTCGTTTCTACGATATTCAGCAAGGCAGCATCAAGGTCGATGGGGCCGACCTGCGCGAGTACGACCTGGGCCAGCTGCGCCGCCAGATTGGGGTGGTGTTGCAAGACGTGTTCCTGTTTGCCGGCTCTATCCGGGCCAACATCACGCTTGGCAACCCCGACATCAGCGACGCCAAAATCTGGGAAGCCGCCGCCCTCGTGGGAGCCCAGCGCTTTATCGAGCGCCTGCCCGGCGGCCTCGACTACCCGGTGATGGAGCGCGGCGCCACGCTCTCGGTGGGCCAGCGCCAGCTCATCAGCTTCGTGCGCGCTTTAGTATATGAGCCCCGCGTGATTGTGCTCGACGAGGCCACCTCCTCCGTCGATTCCGAAACCGAGGAGATGATACAGGGGGCCATCGACAAGCTCATGGAAGGCCGCACGGCGCTCGTTATCGCCCACCGCCTCAGCACTATCCAGAAAGCCGACCGCATCATCGTGCTCGACCGCGGCGAAATCAAGGAAACCGGCACCCACGACGAGCTGCTGCGCCTCGGCGGCTATTACGCCCAGCTCTACCGCATGCAGTACAAGGGCCATGAGTCAGTTATCAGTCAGCAGTTACCAGTTAGCAATGAGACAGCTGAGTTAGAAAATGAATCCCTGGCGTAAGCTTGGCAGCCAGGAGAGGTGATAACTGATAATTGTTAACTGATAACTGAAAGATATGCGTTTCTTCTTTCCCATCGTGCTGCTACTCACCGCTATCGGTATTAGTATATACGCCTACCTGGGCGGCCTGCGCAGCCCCTCAGTAGCCCTCGAAACCACCGCCGCGCCGGTGCTGCTGGCCGGTCAGCCCTTCAACGGCAAGGTCGATGACCGCCGCTTTGGCGAGCTGTTTCGCGCCGCCAAAGCCCGGCAAGATGCTAACCCCGCCCAGCCGCTGGCCAACCTCTACTACAACGACCCCGAATCGGCCCACGACTCGGTGCGCGCCTTCGTGGGCCTACTCGTGCTCGACACGGCCGCCCAACTGCCCACTGGCTGGCGCTACCGCGTGGTGCCGGCCGGCCGCCGCGTGCTGGCCGCCCGCGTGCAGGGCGTAAGTTTCCTGCTATCGCCGGGCAAGCTTTATAGTGCCGTCGAGCAGGCCATCAAAGACCAAAAGCTCACCAAGCAGCCGTTCTACCTGGAGCAGTTCGGGGCTAATGAGACGGACGAGCTGCGGGTAGGAGTGAAGTGAGTTGAGCCAAAAAAAGCCCGGCTAGTGCTTATCCTTCCTCAACTTTTTTGCAGAGCGTTCTAGGGGTGGAGTATTTGGCCTGCTGGGGGTTTTGGGGGTGGAAGAGGTTGCCGAGCACGAGGGGAAACTCGGGCTGGCTCTGCTCGTAGCCCACCAGCACCTGGGAGCCCACCTCGGGGGTGAAAAGCTGGCCCTTGCCGTGGCCCGAGTAGGGGGTGCTCACCCGCAGCCAGCCGGTTTCGGCGTCGGCGGGCTGCTGCACGGGCCAGTAGTAGCGCACGCGCACGCGGCCCAGGTGCTGGGGGTCGGCCGTGTCGAGGACTTCGGCCAGCTCGGGCACGCCGGGTGGGGCCAGCACCTGGGGGTTGGCGGGGGGGTGCTTGGCGGCGTCGGGCAGGGCCGCGAAGCTGTTCTGGTACTGGTCGGCCTGCACGGTGTGCAGCACCTGGGTGAGGCGGTAGCGGCCGTAGTCGTGGGGCTGGCCGCCCTGGGCGCCCTGCACGGCGATGACGCGGCCCACGGCGAAGGCGGGGTTTTCGCCGGTGCCCTGCAGGGTGACGAGGCTGCTGAGCTGGTTTTCTTTCCACTCCTTGATGGTGGTGTCGAGCTGCTGCTGGCTGCGCACGTGGCGGCCGGCGAGCAGGCGCGCGGGCTGGCGGAAGAGCTGCTCGGACTGCTGCAGGGCGGCGGCGGCCAGGGGGTTGAGCTGGCTCAGGGGCTGGCTTTCAGAGGAGCCCTGGTAGGGCTGGTGGGCCAGGTAGTCGTAGCGGGCCAGGGCAAAGCGGGTGGGCTGCAGGTCGAAGGCCAGGCTAAAGCCCTCGGCGCCCTGCACGGCAAAGGGCAGCACGGCCTGCTCGGGGGGCGGGCCCAGGCACAGGGCGCGCCCATCGTAGTAAAACCACTCCCCGTACTCGTCGGCCAGCCGCCGCAGAAACTATTCCCAATTCATCTCTTCTTCATCCAGTACTTTCCCACTAATTCCCAATAAGATGTTACTTACTCCTTCTGTAAAGGAGTTTCCAACCCAATATAAATTATCCCCCGCCATGTATACTCTATTATCTTTGTCTAAGCATAATAAGAGTGCTTCCAAGGGTACGTGTCCTATTGGATAAAGAGTGGTGCCGATTAAACCAGAATAGTAGTATAGTTTTCCATCTTCGCTACTCTCTTGGTCTGCCCAAGTAGGGTCGAAATCAATACTATTTCTACCAACAGTGATTCCAGCACCAGTTGAGCGCACTTTTAATCCGCCATATTCTTGTAATAGCTTAAGAATAGCAGCTGGGTATTGTACATCACTAGGTAATTCAAGGTCTTTATCTATATGCCTACCTGGAAACCAACCTGCTTTTGTCAGCATTATTACGACCTCTGGGCCAAAGACAGTAGTATTCATTTTACTCTAAAGATTTAACGACATCTTCGATGCCAAAGTGTTCTAATAAAATTTTGCAAGAGTTACAGGCACATTTTGGAAGTGCGTGTTTTAGATTGCCTTTGCCTCTTACTTCCATAGCGACGGATTTCGCTCCTTTTAAGTCTTTTCCATCATTGAGTGCCTGTGTGATGATTTGGGGTTCTGCGCATTTTCCGTGCCCTTCACTGCGCAACTTTTCCGGAATATCATTAAGAACTTTTTTGACTTTTTTATGCAAATTCTCGGGCAACACGCCTTTAGTTAAACCAGTTTGACTGTGAGCGGCCATAACGGTACCGTCTTTCAATTCCATTGCACCAGCAACCCCAGGGCGGACCTTGCTGGATATTTTTTGTGCATCATCCGCCATTTCTAAAGAGTGGCCTACTACTTCTTCAGTTACCGAGTTAGTTAACTGTTTTCTATTCGCCTCTATCCATTCGCGCGCGGCCTTTTTAGCCAAGGCTGTTAATTCAGCAAAGCATATCTTGGTATTATGGACGACGAACATCCACCAGCTGACAAGGTAGGTGTGCCAGTCGGCGACCTCCACGTTGTAGACCGTCGTAGGCTGCTGCGTGCGGTGGGTGACCGCCCCCACGGGCATGGTGAGTCCGTCCGAGCGCAGCAGTTCGTCGCCCTTGACCAGGTTGCCCGCGTCGGTCCAGCCCCCGTTGGCCCAGAAGGGGTGCTCGGGGGTGGCCTGCACGGTGTCGGCCCCCACCTGAAGCTCCACCAGGGCATCGGCCTCCCGGCGCAGGGTTTGCAGCACGGGTTTGAGGGCCAGGTCGCCCGTTTCTTCGTGCCAGGCCCACACCAGCTCGCCCACTTGCAGCTCCTCAATGTTCTTGTAGCCGCCCGCCACGGCTACCGGCGTGCCGGCCGGGAAGCAGGCCGTTACGCAGATGCGCGGAATCTTGGCCAGGAACGGGCGAATGTTTTTTAGGCCCGCTTTCAGGGCCAGGCTTTTGGCGGCCAAGCGCTCCAGCTGCTTTTTGGCCAGGCCTACCGCCACTTTGCCCCCGGCCTTGAGCAGGCCGCGCACGCCGGCTTTGGCCCCGGCCATGGCCACGGTGGCCGCGCCGAAGCTCACGACTCCCGCTGCCACCGAGACGATGTCCCACACCAGAAACGCCGCGTTTAGCGCCACCCCCACTTTGTCGCCCGTTTGCGCCGCGTGAATCAGGTCGCGTCCCGAGCCCCAGATGGGAATAGCTCCTTCCAGTAGGCCCGCTTCCCCCACTGAGTTCTTCTCCAGCTCGGCCTGTTTGAGCGTTTCGTTGGCCTCTTGCTTGGTTTCCTTTAGCTGCTGGCTCAGCTCGGGCGGGATGGGCAGCTGGCCCGAGGTCATAAACTCAATCTTGCCCTGGCCCAGCGGGCAAGTGATACAGGAGCGAAATAGTAGCGTATCGGCTCCGCCTACCTTAGCGGGGTATGCATCTTGCCACAGTAGGGGCGCGGGCACGCAGGGCACCGGCGTGCCGCCCGCCAGCTACGTCTGCTTTTGGCAGATGACGAAGGAATATTGAGCAGCGGGCCTTACGCGGCGTATCTCTGACGAACAAGCCTACTACTTCACTGACTTAACGTGCTTGTAGTGCCATTCATACACGTATCACCTTTCTGTTAACACTGAACATGTTATAATCGGGGTGCTTCATAAATCTCTCTAGGCCAATCTTTTGTATCGTAGAAATTTCCTCCTTATAAATCGGGTATAATCCAACAATATTTACAGTGTAGTAATCCAATTTTACCTCTGTGTAATCAACTGGCTCTAAGATGGATGGTGCAAAAAGAAAGAATGCCTGCATTTCAGAATCAGAGCTGATGGGATGCTCAAAATCTAAGATAGTCCCATAAGCGAAATCAGAATCCATTTGAAAACGGGCGGCAGCAAGCCCTGCCGCTCGACCCCAGCTTTCGTCAGAAGAACGCACTGATATTATTAATTCAGGTCTACCTGCTATCCAAGCAGCATTATCGTACTCCGATAGGCCGTAGGTGATTCCCGTAATATGCTTATTTTCAGGCACATTATAATAAATAAATGTGGCTATTCGAGGGTATCCAGGAACTATCGAACGTAAGGCATAAAGTTCAGGTTCCTGTAAAAAGATTTTCTCGATGTATTCTCGGTACGTTTCCAGACGGTAACCAGCGTTGTCGTACATGAATTAGGCGGGTTTTGGTACGTACTTTTCAATGAGGGCTACCAAGTCAGACTTGTGGCTTCGGAGGGCACTGTCATACGGGCTTAAGCTTTCACCCATAGGGTTAGTGCTCTTCCCTACTACCATTTCCCCTATATTATTAGGACTGTAAGGGTCTGCCCCGTTTTGCAGGAGTAGCTCTACAATTTCAATAGCCTCAGCGTTATCGTTATTTCTAGCTAAACTTGCTTGATGAATCGCAGTCCATAAAGGCGGATTGCCGAACCGGTCACGGCTATTTGCGTTTTTTGTATATCGTAATAGCAAGGCTGTTAAACTCTTGCTGTTGTTGGCGACGGCTATATGCAGGACAGTGTATTCATCCTTGTTGTAGTGCTTATCCGGGTCTGCCCCGTTTTGCAGCAGTAATTCAGCCGCTTCATAGCTTCCCTTTCTTACAGCTTCGTACAGGGCCGTTACATGCTCATCATCTGCTTGATTTACGTCACTCCCCCTTTCAATTAAGGTCTTAATTGCCGCTGTATCGTTTTTGTATGCAGCATTAAACAGGTCTTGTTCCATAGAAGTCAAGTTGATTTTGTTGTTTATTATCAGTGAGCCTCGAAAGCGTGACTCACGTTTGCTATCGGGTCCTCTGGCTGGTAGTGATTAACGTCGTTATATTCATCCAGTAGATTCTTCCATGATATTCTGCCCTTCTTGTAGTCCTTGGCTAAATCCTTGTATTCATGACCTGTCTTGTGGCCCATGTGCCACTGGTCAGTTCGACTTTTTACTTTACCATCAACCTTGCTTTTATCCCAGAATAACTCCTTTTTGGAATTAGGGCAAAATACCCTTCCATCTGCATCTTGGGCGTTTTTCCATACGTCGTCTACTACTCCCTTACGAAATTTGGGCCGGTAGCCCCCTTCCAGCATTCCTACGCGAATGGCCTTTATGGCTTCGTCGGTGAGGCCCCGCAGGCACACGCGGGCATTGTGCACCACCAGCAGCCAGCGGCTGACTAAATAGGTAGCCCATTCTGCTACTTCAAAGTTGTAAACAGTACATTCCTCGTCAAGTTGATGCGTTATATCGAGCACAGGCATAAGCTGCTTGTCAGAACGCAACACCTGGTCGCCAACTCGCAAATCGCCCGCTAGCTGCCAGCCATCGGCCGTGCGAAAAGGATGCTCGGGAGTGGTCGTAATGTACTCAGCACCCACTCGTAACCGGATAGTAGCATCGGCCACCTGCTGCTTTGTGCGCAGTACACGCTTTAAGGCCAGCCGGCCGCTTTGCTCATCCCAGGCCCAGACCTCGTCGCCAATAGATACTTCTTCAATAGGCTTCAGGCCGTGCTCCATCGCGATAGGAGTGCCCGCCACGAAGCACGCGGTAACGCACTTGCGGAGGCCATTTTCACCAAAGTATTTTAAGCCAGCTTTTACGCCTGTTTTCAGTGCAGAAGACCTGGCCACCACGGCAGCCAGCTTTTTTTCGCCCCCCCGCAGGGCCGCTTTGGCCCCGGCCTTTATAGCTGCGCGCACGCCGGCTTTGGCACCCATCATCGCGGCTGTCGCCGTACCAAAGCTAACCGCGCCCGCCACTACGGAAGCCACATCCCAAACCAAAAAAGCGGCACTTAGCGCCACGCCGACCTTATCCCCGGTCTGAACCGCGTTTATCAAGTCGCGCCCTGACCCCCAAATAGGAATCATGCCTTCCCAAAAGCCGGCTTCGCCCACGGCATTCTTTTCGCGGTCCGCCTGCGCTTGTTCTTCCTTGCTCTCCGCCAGGGCTTCCTCCGAGGCCTCCTGTAAGTCGGCCAAATCCTGGCTGACGCCCGGTGGGATGGGCAGCTGCCCGGAAGTTAAAAACTCAATCTTGCCCTGCCCGGTCGGGCACGTGCTGCAGGAGCGCACCAGCAGCGCATTGCCCCCGCCCACCCTCACCGGGTAGGTATACTGCCAGGGCGTGGGGGCTGGTACGCACGGGGTAGGGGTACCGCCCGCCATCTGCGTCAGCTTTTGGCAAATGATAAAAGAGGGGACATTGATGATAGATAAAACATCCAACTCGTTGCCGGCCAGCAGCCCCCCTACCTTAGTAGTGCGGGGTAAGGTCTGGAAAGGCATAGGCACGGTGCCTTGACTGCATTGCAGTAAAGCACCATTCACAACGTATTCGAGGGGCTCGGCCATAGGTAGTGGCTATATCAGATAACGTCGGAATCGGGAGAAGCAATACGTACTGTACTACCTGCCGTCATCATAATCTCTTTGCCAAAATCGCCAGTCAGCGCTTTCGATTTCAGATTAACGCCTTCCTGTGCTGCTAACGCAATGCTCTTGGAGGATGAGCTAATATAAAATTCCTCTTCGGCTACCATCGTGATAGTCTTAGCATGTAGGTCGATAGTGCCCTTCTCGCCGGCTTCCAGCGTGATGGTAGACCCTAGTACAGTCACGGGCCCGTTGCTCTTGATGCTGATGCTGCCATCGCCCTTGAAGCTGACCTCCACCGCCGTACCCTTGTTGTTGGAATTCGATAGCAGGATAGTCTGCGCGTCTTTGGTGTCGTTGAGCACCACCTTGTTGCCGCCGGCGGTTTGCAGGCCCTTGAGGTGGTTTTGGGGGGTGGAATACTTGGCCTGCTGGGGGTTTTGGGGGTGGAAGAGGTTGCCGAGCACGAGGGGAAACTCGGGCTGGCTCTGCTCGTAGCCCACCAGCACCTGGGAGCCCACCTCGGGGGTGAAAAGCTGGCCCTTGCCGTGGCCCGAGTAGGGGGTGCTCACCCGCAGCCAGCCGGTTTCGGCGTCGGCGGGCTGCTGCACGGGCCAGTAGTAGCGCACGCGCACGCGGCCCAGGTGCTGGGGGTCGGCCGTGTCGAGGACTTCGGCCAGCTCGGGCACGCCGGGTGGGGCCAGCACCTGGGGGTTGGCGGGGGGGTGCTTGGCGGCGTCGGGCAGGGCCGCGAAGCTGTTCTGGTACTGGTCGGCCTGCACGGTGTGCAGCACCTGGGTGAGGCGGTAGCGGCCGTAGTCGTGGGGCTGGCCGCCCTGGGCGCCCTGCACGGCGATGACGCGGCCCACGGCGAAGGCGGGGTTTTCGCCGGTGCCCTGCAGGGTGACGAGGCTGCTGAGCTGGTTTTCTTTCCACTCCTTGATGGTGGTGTCGAGCTGCTGCTGGCTGCGCACGTGGCGGCCGGCGAGCAGGCGCGCGGGCTGGCGGAAGAGCTGCTCGGACTGCTGCAGGGCGGCGGCGGCCAGGGGGTTGAGCTGGCTCAGGGGCTGGCTTTCAGAGGAGCCCTGGTAGGGCTGGTGGGCCAGGTAGTCGTAGCGGGCCAGGGTAAAGCGGGTGGGCTGCAGGTCGAAGGCCAGGCTAAAGCCCTCGGTGCCCTGCACGGCAAAGGGCAGCACGGCCTGCTCGGGGGGCGGGCCCAGGCACAGGCCGCGCCCGTCGTAGTAAAACCATTCGCCGTACTCGTCGGCCAGCCGCCGCAGAAAGGCGAAGGGGCTCTCGCCGTACTGCACGGCGTACTTGATGGCCTCCTGGTGCTGGGGAGCCAGCGGGCGGGCGGTGGGCACGTCCTGGGCGTAGGGCTGGAGCACCTGGGTGAAAATATCCTTCAGCCCCTGCTTGACGAAGGTGCGGCGCTGGGTGCCGTCTTCGAGCAGATAGGTGGGGCTGTAGCCGCTGAGCACGAAGCTGTGGGCAAAATCGCCGGAGTTGGAGAGGGCGATGTTGGTAATGATGCCTTTGAACTGCAACGGCGGGTCTTTCACCACCACTGGGGTGAGCGTGATGGTAATCGGCTGGCCGCAGCACTGAGTGTGGGCCTGGTGAAAAAAGCCGTCGCCGCGGGCCGTTTCCAGCATTTCGTAGGGCACCACCACCTGGAAGGAGTGGTGGGTAAATAGCTCTTGCTGAATGGAAATGCTGTGGTAGTCGGCCAGGGGCTTGCCGCCGGCAATGGCGATTTGGGCGGTTACGGCAATGGCCATCGGCAACAAAGTTGGGTAGAAAGGTAAAACAGTATTCAAAGATAACCCATCGCTGGCAACGGCTTCCGCTATTCACCATGCATAAGTACACCAGGCTGACTCGTCTTCCCGTGCAACAGCCGGCTACTGCTGCTTTAACTACTGACCGCCAGCGCCTAATTAACCGTGGCCCGCGCCGCTGCCCAGCGGCAACAAAGCCCAAGCTAGGCCGGGTGGCCCACCCGTAGCCCGTGCCTGCCCCGCCGGTAGTGCACGAAAATACCTGGGTTATTCAGGGTAAGAGGGGTACCCGCCTGGGCATTGCCTTTGGCGATGGCCGGCCGGTGCAGCAGCTCAACCTCCACGACCACTTGCCCGCCGGCCGGGTGCCCCGGCTCAGTAACTACGTGTTTGACCTGACGGGCATGCTGCCCGATGCCGTGGGCCTCGACCTGGAAACGGCGGGGGCCAGCAGTGGCTTTGGGGCGGCCGGCATCAATTTTATTGGGCACACGCGGGGCGAGGCCGCGGCGCGCGCTACCCCGAGTGGCACGTGTACCACGGCTGGGGCATCAACCAGCATGACTACTAGCCAGCTCCCGTTTATTTACGCACAGTTTTTTGCCCGCCGCCAGCACGGTAGACCGCGACAGCCTGCCGCAGGGCGAGGAGAATGAGTTGGTAGTGGGCGCGCATTAGTGCAGAGCGACTACGTGCGCAAAGCGGCCAACTCCGACGTGCTCACGGTGCAGCACAAGCCCTAAATCAGCGCCTGGCGCTGCCCCACGGCTGAGTGAGCAACCGCGGCCACGCGTAAAACCTGCCTGGGGTTTCGTTAAAAGGTCATCCGGAAGTTCCCGATAGACCCAAGTTCTATCATTCTGCTAGTGGCTTGGTAATCAACTAGCAAGTAGGAAATTCTTTCTCGCCCTCGTGGTCATAACGGCGGTTTTTCTGTGGCTGGCGCCCAAGTTGATTAGCGGAATCGGTTACCTCGTGAGCCCGCCCTACGTGGCCGTAGCAAAGCAGACGGCGCTGGCGGGCCAGGTTGCGCTGTATAGCGTCAACCGGCGCAAATACCTCTACGCCCTCGAAGGCCGGCGCGAAACCTTCGACTTCGATGGTTTTCAGAATGCTGCCCTTGGGCCGGACATTTCGCTGGGTCCCTACCTGAAAGATGGCGACTTTGTGCAGAAAAAAGCCAATCCGGATACCCTGTAGGTCACGCGCCACGGCCAGCGCTCCGACTTGATGCTTGCACCATAAGTATCTGATTATCTTGAGTATATACTAGTAAAGCTGGGCCGGCTGTTGGCAGGGCCTGTCACCTGTTGCATGGCGTTAAGTGCGCGGCTTCCCCAACTGGCGGGCCGGGTGTAGCTTTGTAGTATAGCAGTCTTTCCTTTTCCCTTAGCCTTAGGTCTTCATGTCTTCGTTCTACGCCGAGCTGGAAGTGGCCGGCCAGACCTACCCGGTTACGCAGTGCCAGTATGGCTTCGACCAGCCTGCCGACGAGCGGGGCCGGGTGCGGGCCCGCGTGCGCCACGGCCTGCTGCACCTGGTGCTCAACGTGCCCGACGATGACCAGCTGCTCAACTGGGCCAACACGCCCCACCAGGAGCTGGCCGGCCACGTCACGTTCTTTGCCGGCGAGCAGGCCCAGGAAACGGTGAGCTTCACCGCCGGTATGTGCGTGGGCTACCAGGAAACCTTTGTGGCGGGCCGCGGCCAGGATGGGGCCTACCAGTGCGCCCTCACCATCACCACCACCGCGCTGGTGCTCACGGCGGGTGGCCCCAACCGGCCCTTCGTGGCCCCCGCCGCCCGCGACCACGGCCTGCCCGCCCAGGTGGGCAACGTAGCGGCAGTTGCCGCCACGGCCCAGGCCGCCTTCAGCGCCACCAAGGCGGCCACTACCCCCGCCGCCGACTGGATGAGCCGCCTGGCCCCCGCGCTGGGGGCCGCCGCCACCGTGCGCCCCCAGCTGGCCAAATGGGTGCAGGCGGGCCTCAGTGCCAGTAAGTTGCAGCAGGCCCTCACCTCCTCTGCCAATCCCCAGCAGGTGTTAGAGCGCCTCCAGCTGGCCGATAAGGGCCTCTACCAGCAGCGCGTGGTGCTCGATGACTACGCCAATATTCCGGGCGTGAGCCCGCAGCTGTATAAGCAAAACGGGCTGCCCGACGCCGCTATTCCGGCCAGCGCGTTTGGGGTGGCCGATGCGGCCTACGACCTGCCCGCCCGCAACGCCCTCACCTTTGCGGGCAGCGCCAAACTGACGGCGCTGCAACCCGGCGAAAAAATATACCGCGTGGCCTGCGACCCCGCCACCGACCCCTACGGCCAAACCGGCGGCTACTGGACGCGCACGCCCCCGGCCCACCTGGCCGACGTGGTGGGCGGCACCGCCGTGATGCCGGAGTGGAATAATTTTGAGCGTGTGTATGAGCTGACCGTGCCCACCCCCGACCCCGCCACGGCGGGCAGCCTGCCCGCTTTCCACGCCTGGGAAGGCCCCACGGCCGCCCAGCCCGTATCGGGCCTCTACCCTGAAAAGCAGGCCAACGGCTACTCGCTGCCCGGTGGGGCACCCCAGCTTTTTTTGCCGAATAATCTCACCCGGCACCCCGATTTTACCACCCATATTCAGGACGTTAGCGCCACCCATAAGTCATGGTAGAGTACCTGCCCGCCTACCTGCGCCTGCTGCAACGCGCCCTTGCAGAGCTGGATGAGCTGCTGCGCCTCTACGCCCCCGACCAGCACACCCCCGACGACTGGGCCGCCCGCACCCTACGCCAAACCCAGCAGCTGCGCCAAAGCCTGGCCGAGCGCCTGGCCCAGCCGCCCGCTCCCCTCACCGCCGAGGATACCAGCGCCGTTACGGTAGCCATCGGTCACTACCTCGACGGCCACTGGGCCGACTACCAGCAGCTGCCCACCCCCGACCCTGCTAAGCGGGCGCAGCTGCTGGGCCAGCACGCCGCCCTCGAAGCCATCGTGCAGGAAATAGCGCCCATTCACAACTCCCTGCGATAGCGTAGGCAACGGCCTTGGTAAGCTGAGTAAAATACTGTTAATCTGATAATTGCTCTTTTATGTCGTTTGAAGCCGACCTCATTCTCGCCGACGAATCCACGTATTCGGTGCGCCGCTTTAGCTGGGGCCTGCGCCAGCGTACGGATGCCGTTGGCCGCCCCGAGGCCCGGGTGCAGGGCGGGCAGCTCGAAGTAGTGCTCGACTCGGCCCCCACCGAGCTGCTGCACCACTGGGCCCTCGACGATACCAAGAAGCTGGGTGGGCAGCTCGTGGTGTACACCGATAGCAACCGGGGGGCCATCCGCAAAACCATCAAATTCAAGGATGCTTACTGCGTGGGGCTCCACAAAAACTTTGATGGCTCGACTTCGAACGTAGGCATGACCATGACGCTCAGCTTATCTGCCGACCAGATTAGCAGTGGCACCGTTTCTCTCAAAAATAGTTGGCCTACCTGAACAAGACGCGGCCGCTTGCGGGCCGGGCGTGAGCTTCCGGCCGCCGCCGAGTAAGCGGCCGTTCTTCCTAAAGCAATTCAGCCTCAATGAAACGGATGAGCCATGGGTAGGTGAGCCCCAGAAAAAGCAAAACCCCGGCAGATGCTGGGGTTTTGCTTTTTCTGGGGTGTTGTTAGTATAACGTGCTAGCGACCAAAGTAATACGTGCCACTGAAAAGCAGCTGCGATAGGCCAAAATTGGCCCCAAAGGTAGACGACTCGTATTTATCCGCATTGCCAATGCCGGTAATTTTCGTCGTGAGGTAAGAGTAGTTGAGTCCCCCGATAGAGGCACCAAGCGCCAGCTTTGGGATGGGAAAGAACACGAGGCCTGGTGTCAAGCCGGCATAAAAGCCGTTGGCGTTGTCATCGGAACCGTAGGGGGAGCGCGCCCGCTGATACCCCGCCCCCAGGGTGCCGGTAAAGCCAAATTGGTCGCTCACCATCTGGTAGTACTGCGCAAAAGCCCCAATTTGTAATTGGTTTGTCTTATTTGTGCTACCCGCGTACTGCGTATCAGTCTGATGATTAACCTGATAACTTCCGTTGATGCCAACTGCCAGGTTATCCGCTACAAAAAACCCCACGGAGGGCGCTATCGAGAACTGACTTTGCGTGTAGGTTGACTTGAAAGGAAAGTTGCCGTTACCAAAAGCGGGCCGGTCCTGGCTGGTGCGGAAGTAGCCCACGTTGCCCCCAAGCTGTATGGTGCCGGCCTTGATGGCCGTTTGGGCGTAGCCTGCCTGCGCCAGCCCAAGAAGAGCTGCGGTAGCAAAAAATATTTTCATGAAGAATGAAGTAGATGTGCGCCTCAATACGCTTGAGGATGCAAAAATAGTATCGCGGCTACCTAAGAGAACATAAAAAAACCGGCTCCTCAATACAGAGAAGCCAGTTTTTAAAATCAGTCGGGGTGGCAGGATTCGAACCTACGACCTCTGCGTTCCGAACACAGCGCGCTACCGGGCTGCGCTACACCCCGAAAAGTGCGGGGCCGGGGGGACGGCACCGCTATCGGAAATTTCCAAACTCAAAAAGATACCCTAAAAAAAGCCCCCGACCCGAAGGTCGGGGGCTTTTTTTAGGGGGCAACTTGTCCCTCGGTCGGAGTGGCAGGATTCGAACCTACGACCTCCAGCACCCCATGCTGGCGCGATACCAGGCTACGCTACACCCCGAGGGTTTTTGGAGTTGCAAAGGTAGGCAAACAAAAGCGGTTTCTGCAACGCTGGCCCACTATAATTTCGTAATCTGGCCCGAAAAAAGAGCTAACAGTGTAGTAGGCAACGCCTAAAAAATAGTAGGTGGCCCCGCGAAGTGGCATGCTGCGTGGTAGTGTACCTTTACCATTCCAAGTAAAACCAGCTGAGCAACATGCTCAAGTTCGCATTGCACTTATGAAATTAGTACGAACCGTAGTGGCGGGCCTGCTGCTGGCCCCGCTCGGCCTGCTGGCCCAAACTACCAAGCCGACCGTTCGCCGGCCCGCTGCGCCGGCCGCCCGCACTGCTACGCCAGCCGCCCGGCCGGCCACGCCAGCCCCGGCTCCGGCCGCTGAGGCAGAGGCTGCCCAGGTGCCGCTGGCACTGGCCCCTGTAACCCCCGCCCCCGACCCTAATGCCCTGAAAATCAAGGCTGACCAAAATCCCATTGCCCACACCCTCACGGTGCGCTGCGACGCGCCCGGCCCCACGCGCTTCGAAATCAACGACAAGGATGGCCGCCCCGTGCTCACCAAAACGTCGATGGTAGGTACTACGCCCGTGGTGATGAACGTGGCCTCGCTGCCCGCCGGCCCCTACGTGGTACGCTGCACCGCCGGCGAAAAGCGCGGCACTAGGCTCGTGCAACTCAGCAACTAAAGCCAGTACCCATACTAGTAGAAAGACCCCGTGACGCTAGTCGTCACGGGGTCTTTCTACTAGTATGGGTAAGCAAGGCGGTTACTCAGCCGTAGCTTCTACCTGAAGCTGGCGCTCGTAGAGGGCGCGGTAGAGGCCCTCGGGCTGGGCCATGAGGGCGGTGTGGGTGCCGTGCTGCACAATCTGGCCATCGTCGAGCACCAGGATTTCGTCGGCCAGCTTCACCGAGCTCACGCGGTGCGATATGATGAGGCTGGTGCGGTTGGCCATCACGCGCTGGAGGGCGCCCAGGATGGCGTTCTCCGTCTTGGTATCGACGGCGGAGAGGGAGTCGTCGAGGATGAGGATTTTGGGTTCTTTGACCAGGGCGCGGGCCATGCTCACGCGCTGCTTCTGGCCGCCCGAGAGCGTGATGCCGCGCTCGCCCACCTTGGTATCGAAGCCCTCGGGAAAGCGGATGATGTTCTCGTACACATCGGCGTCGCGGGCGGCTTGGGTCATGCGGGCCTCGTCGGGCTCTTCCAGGCCGAAGTTGATGTTACTGCGGATGCTATCCGAAAACAGGAACACGTCCTGCGGTACGTAGCCAATTTGCTCGCGCAGGCTGGTCAGCGAGTAGTCGCGCACGTCGGTGCCGTCCACTTTGATGTCGCCGCTCGTCACGTCGTAGAGGCGGCAGAGCAGGGCGGCAATCGTGCTTTTGCCCGAGCCGGTGTTGCCAATCACGGCCAGCGTTTGGCCCTGCCTGATGCGGAAGCTCACGTCGCGCAGGGCCTTGATACCGGTGTCGGGGTACGTGAACGTGACGTGGTCGAACACGATGTCGCCGCTGATTTCCTGGCTGATGTTCTGGCGCGAAACGATATCCGTTTTCTCATCCAGAAACTCGTTGATGCGGGCCTGCGACGCCTCGGCGCGCTGCACCAGCGAGGAAGTCCAGCCAAGCGCCGTAACGGGCCAGGTCAGCAGGTTGACGTAGATGATAAACTCGGCGATGCTGCCCGTGGTAATGGTGCCCCGGATAACCTCCTGGCCGCCAATCCAAACCGTGACGATGGTGCTGATGCCCACCAGAAACATGATGAGCGGGAAGAACAGCGAGTTTACAAAGTTGAGGCTTAAGGATTTATCCTTGTACTCGTTGGTGGCTACCTGAAACTGCTCGGCCGAGTCTTGCTGCCGCACAAACGACTTGAGCACCCGAATACCCGAAAAGGCCTCCTGCGTGAAGGTGGTCATGGCCGACAGCGACTTCTGGATTTCATCGGACTTACGCTCAATTAAGTTGTTGACGAAGAAGATGCTAACCGACAAAATGGGCAGAGGCAGCAGCGTGAGCAGCGTCAGCTTCACGTTCACCAGCAGCATGAGCGGCACCACGAGTACAAACAGCAGCACGAGCTGCAAGAAATACATGATGCCCGGCCCCAGGTACATGCGCACGCGGCCCACGTCTTCCGAAATGCGCGACATGAGGTCACCGGTGCTGTGGCGGCGGTAAAAGCTGAGTGGCAGCGACTGGTAGTGCTGGTAAATCTGGTTTTTCTGGTCGTTTTCGACGAGCCGCGACATCACAATGAGCGTCTGGCGCATGAAAAACAGAAAAATGCCCCGCAGCAGCGCCAGCGCAATAATTAACATGCCGTAGAACAGCACGTTGCGCCCAAACAGCTGGTACACGCCTACTTGCGCCTGCGTGCCCGCATACAAGTGGTAGAGGTCGAGGCCCTCATTTACCAGGTCGAAGGAGTAACGCACCAGCTGGGCCGGAAAAATGGTCAGCAGCGTGCTCAGAATCACAAAAAGCACCCCGCCGAGGAAGTGCCATTTGTAGCGAAAAATATGCGGATTGACGGCGGCTAAGGCGCGGGTGGGCATGGGCGGGGGAGGGGCAAGGGCCGGAAAACCGACCCGCAACCAAAAAAAAACGGGTACTTTTGTGGCCGCAACGCTGTTTAGGCTGGCTACGGCTGTTTAAACAAAGTTACGCCCCACTCTTCCCTCCCATTCCCACCCATTTCCCCATTTTACCCCTATGGTACTCGACGCGCCCACCCAGGCTCCCGCACCCATTTTTGAGCAGGTTGCCGAATTTCAGCACGAGCAAGTAGTGCATTGCTACGACCACGAAACTGGCCTCAAGGCCATTATCGGCATCCACAACACCGTGCTCGGGCCGGCGTTGGGGGGCACTCGCATGTGGCATTATGCCAACGAGGCCGAGGCCCTGCACGACGTGCTGCGCCTGAGCCGCGGCATGACCTATAAAGCCGCTATTTCGGGCCTGAACCTGGGCGGCGGCAAGGCCGTCATCATCGGCGACGCCAAGAAGCTGAAGAACGAAGCCCTGCTGCGCAAGTTTGGCCGCTTCGTTAACAACCTGAACGGCAAGTACATAACGGCCGAAGATGTGAACATGACCACCAAGGACATGGAATACATCCGGATGGAAACCAAGCACGTGGCCGGCCTGCCCGAGAGCATGGGCGGCAGCGGCGACCCTTCGCCCGTAACCGCCTACGGTACCTACATGGGTATGAAGGCCGCCGCCAAAAAAGCGTTCGGCTCCGATAGCCTCGCTGGCAAGCGCATTGCCGTGCAGGGCGTGGGCCACGTGGGCACCTACCTGCTGGAATACCTCCAGAAGGAGGGTGCGCAGCTGGTGCTCACCGACTACTACGAGGAGCGCGCTTACGAAGCCGCCAGCCGCTTCGGCGCCGTAGCCGTGGGCCTGGACGAGATTTATGACCAGGATGTGGACATCTACTCGCCCTGCGCGCTGGGGGCCACCATCAACGACGACACCATCGGCCGCCTGAAGTGCCGCGTTATCGCGGGCTGCGCCAACAACCAGCTGGCCATCGAAAACGAGCACGGCCCCGAGTTGGTGCGCCGCGGCATTGTGTATGCCCCTGATTTTCTGATAAATGCGGGTGGCCTCATCAATGTTTATTCCGAAGTAGTGGGTACCAGCCGCCAGGGCGCCCTCGCCCAAACCGAAAAAATCTACGACTACACCCTGCAAGTGCTCGACCGGGCCGAGCAGGAAAACAGCCACCCCCAGGCGGCTGCCATTCGCCAGGCCCAGGAGCGCATCGAAGCCGTGGGCAAAGTAAAATCGACTTATTAAAATTATGAGGTAAGAAAACAGTTGTCATTGCGAGCACCGCGAAGCAATCGCACCTACGCCATTCGGGTGGGTGTCGTGCCGATGCGATTGCTTCGCGGTGCTCGCAATGACAACTGTTTTCTTAGCTCATAACGCAGACATACTCACTAACCAACGAAATGCTCAACCGCCGTCTTCTCCGTATTAAAGTAATGCAGGCCCTTTATGCCTACCAGCAAGCGGTGGCCGCCGATTTGCTGCTGGCCCAGGACCGCATTGCGGCGGCTTTTGAGCCCGACCTCAGCGCCAAGGTCACGCCCGACCGCCGCCTGCTCGAAGGCCAGCGCAAAATGGGCGAAGCCCAGCTGCGCGAGTGGCACCGCACCGGCGAAATGCCCGAATCGGGCTCCGACGACCAGGACGTGGCCGAGGCCGTGCGCAACGCCGTGGCCTACTACCAACAAATGGTGAAGAAGGAAAACACTTTCTACGGCGGGCAGCTGCTGCACGGAGCCGAGAGCATTCACGACCAGTACCTGCACCTGCTCAACATGCCGCAGGCGCTGCTGGCCATTATTACGGAAGATAACGAGCGCGAAACCCGGCGCTTCACCGGCCCGCGCTTCGAAGTGAGCGACACAGCGCGCTTGTTTGAGAATGCGGCTTTCGTCAAGCTCAAGGAAAACGAGCAACTGCTGCAAACCACCATCAAGCACAAGCTGCAGTGGGATGATAGCGAGGAAATAGACGCCCTGCGCGAGGCCTGGCAGAAGGAGATGAAGCCTGACGCAACCGTGCAGGCCTACCTGGCCGGCAAAAACACGGGCCTCGTCGAAACCGACTACGAAACCGATATGGAGCTGCTGCGGCACCTTTACAAAGACTTCGTATTTAAGGGTGAAGCCCTGCCGCGCTGGCTCGAAAGCAGCGACCTGAACTGGGAGGAAAACCGGCCCATCGTGCGCAACCTGGTGCTGAAAACGCTGAAAATGCTGCCCCACGGTGCCGAGCCCACGCAGGAGTTGATGAACCTGAGCGCCAACTGGCAGGACGACCGCGACTTTGCCGAAACGCTCTACAACCAGACCCTGACCGACGACTCGAAATCGGAAAAGCTCATCTCCGACTCGACGCCCAATTGGGACGTGGAGCGGGTAGCTTTGCTCGATAAAATCATCCTCAAGATGGCCCTATGCGAGATGCAGCTCTTCCGCGGCATCCCCGTCAAGGTTACCATTAACGAGTACATCGAAATCAGCAAGATTTACAGCACCCCCAAGAGCAAACAATTCGTAAACGGGGTGCTCGACAAGCTGGCCCAGGACCTGGCCGCCAGCGGCGATATCCGCAAGTCGGGCCGCGGCCTGCTGGACAACCAGTAGTACTGTAGGGTAAGCTTTAGCTTGCCAGACGTCTGGCAAGCTAAAGCTTACCCTACATTCTTCCTAACCTTCTCTTTTTCACATCCTTGCACTCATGGCTAGCAAAACAACCACCGGACTGCTGTGCTTCACGGGCGGTGCCCTCGCCGGGGCCGCCGTTACCTTGCTCTACGCACCCGAAACCGGCCGCGAAACCCGCTCCTGGCTCAGCTACCAGCTGGAAAAATACCGCTCCGTGCTCGCCGACCTCACCGAAAGCCTCGTGACGGGCCGCGATAACGCGCCCTCCTCGGCCAAGAGCGAAGGTCAGCGCGTTATTCAGGACGCCAAGAGCAAAGCCGAGCAGCTGCTCGGCGACGTGGACCAGCTTATTAGTCAAATCAATTCGCGGCGAGCCCTCTAGGGCTTGGAGCCCAACGGCTTGTTATTTAGTAAGATGCTAAATAACAAGCCGTTGAGTTGCGAATATCGTTTTCTTTATCAATTTTCTGCACTATGCACCTCGTAACCCTCACGCCTGGCGACGGTATTGGCCCGGAAATCACCCGCGCCGTCCTCGACATTTTCGCCGCTGCCCAGGTGCCGGTTCAATGGGAAGAGCACAACGCGGGCATCACCACGCTGGAAAGCGAGGGTGCCTTGCTGCCCCAGTCGCTGTTTGACTCGCTGGAGCGTACCCGCGTGGGCCTCAAAGGCCCCATTACCACGCCGGTAGGCAAGGGCTTTCGCAGCGTAAACATTACCCTGCGCCAGAAGTACGACCTCTACCAGAACGTACGCCCGGCCAAAACCACGGAGGGCATCAACACGCCGTTTAAAGGCATTGATTTGGTGCTGTTTCGGGAGAATACCGAAGGGCTGTATTCGGGCCTAGAGCTGTGGGACGAGCGCCTGGGTATTGCCGATTCCATCAGCCGCAATACGGTGGAGGGCTGCCGCAAAATTTCGCGCGCGGCCTTCGCCTACGCCGCCAAGCACGGCCGCAAGCACGTGACGCTAGCCCACAAGGGCAACATCCTGAAGCAGGCCGGCAAGCTCATGATTGATGCCTGCAAGGAAGCCTCGGCCGAGTTTCCAGAGGTGACGTTTTACGACGACCGCATCATCGACAACATGTGCATGCAGCTGGTAGTCAAGCCCCAGCAGTTTGATGTAATTGTGACCACCAACCTGTTTGGCGATATTCTCTCCGACCTGTGCGCCGGCCTCGTGGGTGGCCTGGGCGTGGTAAGCGGTGCTAACATTGGCGACAACATGGCCATTTTTGAGGCCGTGCACGGCTCGGCCCCCGACATTGCCGGCCAGGGTAAAGCCAACCCCACCGCCTTGCTGCGCTCGGCCCTGATGATGCTGGAGCACCTCGGCGAAAAGGAGCACGCCACCCGCATTGAAGCGGCCCTCAATGAGACATTTCTGCACAAAGAGCAGTGCACCGGCGACCTTGGCGGCAAGGCTTCGACCACGGAGTTTGCCCAGCACATTATTGATAAGCTGAAGTAAAAATAGAATATCCCCCTAATCGTCCTACGGTGGCCCGCCGGGCCCCGTAGGATGCTGTGTTTATGCTGCGTTCCACTGTTTCTTCTTTTGCCCTAGCGGTCTTGCTGCTAGTGGGTTGCAACCGCGATAAAGCCACCGAGGCCGGTACCCAGGGCATGAACGCCGCCGCCGACGAGGCTGCCGCCGACGCCAAGGCCAACCCCACCATCGACAACCCCAACGTGGCCAGCGACACCGAAGCGCCCAACCCCAACGCGCCCGTACTCACGTTTGCCGAGGCCCAGTTCGACTTTGGCGACATCAAGCCCGGTAGCAAGGTGCAGCACACCTTCAAATTCACCAACACCGGTAAAACGCCCCTGCTTATTGCCGATGCCACGGCCAGCTGCGGCTGCACCACGCCCAGTTGGACCAAGGAGCCCGTGGCCCCTGGCGCCACCGGCGAGCTGCAAGTGCAATTCGACAGCCGCGGCAAGCAGGGCCTCATCAGCAAGCAGGTAACCGTGCGGGCCAATACCCAACCCAATACCAATACGATTTACATTAAAGGTAACGTATTGACTGATAAGTAGTTAAATGGCGCAAGGCGGAGGTAGTAACGTCGGCTGACTTGCTGCCCGCCGCGCTGCACTACTTTCTGCCTACCTTGTCCACTTAGTTTAAAAACCATGACTTTTCTTACCCTTTTGCTTCAGGCTGCGGTTAGCGGCAGCATCATGCAGTTCGTTTTTCCGGTCGCTATTGGCTTGGTGCTGTACTTTTTCATGATTCGGCCGCAGCAGCGCAAAACGGCCGATGCCAAGAGCTTCCGCGAGTCGCTGGTGAAGGGCACGCGCGTGGTCACCATCGGCGGCCTGCACGGCCTGCTGGTGGAAGTAGGCCCCGAAACCGTGCTGCTCGAAGTAGAGCGCGGCCAGCGCCTGCGCTTCGACCGTAGCGCCGTGGCCCGCGTAGCCGGCTCTACCACTACCGATACCGCCACGCCCGCTGCCAGCTAGCATGAGGCCCGCGCCGCCCCCCGCCGCGAGCGGCCGGGCCAGCCAGCTGCTGCGCCGCCTGCTGCAACCCCTGGCCGGGAAGGAGCCTAGCTTTTACCGCGCCGTAATAGCTTGCTTCTTGATTGCCAGCACGTTGTGGATGCTGCGGGAGCTGAGCAACAGCTACACGGCCTCGCTCGACTACCCCGTGCACTGGCACTACAATGCCCAGCGCTACCACCCGGCCCGGCCCCTGCCCGCCACCGTGCCCATCGAGGTGCGCGGCAACGGCTGGCGCTTGCTCAGCCGGGCCGTGGGCCTGCACCTGCTGCCCGCCGAGGTGCGCCTGCGGCTGCCTGGCACGCTTCCGCAGCGCTCGGCGCTACGGCCGCCGCTGCGCCGGGCGCTGGGCACCGTGCGCCTGGTGAGCCTACCCGCCGATTCGGCTAGCTACTACCTGGTGCCGGGCGGCGACGCTTCTTTAAATGTAGAATGAGGTATTGGGAAGAAGAAGTTCTCTTTTAGATTGATGGTAAGGTAGTTAAGGGGTATTTCCTAAAAAGATTCGCTAGCCAATTCTTCTTTCTAAATTCCTCATTCCAAATTCAAAAGCTATGCGGCGTATTGGGATTACGGGTGGCATTGGCTCGGGCAAGAGTATCGTGTCGCGGGTTTTTGCGGCGCTGGGTGCGCCTGTCTACGATTCGGACAGCCGGGCCAAGTGGGTGATGGCCAACGACTTGGTATTGCGCGAGCAGCTGCAAGCCGCTTTTGGGGATGAAGCTTACGATGCCGCCGGCCAGCTCAACCGGCCCTACCTGGCGCAGGTTGCCTTCAATGATGCCGCCCAGCTGGCGCGGCTTAATTCCTTGGTTCATCCCCGCGTGGGTGCGGACTTTGCCACCTGGACGGCCGCGCAGGCTGCCGCTGGCCACGCGTACCTGCTGAAGGAAGCCGCTTTGCTCTATGAGTCAGGCGCTTACAAGGGGCTCGATGCCATCATCACCGTGTTTGCGCCGCCCGAGGTGCGCACGGCGCGGGTGCGCAGCCGCGATGCCCATCGCTCGGCCGCCGAGGTGCAAGCCATTATGGACAAGCAGCTGAGCGAGGAAGAAAAGCTGCAACGGGCTGACTACGTGGTTTATAACGACGAGACGCAGCTGGTGCTGCCCCAGGTGCTGGCGCTGGACAAGGAATTTCGGGGTAAGAAATAGGAGTGAGCGAATAAGTGAATGAGCAAAAAAGAACGTCATGCTGAGCTTGCCGAAGCATCTCTACCGCATCGGTTGGACTGACCAATGATGCGGTAGAGATGCTTCGGCAAGCTCAGCATGACGTTCTTTTTCAATTACTTACTCACTCACCGAATAATCGGGTAGCGCTCGAAGGGCCGGTCCACGAATAGCTTGCGGTAGGTGGCGTGGGTTTTCACGATTTTGGCCCCGATGCTGCGAGTGGTCACGAGCATGCGGGGGTTAAAATCGCCAATCCAGTTCATTTCGATGTTGGCGTAGCCGGCTTCGATGAAGCGTTTTTGCTCCCAGGTGAGCAGGGCCTGGTCCACGCCTTTGCCTTGGTAATCAGGAATTACGCCGTAGATAATGCCGAGGAGTTTTTTATCCTGTCGCTTTAGGTAGCGCCAGCGCTGCCACACGAAGCGCAGCTTGCCCACCAGGTTGAGACGGTGGCCGATGTGCTTGAAAATCTGGTTGAGCTCGGGCAAACTCAGGAAGAAAGCCACCGGCTGGTCATTGTGGTAGGCGAAGGCCAGCAGGCGCTCGTCGATGACGGGCTTCATCTCGCGCACTAGGTGGCGGGCCTGCTCGATAGTCATGGGCTTCACGCCGGCGTGGCGGCCCCAGGCCAGGTTATACACGTGGTGAAAATCCTGAGCCATTTTCTCGGGCTCGGCCTTGCGGGCGTAGGCAAAGCGGTAGGCGCTATCGGCCTCGAAGCCGGCCAGCTTTTGGTGAAAGCTGGGGTGCAGCGGCATCTCGACCGGGCGGTGGCAGGTGTACTGCTTGAAGTAGAGCTGAAAGCCGCAGCTTTCAAACAGCTGTTGGTAATAAGCTGGGTGCCAAAACATTCCGTAGTTGGGCTCGCGGTCGAAGCCGTCAATCAGCACGCCCCAGAAGCGGTCGCGGTCGCCGAAGTTGATGGGGCCATCCACGGCCAGCATGCCGCGGGCGCGCAGCCAGGCGCAGGCCACATCAAACAGCTCGGTGGCGGCGGCCTGGTCGTCGATACACTCAAAAAATCCCAGGCCGCCGGTGGGCAGCGTGGCATCGGTGACGGAGGCGGTGAGCGGGTTGACGAAGGCCGCAATGCGGCCAATTACCACGCCTTGCGCGTCGGTGAGCAGCCAGCGCTGGGCTTCGCCCCCAGCGGCAAAAAGCTGATTCTTAACGGGTTCGAATACTGCCTCCACCTCATTGTCGAGCGGACCAATGTAGGCGGGCGCGTGGCGGTGCAGGTGGTGGGGCAGGCGGCAAAACTGGCGCCGCTGGGCAGCGGACTTAACTTCGAGCAAGGGCATGGCGCAAAATTACGGTGTGGGGTGGGCCGCGGCCGGCGGGTTGCGCTGGCGGAAAGCCGCCGCAGCCGGCGAAAGCGGCCCAGCCAGTGAATCAACCCGGAAGATGGACAGCGCCTTGACCCGGCCGCTGGGCCGGTAGGCCAGTACCTCGGGGCCCAGCGAGTCGGCATACGACTGCGGGTGCCAGCGGTAAAAGGTGAGGAAGTAGCGCGCCTGCTGCCAGTCGCCCACAATGCGAATGCGCTGCTGCTGGGCGGGCGTTAGCAGCTGCCGATTGTTGTACACCAGGCCCGGTATCGCCTCGCCCACCGTGATAACGGGCGAGGCATCGTGGCGCAGCAGCCACTCCAGGCCATAATGCACGCTGCCACCCCAGTAGTCGCGCTCGAATAGCCGCTCGGCCGCCGGGGTGCTCAGGCAGCTGAAATACACCTGCTGGTTGGGGTAGGCGCGCACCATGAACCACACCGTGCGGCCGGTTTCGAGCCCCAGCAGCGCCACCGCCGCGCCCGCCACCCAGCGCCAAGCCGGGCGCTGTTGCCAGGCCTGGCCCAGGGCGCGGGCCCCGCGCAAGGCCAGTAGCAGCAGGGCCGGATACACGAAGTAAACGTGCCGCCAGCCATCGTACACCACGGCGTGCGTGGCCATAATGGCCCCGATGGGCCCGAGCAGCCAGGCCAGCAGCAGGGCATCGAGCCAGGCCCCCGGGCGGCGCAGGGCGGCGCGGCCGTGGCGAGCCAGCGCGCGCAGGCCCGTGCCCAGGCCCAGCGTGCTCAGCACCAGGTAGGGCAGCGGAATGGTAATGAGCATCCACACCGGCAGGTAGTGCCAGGGCAAGTGGTGTACGCTCAGGAAATGGCCGGCGTAGAGCACCGTATTCTCCCAAGGGAAGCTAGTGGTGCGGCCCAACACGTAGAGCAGGCGGGCGGCGGGGTCGGCCCAGAGATAGGGCCAGCCCAGCACGGTGAAGGCGGCCGTTGCCAGGCCGTAACATGCGAAAAGGGCTAGGCGGCGGCAGGCGGGGGTGGGGCGGGCCAGGGGGGCACTGGCTTGCAGCAGCAGCGCGGCGGCCGTGAAGGCAGTGAGCAGTACCAGGCCGGTGAGGCGCACGTCGGCGGCCAGGGCGGTGGCGGCGGCGTGGGCCAGGGCGCGGGGCACGGTGGGGCGCTGGGCCAGGCGCACGAGCGTGAGCATGCCCAGGGCGAAGGCGGCCATAAACACGATGTCTTTGCCGTTGAAGAAGGCTTCGGCAAAAAAGCGGGGGGTGGCCACCAGCGCCCCGGCGGCCAGCAGCGGCAGCCAGCGGGCGGCGGGATAGCGCAGGCGGGCCAGGCGGTAGGTGACTACCACGCCGCCCGCAAAGACAAGGAAAACCAGCAGATGCCGCAGGCGGTAGTACCCCGCCGGGCTGCTGGGGTAAAGCAGGTGGCCCAGCAGGGCAGCGGGCAGCTCAAAGGCCACGCCGTGGTCGAAACCAGACCATTTGGCCTCGATGGGCGCGGCCATGCCGGGGGGCATGCGAGCCTGCACCAGGGCTGGGGGCAGCAGAAAATCGGCCGCTAAGTACAGGTTGTAAACGCCGTTGTCGTGGTCAACCGGCTCGTCCCAGGTGAGGCCGTAGCCGCGGTAGAGGCTGGCCCCCAGCAGCAGCAGGGCCACCAGCAAGCCGCCCGGCAGCCAGCGCTGCCAGCGTGCGCGCCGCGCCTCCGGATAAAAATTAGCCATAAGGCCCGCAAGTTACGGGTGCCCCACGGTCTGGGTGGGGTACAACTACCGGCGGCGGCGGCGCGTTAAAAGCGCTGTTTTCAGCCTCTAGCAGCACGCCCATGAAACGAGCCGACCTCATCGCGACCATCATCAACCGCCAAAACCGCGTGGTGTACACCCTGCTGGTGGTAACAGCGGCTATTGGCCTAGCCTGGGTGCTGTGGCGGCACCAATACCTGGCGGCCCACAGCAGCCCGGCCTCCGTGGCAGTGCCGGCGGCCCCGGCCCGCTAGCCCACCAGGCAGCCCCAAGGGAGCTGGCAGTGGCTAGCGTAATAATGCAATTGGTATTAAGTTTTTATTAAGTTGTACTTATCGTGCAAGTGCTTGGCGCCGCTTTCGCGTGGCAAGCGGGTAAGGGCGTGGCTTTTACGAATAAATTAAGGGTATATTTCGACTTGCTAACTGCTCTGGCTATGTCGATTACTACTCCTGTTTCCTGCGTTATCGTTGACAACAACGAGATAGACCTGTATTTGACGGAGCACCTGGTCGAGCTCAACAAGTCGCTGCGCCTGCTGGCATCCTTCACCGATGCCCACGCGGCGCTGCATTACCTGCAGGCCCATCCCGAGGTAGAGCTGCTGCTGCTCGACATTGAGATGCCCGGCCTTTCGGGCCTGGAGCTGATGCAGCAGCTGGCGCGCCCGCACCCGGCGGTGGTCATCATCAGCACGCACCGCGACTTTGCCGTGGAGGCGTTTGACCTGCACGTGGCCGACTACCTGCTGAAGCCGGTGATGCACACCCGCTTCGAGGAGGCCATTGCGCGACTGCCGCTGCGGGCCGCGCCGGCCAGCGAGCTGGCCCCGCCGCCACCTGCTGTGCCCGCCGAACTGGCCGGCGACCTTGACCGGGCCGGCCACGACCTGTTTGTGAAGGTCAACAACCGGTTGCTGCGGCTCAATTTCGACGATGTGCTCTACATTGAGGCCATGTCTACGTATTCGGTGCTGGTGACGGCCCGCCAAAAGCACATCGTCCACTACACGCTCAAGAGCATTGTGGAGCGGCTGCCCTTCGCGCACTTTCGGCGGGTGCACCGCTCCTACGTGGTCAATACCAAGCTCATCGATAGCATTGAGGACAACGTGCTCACGCTGGCCGGCCACGAGGTGCCGCTGGCCAAGTCGTACCAGGATGAGCTTTATCACTCGCTGAGAAGCCTGTAAATCAACGCAATGCCTACGGCAGGTGGCTAGGCAGTACGTGCAGGGCCGCGTCGATGTGGTCGGCCAGCTGGTGGGCCGCCCGGGCAAAGGCCACCGCCACGGGCCCCGTGGCCGGCGGGGCCGTGCGCAGGGTAGCCAGGCTGGCTTCGGTGTGCTGAATGCCCAGCACCTGAATATTGGAGCGCAGGTGGTGCACCAGTGCGGCCACCTCGGGCCAGCGGCCCTCGTCGGCCGCGGCGCGTAAGTCGGCCAGCAGGGGCGGCGTATTGCGCAAGAACGCGCTGATAATCTTGGTGATAAGCGCCTGGTTGCCCTGCGCCTGCCCGTGCAGGTAGGTGAAGTCGAAGCTAGCCGGCGCGGGGGCCGGCCGGTAGGCCGCCAGCTTATGGTAGAGGCTATCCTCTTCAAACGGCTTGGTAAGGTAATCAGTAAAGCCGGCCGCCAGGTAGCGCTCCGCATCGGCCCGAAACGCATTGGCAGTGAAGGCAATAGCGGGGGTAGCCGCGCGCCGGGAGTCGGGGTGCTGGCGCAACCGCGCCAGCACCTCCAGGCCCGTCATGCCCGGCATCTGAATGTCGAGTAGCACCACGTCGAACGGCTGGGCGGCCAGCAGGGCCAGGGCGTCGGGGCCGTTGCTGGCCTCGTGCAGCGCAGTGCCCCAGTCGTCGAGCAGGTAGCGCGCCACGCTGCGGTTTATCTCGTTGTCATCTACCAGCAGCACCCGCAGGCCAGCTAGGCTGCCCGTGCGGCTGGCAGCCACCAGGGGCAAGCGGGGGCGCAGCTCGGGCACGGCCTTGGGCAGGGTAAGCACCAGCGTAAACGTGCTGCCCGCCCCCGGCTGGCTGGCCACGGCCAGCGTGCCGCCCATTTGCTGCACCAAGGCGCGGCAAATGCTGAGCCCCAGCCCCGAGCCGCCGTATTTGCGCTGAATATCAGCGCTTTCCTGAATAAAGAACTCGAATATTAACTCCTGCTTGTCGGCCGCAATGCCACTGCCACTGTCGGCTACTTCTATTTGCAGGGTGAGCGTGCTGGCAGTTTGGGTGAGCACCTGGCTGCGCACGTGCACGTAGCCGCTATCGGTAAACTTGAGGGCGTTGCCCACCAGGTTGACCAGCACCTGGCTGAGGCGGTGGCCATCGCCGAGCACCCAGGGGTAGGGCGCGGGCTGGCCCACGGGCACAAACTTGAAGTCGAGGTTCTTCTCGGTGGCCTGCCAGGCCAGCAGGGCCAGCGCCTCGCTGGCCACCTGGCAAAACTCGAACGGCGCGTGGTCGAGCTCCAGCTTGCCGCTCGTTATCTTGCTCATATCCAGCACGTCGTTGAGCACACTTAGCAAAAAGTGGCCCGAGGTGCGCACAATGCTCAGGAGCTGCTGCTGCTGGCTGTCGAGGGGCGTTTTGGCCAGCTGCGCCGCCATGCCCAGCACCCCGTTGAGCGGCGTGCGGATTTCGTGGCTCATGTTGGCCAAAAACGTTTCCTTGGCGGCGGCGGCGGCCTCGGCCGTTTCCTTGGCTTGCTGCAAGGCGCGCCCGGCCCGGTAGCGGGTCGTTATATCAGTCAGATACACATTAACATAGCCCGCCGCTTCAAACGGCACTACGTAGGCCTGCATCACGCGGCTGTGGGCCAGCGGCAGCTCGGCTTCGAGGGGCTGGTTGCTGCGCAGGGCCGCCTGCGTGAGGGCCAGCAGCTCGGCTTGTTGCAGGGGGGCGGTGGCCAGCTTGGCCCACAGCCGCTCGGCGGCCGGGTTGGCGTACAGCTGCTCACCGCCCACCCCAAAGCGCAGCACCGGGTTGGGGTTCTGGTCCGGAATGCAGGCCAGCTCCTGCAGGCGCTGAAAAAAATCGCCTTGGTTGGTGGCATCGCGGCAGCTGAGGAGGTAGCCGCCACCCGCCGCGGGTAGTGCCTGCACTTTCAACACAACTTCTTGAAGGCCAAGTAGTCGCAGCCGTACGTGCTGCCCGGTAGGGTGGGCCAGCAGGCGGTCAAACGCCGCGGGGTCGGCTAGGCACGCCCGCACCTGGGCCTCCACGAGCGCGGCGGGCTGGCCCACCCAGTGGGCCGGCGGCTGGCTAAGTCCAAACAAGGTGTAGAGCGCCGTATTGACCAGGCGTACCCGCTGGGCGTCGTTCACGAGCAATAGGCCGTCGCTGGCATCGGCCAGGCTTTCTTCGAGCAGGTGGTGCGCGGCGGCAGTTTTGGCATGCGCGGCCGCCAGCTCCCGTTCCAGCTCCTGAATGCGCTGGCGGGCCGCCACCTTGCCAATGGGCTCGTGCAGGGTGTGCAGCAGGCTGTCGGAAGAAGTAGGCATTAGGAAAAGATAAATAAAGCTTGTTAAGGTACCAAAATAGTCAGCCGCTAGGGCGAAATAGTAGCTAAAGCAAGCCTTTAAGTGAGCGAACGGTTGGCCTGGATAGCTGAACTGAGTTGGGCAGCTTTGGAGGGTGCCTGCTCGTAGCGGGCGGCGCCGGTACCGGCTGGCATATGGAGGGTCGGCTTCTGGATACCGCATCCCCTGATTCACCCTTTGGGAGTAGTGGCAAGCCTACCAGCCCGCTACTTTTATCATGCTTCAGCCTGCCAAGGTAGCTACCAGTCAATCAATAGCTTGCTTTACGCTAAGGAGCACTCGGTGGGCTGCCAACGGCTGCTTGCAAGAATATCTCTCTCACTCTTTTCTAACTATGAAAAAAAAATACTTTCTGCCGGTAGTCCACGCTTCGCGTGCTACCCCCCGCCCCGGTTTGGCCCCGCTGGCAACCTAGCGCCCCCTCCAAGTACTTGGCCCCAGGGCTAGCCTGGTCCATTGCCCGGCTAGCTGAGCCACGGATGAGCGAAAGCTCATTCAACCAATACCTTAGAATGGATTTGCAGGACCGTGGCTATACAAGCCCCAGCGTACCTGCGCCCTGGGTTTTGGGCCTGCCCCCGGTGGCCGCCCCAAGTAGTTACCCGGCCGTAGGCGGCCCCACCGCCCGGCCGCTCTTTATGTTACCTCACTCTTCCTAACCTTCTGAAAACATGGCACTAGCATACCTCAGCCCCACGCTGCAATTTGATTTTGCGGCCTCCGCTATCCTGTCGCCCGATGAGCAGCAGGCGTACACCAACCGCCTGCGCGAAGTCGAAAACGCGCTGCTCTGCCAAGCCTTTGGCGGGCAAGTGCCCCAGCCCGACAGCCAGCAGCGCCTGCAGCGCTACCTCAACGGCGAAATAAGCCGGGCCGAAGCGTTTCAGCCCCTCTACCAGGCCACCGGCCGCTGGGCCAACTAGCCCCGCGGCACCCTCGCCACTCACATTTGCCAAGAAGCTAACAGTCAGGAGGAACCGACTTGGTACCCGACGGCTTGCCCGCGCCTTGCAACGTAGTATGCCCGCTCTCCTTTGCCCACCCCAACACCCGCTTCACGCCCCTACTCACTCATTCTCCGCCTTTCAACTATGTTACGACTTGCCACCCCCAGCTGCCAGAGCTGCCCGCATCGGCAGCACAACCAGCTCCACTGCTGCGCCCTGTCGGGCACCGACACCATTGGCCAAGAAAAAACCAGCCAGCGCTACGCCGCCGGCCAAACCATTTTTGGCGAGGGCACCCGGCCCGCCGGCCTCTACTGCGTGCACGACGGCCGCATCAAAATCACGAAATCGGGCGGCGATGGCAAAGAGCAGATTATCCGCCTCGTGAAGAGCGGCGACCTGCTCGGCTACCGCGCCCTCATTGCCGGCTCGGCGCACGCCACCTCGGCCGTGGCCCTCAGCGACTGCACGGTGTGCCTCATTCCGCGGCACGCTTTTGGGCAGCAGCTGAGCACTAACCCGCTCTTTAGCAGTGCGTTGATGCAGCTGCTGGCCACCAACCTCGGCGATACTGCCGAGCGCATGCTGCACCTGGCCTACAAGCCCGTGCGCGAGCGCCTGGCCGAGGCCCTGCTGCTGCTGCTGCACACTTACCAGGCCACCGGCGACAGCAAGCCCTTCACCATGGCCATCTCGCGCGAGGACCTGGGTGCCCTCATGGGCACCACCAAGGAAACCACCACCCGCATGCTCACCGAGTTCAAGCACGAGGGCCTGCTCACTACCCGGGGCAGCGCCATCACTATCTTGGCGCCCAGGCAGTTGCAGGAAATAGCTACCCTGTTCGACTAGCCGCCGCCTAGCCCGCTGGTAGCGCCGCCCGGCCCACAGCAGTGGGCCGGGCGGCGCGTGCGTGGCCGAGTGGGCCAAAGATGAGGATAATCACTTGAGGTAGTGAGCCCTATCAATGCGGCCCCGCGGGGTAGCTGGCACCTTTGCCATGGCTGCACGGCCGGAGCGGGGCTGTGGCTGGCCGCCCGCGCCGGGGCAGGCGCTCACACTAGTGGTATTTTTTTCATGCTTGATAATTTGGAGAGCCCAGCTCCGGGCTTGCCGTCGGCGCACGCGGGCCTGCTGGAGGCAGTGCGTCAGGAAGCCATGCAAATGGCCAACCGGCTGTTTGCCAGTCAGTTTTTGGTGGTGTTTGAGTTGTGGCGGCAGCAATGCTGCTACAGTAGCCCCAGCATTGCCGGGCTGCTGGGCTACGAGAAAAATGAGCTGACAATGAGCTTGTTATACGCCGCCATTCACCCCGAAGACCTGCCCGCCGTGATACGGGCTTCGGCCCTGGCCAGCGAGTTTTTACAGCTGCACGGCCCGGTGCCGGGCCAGGGCGAGGCTGCCCCCGTGCCCCCGTGCTTCAGCGTCGATTACCGCCTGCGCTGCCGCGCCGGGCACTACCTGCACGTGCTGCGCCAAAACTTCATTATTGCCCAGGACGCCGCGGGCCGTCCGCTGGCCACGGCCAGCCTTTTCACCGACATCACGGCCCACAAAAACACGGTGGACGTGCGCTTTAGCCTCGACCACCCCGCCTTTGCCAGCTGGCTGGCCGCCCGCAAGGGCAAGCGCGAGGAAGACGAGCTCAGTAGCCGCGAGCAGGAAATTCTGGCCCTCATCCTGGCCGGCGAAACCAATGCAGCTATTGCCCAGAAGCTGTTTATCAGCTACTTCACGGTGAAGACGCACCGTCGCAACATCCAGCGCAAAATCAAGTCCAAGAACGTGAGCCAGCGCCTGGCCCACCTGGGTGCCGGCATGGTGTAGCTGGCAATGCGCAATAAATAGTGGTACGCAAGAAGTAATCAATAAGAGGCTGTTTGAGTTAGCAAAATTTAAGAACACGTCGGATGTTAGCCTTTGTTAGCCAAGCATTTGCGCGCGTTAACAACCGGTCATGTTCTTTTGATAAGCGGCGATTAGCGCTCAACCAAGCCAAGGTGCGTTCGACTAACCAGCGCTTCTTAAATGAATGCAAAAGTTCTTCTTCAACACGATATCCGTCGGCTTCTCGAAGCGCAGGCGCAGGTGGTCGGTGAACAGGCCAGCAAACGAGCTGTCGCTCATGACCACTTGCACCTGCCCCAGCAGCGGTAGTTGAGCGGCTACCGCGTCCCAAAAGGCAATCGCCGTGGCTGCGTCCGACTGACTAGCTGGTACTACCCAGCTGGCCAGTATGTTACCCAGTGTATCGATGAGCACCAGGCGCTTGCGACCCTTGACCAGCTTCCCCGCGTCGAAGCCCACCGTATCGCCCGTGGCCGTGGCGGCATTCTTAACACTTTGCGTGTCAATTATCACGCAACTGGACTGGACTTTTTTTGGGCCTCCTCCCGGCAATCAGCTATTAAACAGGCGTTTATTTTGTCGAGCACGCCCTCGTCCTGCCACTTGCTAAAGTACCAGTACACCGTGCCCCACGGCGGAAACTCGCCTAGCACATCGCGCCATAAACAGCCGTTTGTACGTACAGGATGGCATTGACCAATTCCAGCAGGGGCCATTTGCTGCGCCGCCGCACATGCGCCAGCAGCACCGGCTCTAAGCGCTGCCAATCATGCGCTGATGCGCTGATGCGCTGATAAGTCTGAGCTATAAGCTTTTCGCTGAGGTAGAGCAGCAACATTTTTCACGACCCAAAATTAACTCAAACAGCTTCTTAGAGCTTGCTCCTTGCGTACCACTATTTATTACTACTACTTCCAGTTGGGCAGGGCGGCGTTGGTAATCTGCTTGGTGCGGGCGAGGCCGGTGGTTTCTACCGTCCAGGCATCACCAGGGGTGAGGCCATCATTAGGTTGGTTGATGAAGATGAAGGAGTAGCCATCGGGCGAGTATTGGGGGTTTAAGTCGTTGGTGCCCACAGTTCTAGGGGTGCCACTACCGCTACCGTTGCTGCCGGTAGCCGTCACATCAAGTACGCCGGTGCCATCGAGGCGCTGCGTGAAAATGTGCGCGTCGAGCTGCCGGCCGCTGGGGCTGTTGAAGCCCGCCACGTCGCGGGTGTACACCACACGCGTGCCGTCGATGCTAAAGCTTGGCGAGTCGAGCCGGCCCGGCAGGTTGCCCACCAGCAGGCTGCCGCCGGTGCCGTCGGTGTTAAATAGGTATATCTCAGCATCATATACGTTTACGCCCACCGTTTGCACTACCAGCCGGCCGCCGTTCTGGGCCGTCCAGTCGCACTCGCGAAAGTGGCGGTCGGCGGGAGCAGTGGCTAGCAGCTGCAAGCCGGTGCCGTCGCGGTTAACGCGGTAAAGCTGGTTGTAGTGGGCATAAATAAGCTGCGCCCCATCGGGCGACCACCGGTAGCCCACGCCCGCATTGCTGTAGCCCTCCACGGCCAGCGTGGTGATGCGTCGCTGATTCGAGCCGTCGCGGTTCATGGTATAGAGCTGAAACTGGCCCGTGGCGTTGGAGGTGTAGGCAATCAGGTCGCGGTTGGGGCTAAGCTGGGGGGCGGTTTCGGTGGTGGCCTCACTGGTAAGGCGCAGCAGGTTGCCGCCCGTGCTATTGGAAGAATAAATATCAGTATTAGAGCCGGTTAATCGCGTAAACAGAAAGCGGTTATCGGGCAGCGCCTGGGTTTGAAAGCTCCACACCGGCGAGCGGGCGCTGCTGCCGGTGCCCGCGAGGTTGGTGGCCGTTACCTGCCAGTAGTAGGTGGTATTATAACGCAGGTTGGCCGCCACCACCGTTGAGTCGCGCGAGTTGGTGAGCAGGGTTTGCTGGTTGAGGTTGTTGCTTTCGTAGAGCACCACGGTGTAGCGCAGCGAATCGGTTTTGGCGGCCCGCACCGAGTGCCAGCTGAGGGTAAGCTGGGTGGGCTGGCCGGTGGCCCCGGTGGCGGGGCCGGGCTGGGCGGGCGCGCTGGGGGGCGTGGTGGAGCTGGGCCGCGCCAGCAGCACGGCTACGGTCTGGGTTTGGCCCTCGGTTACGGTGATACTGGTGCTCTGGTCGGTGTAGTCGGCCTTGTGGGCCGTTACGCTCACGGTGCCGGCCGGCACCTGGGCAATGGCAAACTGGCCCTTGGCATCGGTGAGGTAGCCGCTGCTAGCCGGGGTGGTTGTGATAGATACATTGGCCAGCGGCTGGCCGCTACGCGCATCTAGCACGGTGCCATTAAGGGCCCCAAAGCGCGCGGGCTCCACGGTAGTCTCGGTGCAGCCCGCCAGTAGCAACCAGGAAAAGAGGAAGGCCAGGTACTTGTTTGCGTTCATAGAAAGTAGAGGTGGGAAAAAGGCGGAGGGATAGGGCAGAAATGGTAGCGGGTATAAACCTAAAAAGACTCAAACATTACTGCCTGAGTCGAAAGGGAAAGGGGAGGGCGTTAGTGGCTGGCCGAGTCCTGCGCCACGGTGTGGCCAGCAGCATCGTACACTAGTAAGTGCAAGTGGTAGTGGGCATTGGTCCCGGCACTGAGGCTTACCTGTGAGAGCGTGACCTCCTGCCCGGCGGGTAGCTCAAAGCGCCCACCCTGCGTGGTATTCGACTGCCCGACTTGCCCGGTGCGGTGCGTGCGTAGCTCGTAGCGGTACTGCGCCGCCTGCGCCAGTTGGCTACGGCAACTACCCGTGATGTGCAGCAGCCCATCCTGCTCGCGCAGAGCCAAGTGAGCTAAGCACGGTGGGCTAGCCGGCCACGCCACCAAGGCTAGTAGCAAAGTAAGTTTCATAGTATTAGGGATGTAGAGTGCGGAAGAGAGAAAGGCCACTCGCGAAACACCGGCCCCGCTACGGAAATACCTTGCCCTGCTCGATGGTCAGGCGCATACCGGCACCCTGCTGCTGCACACTGTAGCCGGGCAGGGGCGTGCTAGCTGAGGTTTCGCGCTGAGTGAAGCTGTTGTCACTGCCGATTTGCTCGATGTTGTAGCGGCCATTGTTGCCCGCGAGCTGCGTTAGGTACCGATTGCGCTGGCCCTGCTGCTGTACGCCCAGCGTATTGTCGTCGCCGGTTATCAAGCCATCGATGGCGTTGCTGCTGCCCGATTGGTGCAGGGTGGCCTTGTTGGCGTTGCCCATTTGGCTCAAGGTCGTCTGATTGTCGAAGCCCACCTGAGTCAATGTTAGCGCATTGCCGAGGCCGGCCTGCACCACTAGCGCTTGGTTGGGCGCGGTGCCTTGGCTGGCTTGTCCTATTGTTGCCACGTTGCCAGTGCCTGTTTGGAGAAGCACGGACGAGGTTCGGGTTTCTATGGCAGGAAGCAAGGCGTTGCGAAGGCGGTCTACCCCCAGGTCTTCAGCCAAGCGCTGCTCAGCGGTGGCGGCCTGACTGATAGCCTGCTGGGCATTGGCTAGCTGCGACCAACCCAACCCGGCCAGCAGCAATAGAAAGAACGCTTGCATACCTTAAACCTGAGAGAGAAGTAAAAAAAACTTATGTAATTGCTGATAATGAGCCAATTAAGCCTCGTTTGTAAGCGACTCAGTAAACTGGATGCTGCGGCTGGTACCATACCAGCCGCAGCATCCAGTTTACTGAGTCGCTTACTTACCCTAGGTTTGCCTAGCGCACTTGCGTCACGGTAGCCTGGTTGGAAGTACCAGTTTGGCCAATGTAGCTAAACGAGCCGTACTGTGCGGCCGATTGGGTGGTGCTAGCCTGGTTACCGGTTCCCACCTGGTGTTGCTCAGCGTAGTTACGGGACGAACCATCCTGCTGGATACGTGCCGCGTTAGAAGAGCCTTGCTGCGATTGGTAGGCATCGTTGAACGAGCCTCCATTGTCTTGCGAGATATCAGCGCTGTTGTTGCTGCCACCAAATTGCTTCTGGTCGGCCGTATTGTTTGTGCCAGCGCCTTGAACAATGCGGGCAACATCCGAATTGCCATCGGTCTGGCTCTGGGTGGCGTTGCTCGTTGACCCGGCCTGCGTGATTTCGGCCGAGTGACTCATGCCGTCCTGCTTCTGGTCGGCAAAATTACCCGAGCCTTGGCCTTGGATGGTACTGGCTACGTTGCCAGTACCCGTCTGGCTCTGGTTAGCGCTGCTTGCTGAGCCGCCCTGAGCGATGTATGCCGTATTGCGCTTACCCTGAAAATTATCTCTGCCGTCGTTCAGTTGCGATTGAGTCGCATTATTGCCACTACCACCAGTTTGGTAGATGTCGGCCGTGTTATAGTAGCCTTGCTGATTTACTTTGGCGTATTGGTTGCTGCCACTTTGTAAAACGTAAGAATCAACACTATAATTATTGATATCATTGCGCATACCTACTCCCTGCGCAGCAGTCGGAGTAAAAGCGTTAGCGTTGGAAGTAGGACCAGACAGCGGGCTAAGTTGACCATTGCTACTTGGACTGTTATTTGTTTGGCCACTTGCTGCAGTCCCTTGGGCAAAAGCAGCCGAGCAAGCAAACATAGAAGCGGCCAGAAGTTTGAGTTTGAGCGTGTTCATGGAGATGAGTAGTTAAAAATGGGGGGGGTGGGAAGTAGTACTGAAGAGTAATTCTCCGGCCGGAAGAATGAGTCAAAAGTAGGTGGGGTAGTAGAGAAGTATCAATACTCCAATAGGAGTAAAATTAAAATTATTCAAGTTAAAATGTAAAAAACTATGTAGTCTTTTCAACATTTTACGTAAGCCCTAGCGTGTCCTTACTTTGGGCCCGCCCAGCTGGCCCAGGTAGAACACGGCCCCCAGGCGCGCGCCCCAGTAGTAGTCGTTGTAGCTGCCCCGCGCCAGCAGGTCGAGCTGGTCGCTGAAGTAGTAGTGGTTGTCGAGGCTGAGGCTCAGGCCCAGGCGGTTGGTGGCCAGATACTCCAGGCCTACGCCCACCACGGCGTGGGGCAGCGTGCCAAACGACGACGGCGGGGCCGGCGCAGCCCGCTGGGTAATACCACCGCCGGCTAGCAAGTAGGGCGTGAGGCGGTCGCGCGGGAGCAGGCGCAACAGCGCGCCCGCCTCGGCATAGTTGAACGTTTGGCTGAACGAGCTACCGCCCGACCCGGCCGCCAGCTGGCCCCGGCCAGCATTGAGCCACACCGTCCAGGCTTCGCTGGGCTGCCAGCGTAGGGTAGCTTCGGCGGCGGCCCGCACCTGGGGGGCGCTGTAGTCGCCGGCGTAGCGCTGCAAGCCGCCCGTGACACCCAGGCCGAAGGTGGCGCGGCGCGGCTGCTGCACCCGGCCTAGCTCGTCGATACTCAGGTTTTCGGTTTTTTCGTGCAGGTAGGTTTGCATGGCCGGGCCGTGCACTTCGGCCGTATCGCGCGGGCCCCAGAAATGCTCGCGCACGCCCTCCATTATCAGGGATTGCACCGATTTCTCGATGGCCTCCTTCACGGCCATCTCACTGGGCTCGTTGTAGGTGAAGCCGGTTTCAGTTTCGAGCAGGTGCTTGAAATCAACAAATTGAAACACGCCCGCGCTTACTTGCTGCGAGAGAATAGTTTTGGACGTGTACACCGTTTTCATAATGCGCCCGGTATTGGTGCTAATGGCCCGCAGGTACACCGTCACGCGGTCTTGCCGGTACTGGCCTGAGGCGCCGGCCCCGAAGTAGCGCAGCCCGCCCCCGCCGGTAATGATGTTGGAATCGTAGGAAATAATGCCGCCCTCCAGTATGATGCTGGCAAAAAGCATGGAAGCCAGCGGGGCCGCCGGCTTGCCGGTTTGGGCCGCAAACTCGGACTGCGCCGAGCGAATTATCTTGCGCTCGTTCAGTAAGTTACCGATGTTTTCGCGCTCAATCGACTCAAACCAGTGCGACTCTTCCAGGGCGCGCAGCAGGATGCTGGTAGCGCCCTGCGTAACGACGGTGGAGAAGCTGGCCCCGTTCTCCATGAGGCGGTACTGGCCTGTCTGGTCCCGAAACTTGTACACCGCCACAATCGTCTTACCGGCTGGGGTGGGCAGCTGGTTCCAGAGCTCATTACCAGCTACTTCGGCCCCCAGGCGCGCGCGCTGGGGGGCCAGTAGGTGCTGGTGCAGGTAGGGTACGCAGCTGCTGCTGGTGAGCAGGGCCGCCGCCACCAGGCCGCGCGCCAAGGTGCGCCCGCGGCCCAGCCAGGAGGGGCGGGCTACGGGTAGCTTGCTGTGGTCAAGCATTTAACCTACAAGCCGTTAGGAATGGTGATGGTGGTGCGGTTGCCCGTGCCGGTATCGGTTACCGTTACCATTACGCCCCCGCCGCCCGGCGTTACCTGCACCTGGTAGGTGCCCACCGTGTAGGTACCCTCTTTAATGGCCCCCTGGCCAAACTGCGAGGAGATGAGGCGCGAAGTGAGCTGCGAGAGCACCTGCTGGTTGAGGTTGGCGCTAAATTGGGTGAGGGGGTCGGTGGTGCTGCGGGTAGCGGCCGGGTCAACAGTGGTGTTCTGCGCGGTGGCTGATGCCTGCAACCAGCTGTAATTAAAGGTGTTGCCGCCAAATGCGGGGTTCACGGGCGTGTACACAAAGCGCTGGGCCAGCGCGGGGCGGGCCGCGGCGGTGCCCAGCACCACCAGTAAGGCAACGTAAAGTTTGTTCATAGAGTAGGTTCGCAAGCGGGCGAGAGTAGGGTAGAGGGGCTGGCGCTGGGCCAGGTAGTAGTATAGGCGAAAGGGCGGGGGTAATCAGGGCTTTGAAGCGGGCGGGCCGTGGTTGGCGGTTTCCATTTGGGTGCTGGCGGCCTGCTGCTCAGCCAGGAAGCCACAGGCCGTTTCGATGGCACTGGCCACGGCTTCTTCGAGCTGCTCGGTGCGGGTGGGCAGGGGCATTTCGAGCAGCTCGGTATCGTTTACGCTCATCGAAATGAGAGAAGAGTTGCCGCGTAACGGCTTTTCGGTCAATACAATAGTGTATTCGCCCAGGCCCGCCGCCGCCGAGCTTTGGAAGGTGCCGTAGAACATCTCGTAGAAATCGCGGCCCGGCTTGGTAATGGTCTGGTCCAGCACAAAACCCTCGGCATCGGCCTCCATGCCGGGCTGCACCCGGGTTTGCTGCACGGAGTCGGCGCGCAGCAGGAGGCGCAGCGCTTCTTCCATCTGCTTATTGGAGAGGGGTTTGCGAGCCGTGTCGGCCCGCACTACCACTTTGTGCGGGGCCGGGCGCTGGCCCCAGCCTGGCCCCGCCGCCAGGGTTAGCAGCAGCGCCAGCAGCCAGCCCCACTTACCCGCGGCCCCGCAGCTTACTGCGCGGCGGCAGCCAAGGCGTTGGGCAGAAGCAAAGGACATAGCGCTGGAGGGTAATAATCACGCTACCAGCTAGTTGCTTTCGGTGGCGCACGCGCCGCCGGAGGTAACTATAAACTGCTGGAAAAGTGATGGGTGGGAAGCGATTGGTACCCCAAAGCTCGTACTCCCTTTCGCGTAGCTAAATGCGTAGCATCATGCTACAAAGTGACCTTCGTCACTTTTGCCACTAGGGCAATTGGTGCCTGCCAGCGCGTGGGCTAAGTAGCTGCCTCGCAAAGCGGCGCACGTGGAATTAGCGCGGTCTCAATTGGTAAGAGGCCCGCTGTTTACACTAGCGGGCCTCTTACTGAGAGCATTGATACCAAACGCAAAACAGCCACTTAGAACTTAATCTAAGTGGCTGTTTATCAACGTGGGAGATACTGGGTTCGAACCAGTGACCCTCTGCTTGTAAGGCAGATGCTCTGAACCAGCTGAGCTAATCTCCCTTTTGTCCCGAGTGGTTGTGGCCGTTTGGGATTACAAAGATGGGGGGATTTTTTGGATTGACCAAGCCAGGTGCTAAAAAAAGTGCTCTGATAAGTATGGGTACAGGCGTAAAAAATTAGCAATCAGGCATAAAAAGTTTTGAAAAAAATATGTAACAACTTGCAAACGCTGGTTTGGCAACGCCACCGCCGCGCATCCGTTAGCAGCACTGAGGCACATTGCCCGTCTTAAACGCTACTTTTCTCCTTTTTCACCTACTCTTTTCCCTCTTTCATGGAAACCCAGCTCCTTCAAAACTATTCGGAACCCGAAAAAACGGCTTACCTCAGCGCCATTGCGGCCCTCGCCACGGCCGACCGCCAGGCCACGGCCCCCGAAGCCGAGTTTTTGCAGCGCCTAGCGCAGCAGGCGGGCCTCTCGGACGGAGCCATCCGCCAGGTGCTGGCCGCTGCCGATAGCGCCAACAACCAAACGGTGCAGCAGAGCCTCGACCAGCTCAAGAGCAGCGACCTGCGCTACTCGCTCATCACGGACCTCATCAGCTTTGCCCGCGCCGATGGCACGTACTCGCCCGGCGAGGAAGAAATGGTGGCTAAAATGGCTGATTACCTGGGTGTAAACCCCGAGCAGAAGCAAGCCCTCGAAAGCGTGGTAGACCAAGCCGCTAGCGTGCCTCACGATGCGCAAGACCCCGGCAAGCAAGGTTTCCTGAGCGGCCTGGGCGATAAACTGAGCAGCGTAGGTATTCCCAAGGGAGCCCTCATGGCCGGCTTGCTGGGCGTGGTAGCCCCCATGGTAATTTCCAAAGTGATGGGCGGCGGCAACAATACTAGCGACTATGGCCAGCCTCAGGAGCGCAGCGGCTCGCTGGGCGGCTTGTTGAGCGGGGCTATGGGCAGCCTGGGCGGCGGCGGCGGCGGTGGTAGCTCGCTGGGTGGCCTGCTGGGCGGCTTGCTCGGTGGCGGCCTGCTGAGCGGCGTACTGGGTGGCGGCAGCCAAGCGGCTACCAACCAATACCCGCAGCAGGGCTCAATGGGCGGCGGCGGCCTCGGCTCCATTATGTCGGTGCTGGGCGGCCTGGGTGGCCAGCCCAATTCGCAGCCCGCTAGCGCGGGTGGCGGCGGCATCATGGGCAGCGGCATGGGCGGCCTACTAGGCGGTTTGTTTGGCCGGTAGGCAGTGAGTGAATAAGTGAGGGAGCGAAGGAGTGAATGACCTATTAGTCAGCACTTCTTCGCTCCTTTTTTTATATTAATCAGTGAATGAGTGAGTTAGTAATGGGCTCTAACTTACTCATTCCCAACTCCCTCACTTACTGAATGTACCGGAACAAATCATCGGGGCCGGCTTTTTCGTGGCTGTGCCAGCCGCGCAGGCCCAGCCGGGGGGCGGCGATGCCGCGCTCCAAGCGCTTGGCGCTGCGAAAAACCCGGATTTCATCCCATAGATTGTTGGCTATGAGGGCATTGAGCACGGTGGGGCCGCCTTCTACCAGCACCGATTGCACGCCGCGGGCGTGGAGGTCGGCCAGCACGGCGGGCAGCAGGTCGGGCGAGGGGGGCGCGCTGGCTGGCGCAAAGGGCAGCGTGACGTAGGTGAGGTTGGGGCGGCTGGCGCGCTCGCGGTGCGTGTAGATGATGGTGGGCTGCGAGCCGTCGAGGATGTGGTGGCTGGGCGGCAGGGCCAGGTTTTTATCAATGGTGAGGCGAATGGGCTGGGGGCCGGGCCACTCGCGGGCATTGAGGTGGGGGTTGTCGTGCAGGGCCGTGCGGGTGCCCACTAGTATGGCTGCCTCGTCGGTACGCCACTGGTGGGTAAGCAGTTGGGCCTGCGGGCCGCTTATTTGCACCTGCTGAAAATGGGGCCCCGCCAGGAAGCCATCGGCCGACTCGGCCCACTTGAGCACCAGGTAGGGCCGCTGCTTTTCCTGAAAGGTGAAAAACCGGCGGTTGAGCTGGCGGCCGGCCTCGGCCAGCAGGCCGGTGCTCACCTGGATGCCGGCGGCGCGCAGCTTGGCCAGGCCCCGGCCGGCTACCAGCGGGTTGGGGTCGTCGTTGCACACGATTACTTCGGGTACGCCGCGGGCAATGAGTAGGTCGGCGCAGGGGGGCGTTTTGCCGTGGTGCGCGCAGGGTTCCAGGGTCACAAACACGCGGCTTTGGCGTAGCAGGGCGGGGTCGGCCACGCTGGCCAAGGCATTTACCTCGGCGTGGGGGCCGCCGTACTGCTGGTGGTAGCCTTCGCCGATAATGGTGTTATCGGGGCCCACTACCACGCAGCCTACCAGGGGGTTGGGGCGCGCGTAGCCCTGGCCCAGGGCCGCCAGGTCGAGGGCGCGGTGCATGAAGAGCGAGTCGTCGGGCACGGACATGAGAAAGGAAAACAACGCAGGTTAGAAGCGTAAAGCTATTCGCTGTATAGGAGATAGTGGTTTATCTTGGGTATTAAGTCAATAAAAAATTCCCTGCCCGCAGCAGCGGGCAGGGAATTAGGAGAGAACGCAGTCTAGTAAGCAGGCGCTGCCTTGGGTTTGTAGAGCAAAAAGCCCGCTGTAAGCAGCCCTTGTCGCACTTGCTGCTTGTAGCCGTAGGTGGTGCCTTCAAAAATAAAGCGCTTTGTGTAGGGGGTCAGGCTCTGCTCGACGCGGAGGTTGAAATCGAAGCGGCCGAAGGTGATGCCTATGCCGGCTTGCGCTAGTAGCTGCACGGGTTCTACGCTCCGAAACAGGCTGTTAAAAATGGCATCTGAGGCCGGATAGCCTGGTCGCACATTCAACAAAGCTTCCCGCTGATTAAGCGCCAGAACAGGCCCTGCTAATACGTAGGTGCGTCGTCCGACGTGCAAGCCTCCCAGCGCTGCGGCTTCCCAGCGCCGGATTTGGTGGCCGAATGTGAAAAAAGAAGGTCCGAATGGTCCGCTATTCAAATCGTACAGCACGAAATAAGCCTGGCCTTGCGTGGAAGTATAGGCTAGCTCTGGCTGCAAAAAAGCCCGCGTGCTGCCGAGCTGCCACCGCCCATAAGCAGCCAGGCGATAGCCGATTTCGTCATAGTGCGAATGGTCTTCATTGGTAGCCAGCACGTAAGGGCCCATGTCAATGAAATAAGGCGAAGCCAGCGTTTGGGTGATATCCAGGCTGGTGGCAATTCCTGCTGCCTCTAAGTGCTGGCTGGCTGCTGGCAATGGGCGGCCTGCCAGAGCTAGCAACAAAGCCAGGTAGGGGAAGTAGCCAGGGAGTAGTACCTGCAAAATATTCCCGGCTGTAGAAGGGGTGCCCGTACGTAGCAGTTTCATAGCCTATGGGCGATTTTCTAAAACCCAGTGAAACTCACGGTCTCCTGATGTACCACCCGTGTAGTACCCTTCCGAAGGACAGAAATCAAAATCCATTGGAATTTTAGCAATTTGGTCATCATCATTCTTTATCTTATAAGTGATTTCAGTGGAAGCGTTCAAGCCTTTATCCGTCTTGTAGCCGAGGGTCAGCTTCACATCAATCGCATCACCGGTATCATCCTGCTCTACCCACAAGTACCCTACTGTGTTCGTAATGGTAGCTTTATTCCAGAAGTACAAGGAAGTATTGCAGTACCAGTGGTCTTCAATGGCTCCGCGGCTCATGGTATACATAACGTCTAAGATAGAACTGCCATTGGTGCCGAGGGGAGACATTATTTGCAGCCGAATTTCCGGTTCGCCCAAGAACCAGGATTCATACTTACTTACGTCTTTCATCCATATCTCACGCAGGTATTCAATCTGCCTATCAGTGCGGCAGGAAGTAGCTGTGGTGCCCGTGGTACCCAGCGGCGTGTAGCCACCGCCACCGCCGCCACCCTCGCCACCCTCGCTTATTTCTGTTCCTCCCTGTGGGTATAGGTTGGTAGTGCTGCCACCAGTAGGTGATATACTTTGCGCTGCGCCAACGGTGGGCTGCTTAGCGGCGGCAGCCACCGACGTTACGCGCTCGCTGCGTCCCACTACTACTACCGGGAAATCGGGGGCCTTTTGGGCGTCGAGCCAATGCTCGTTGCCATCCTGGTCGTAGGCTTTTACCCGCGTGGCCGTGCGCTCATTATAGCCAGCCGGAATGAAAATAACTAAGGGCGCGTAAGTTGCCGCATCCCATTTCTCAATGTTGACGGGCACCGAGAGGTTGAGCGTGGGGGTGTGGCTCAGCAACTCAGTCATGGTCGGGGCATCCGAGCTGCCCGCGGCCATTGTAGTGGCTACGTGCTGGCCAAAATCGGCGTGTGTGGCTACAAAAGGCTGATACAGCACATCGTAGTCCCCATCAGCTTTTTTGAGGGCCTCGGCTTTCAGCTGCTGCCGGGCGGCAGCATCCGTGCCCAAGGTGCGGGCCAGTGCCTTGGCCACGGCGGCCAGCTCCTGGTTGGTTGCGGCGTTGGCTGCCGTTTCGGTGGGCTGGGGTAATTCCTGCGCGCTTTTGTCGCGGTTACAGCCCATCATACTCGTTGCCAGCGCCAGCGCAGCTAGCCCCCCCCCTCATTAATCGTACCTTAGTTGTCATAAAATGTGGAAAAAGTTGGTAAAAAATGGTATGGTGACAAGAGAGCCTGAAAATGATTGAGGCTTCCGTTGCTGATGCGAATGTAGATGAGCATGTTGGGAAATTTGAGTATTTATAACATAATACTAAATGGTTAATGGATAAAGCTTTACTGCTTAAGAAAGTAAAGGCTTATTGTTCTGTTTTCATTAGTTAAATTTCAACGAATAGTGCGTTGCCATCCAGTTTATAGTATGACCACCCACCAACTCACCACCGACCTGACCGCCGCCCTACTACCCGTGTACCCCGCCGCCGAGGCGCAGGCTGTGGCGGCCTTGGTAACTGAGCACCTGCTGGGCCACTCGCCCTTGCAGCGCCGCATGCAGGCCCACGCGCTGGTGCCCGGCCCGGTGCAGGCGCAGCTGCCCGCCCTGCAAGCCCGCTTGCTCACCCACGAGCCGGTGCAGTACGTGCTGGGCACGGCCCACTTCGCGGGCCTGGAGCTGGAAGTGACGCCCGCCACCCTCATTCCGCGCCCCGAAACCGAGGAGCTGGTGCAGCTGGTGGCCCGCGCCCACGCCGGCCGGCCCGGCCTGCGCCTACTCGATGTGGGCACCGGCAGCGGCTGCCTGGCCATTGCTATTTCAATGGAATTGACTGATATACAAGCAGTAGCAGTTGATATTTCGCTGGAGGCGCTGGGCGTGGCGCGGCGCAACGCCGCCCGCTACGCGCCGGCCGTGGCGTTTGAGCAGGTCGATATTTTGCAAGCGTTGCCAGTAGGCATGGCCCCGGGCAGCCTCGATATCCTGGTGAGCAACCCGCCCTACGTGCGCGAAAGTGAGCGGGCCCTGATGCGCGAAAACGTGCTGGCCTGGGAGCCGGCTACCGCCCTGTTTGTGCCCGACGAGGACCCCCTGCTCTTCTACCGGCGGCTGGCCGAAGTGGGGCGCCTGCTGCTGCGGCCGGGCGGCAGCATCTGGCTGGAAATCAACGAGGAGCTGGGCCCCGAAACGGCCGCGCTCTTCGAGGCCGCCGCGTTTGAGCCGGCCGTGGTGCTGGCCGATTTCCTGGGCCGGCCGCGCTTCGTGCGCGCCGTGCGCCGCTAGAGCCGCCTGCTTCTGCGGCTTCTGCGCAAGCCTCTGCGCCCGCTGCGGGCTAAAAACCCCTGCGCCGCCAGCCGAAGCCAGGGTAGTAAAAAATTAATGTAGCAACACGAAACAAAAGCACTGAGTGGGAGCTTATGAACCACTTCCGCACCGGAAGTTTTGATTTCTACTTCGATTCCGACTAATGGCTGAGCAACCGCTTCTGACCCCTTATCAATCCGATAAGCTATCCCTGAAAAACCGCGTGGTGATGGCCCCCATGACCCGCAGCCGCGCCGACAACCCCGGCACCGTGCCCAACGACCTGATGGTGGAGTACTACACGCAGCGCGCTACCGCGGGCCTCATCATCTCGGAGGGCGTGTTTGTGAGCCCCGAGGCGGTGGGCTACATCAACGTGCCCGGCGTGTACTCGCCCGAGCAAGTGGAGGGCTGGAAAAAAGTGACCGCCGCCGTGCACGCCAAGGGCGGCAAGTTTTTTGCCCAAATCTGGCACGTGGGCCGCATGTCGCACCCCGACCTGCTCCACGGCAACCTGCCGCTGGCCCCGTCGGCCCTCAACCCTCACGACAAGGTGTACACGCCCACCGGCTTTCAGGAAACGGTGACCCCGGCGGCCATGACGGTGGCCCAAATCAAGCAAACGGTGGTTGACTTTGTGAAGGGCGCGCAAAACGCGCTGGCGGCTGGCTTCGATGGCGTCGAGATTCACTCGTCGAACGGCTACCTGTTTCACCAGTTTTTCAACGGCACGTCCAACCACCGCACCGACGAGTACGGCGGTTCAATTGAGAACCGCGCCCGCTTCTTTTTTGAAGTGCTGGACGCCATGAAGGCGGCCGGCGTAGACCTGGGTAAGGTAGGCGCCCGCCTCAACCCCTCGCTCGACGGCATGTTTGGCATGACCCTCGACGCGGAGACTATCCCCACGTTCGACTACATCGTGAAGCGCCTCAACGACTATAACCTGGCTTACCTGCACCTCTCGGAGCCGTTTAGCGACGTGAGCAAGAACGAGTTTGCCGAGCCGCACATTGCCCAGCGCTACCGCTCCCTGTACCAGGGCACGCTCATCATCAACGCGGGCTTTGACCAGGCAAAGGGCAATAAAGTGCTGGCCGACGGCAACGCCGACCTCGTGGCCTACGGCACACTCTACATCTCGAACCCCGACCTGGTGGAGCGCTTTGCTCAAAATGCTCCGCTGGCCGAGGGCGACAAGGATACGTTCTACGTGCCCGGTGCCAAGGGCTACACCGATTACCCGGCTTTGGCTAAGTAATTGATTGATAGTATAGTGTGGCGGCGTTGGGCGAAAGCTCAGCGCCGCTTTTTTGTTACTGCTGCTTCAGCAGCCAAGCCTGGGCCTCGGCTTCGTTGTCGAAGGAGCGGTAGCGCATGGGCAGGCCCTGCACGTTGGTCGTGACGTAGGCCATGGCCAGGCGGGCGTAGAGGTTGGTGGCCAAGATTACGGCGCAGGCGCGGTAGCCGGCCTCGCGCACGGCCTGGGGCAGCCACTGCTCGGCCACCCAGGCTTGCTCGGCGGCCGAGAAGGGCTGCATTTGCTGCTGGTTGCTCAGTACCCGTTGTTGGCCGTGGCGTTGCAGGGCCTGGGTAACGTGCCGCAGTAGGGCCTGGGTATCGGCTAGGGTGCGCGCCTGCGGGCCCCAATACGAGCGCACAAAGCCCGCCGGGTCAAGTACCACGCGGCCGGCGGCGTTCTCAAAAAGAATAGTGGGAGACAGAGCAGGGGCCATGGTATTTCAAAGGTAGCCGCTGGCTAATGAGCGGGCGCTGAACTTGAAAAATAAATTACAAAATACTGATTTCCAGTACTTTATTGATATAAAAGTTTCTTGAATAAATTGTTTGTTCCCTGGTAGGTTCCGGCCCGGCTGGCCGCGGCCGGGCCCGGCACGGAATATCTGGGCGCCGCCCAGCGTTGGGGTGGGCGAGGCGGGGCGGCCGATGGGCGCGCCCGCTGCCCGACCTTTGTGTTTCTTCTCTTTTTGGTGCCTGCGTATGCGTTTTTTACTGGTGGTGGTGAGTGTGTTTGTGCTGGCGGGCTGCGCCCAGGTCAGCGGCCCGCTCAAGCTGTATTTTATTAGCTCGGCGCGCTTTACGTCGGGCAACCGGGCCAACGTGGCGTCCGGCGACACGCTGGCCACGAGCCTGTATGCCGTCACCAACGCCAGCAGCGGGCAGGCGGCCAGGCTCACCAATTTTCGGGCGGTGGTCACGTATTCACCTCGGCGTGAACCCTTTGCGTATCCGGCACTCCTCAATCAGTTTATTGCCACGCCGCCCGCCGACCCCGAGATAGTGTACCTCGACACAACCCTGAACGCGGCCAACTTCCTGTTTACGCCCGTGTTTGGGGTGCGCACCTCCTCGGGCAGTGAGAACTGGACGTTCACGGCCCGCGACTCGGAGGGCAATAGCTCGGCGCGCTCCTTCATCACCACGACGCGGTACGCCGACTCGCTCAAGCTCTACCACGACTACATCCTGAAGCTGCGCGTGCCGGCCACTCAAAAGTCGGACCGGCGCTTCATCGACCTCAAATCGGGCATTGCGCTGCCTGCTTACTCGGTAGTGGGCCAGGTGCCGAATGCTGATTTGCAAGCACTTACCGACCTCATTGTGTTGCCCAATGGCCTGAGTCTGGTTTCGCCCGACTCGGCGGGCGCGCAGCTCAACGCTACGCGCTGGCCCCTTGGTAACCGCAGCAGAACCCGCTTCCGGCTCACCACCCTCTCGCAGACCGATTTCACGGGGGCTCAGGATGTGAACGCCATCCAGGGTCAGTTTGCCGGTGCGGGGCGCGCCAGCATCCGCACGCTGGCCCTCAACCAGGTGTATGCTTTCCGGGTGTATAAGTCCGATAAAACAACCCCCGTATATGGGCTCCTCTACGTGCGAGGCCTGCCCAATGGCACCACCATGACTGGCCTGCAACTGGAAATTCGCCTGGCCAAGCTGCCCTTATAGCGCCGCCTTTTACCACAAAAGCTCCCCCACCTGCGCGGCCCGGAGGCTACGCAAGGGGGGAGCTTTTGTGGTAAAAGGCGGCGCTATAAGGGCCTAGAAAAGCAGGCCGCCGGTGATGCTCGCCGTGAAGCGGTTGTAATTGGTAGCGATGGTGGGTGAGACACCATTCGTGATGGAGCCCGCGCCGCTGGCCAAGTCGTAGGGCGAGTAGCGGTTCTGGTACTTAAGGTACACGCCGGCCACATCCACAAAGTACTTGCTGGTGCGAATGCCCAGCCCGCCGGTGTAGTAGTTCTGGTCGCGGTTAAAGCCCGACGTACCGGCGTAGGGGCTGCCGTAACGTGCGTAGCCCACGCGCGCCCGAAAGATGCTGACGCGGGCCTCGGCCCCCGCCTTTAGGTTGACGGTGTTGCGGTAGGTGCTGGCAATAACGTTGTTGGCATCGGTAAGCGCCCGCGAGGTACCGTTGGTGTCCGCATTGTAGGTAGCGTTGGAATAGCCTACGTACTCTACGTCGCCCGTGAAGAAGCCATATTTACCAATGAGCACCGTGGCCCCGCCGTTGGCCCGAAACGGCGTAGTGATGGTATAGTCGGCTGGCGGCAGCGCCGTCGACAGCACATTGTCGAGGTTAGCGGGAGTGTACTGCGAGGTGAGCGTGGTGCCGTACTCATCGGTGAGCCGGATATAGGTCGGCGTCTGAATCGAGGCCCCCAGGCGCACTACGTCCGCCACCCGATAAATGAGGCCGATGCGGGCATTAATGCCCGTGCCGGTCGTTTTCACGTAGTCTTGGTAGTTAAAATCCTCCCCGCTATTTGAGCCCTCGCTAAATGTGCTGGTGCGCGTGCGGTTGAGTGACACGATGCCGATGGCCCCGCCGATGTAAAGCTTATCGCGGTAGTTGCCACCGTAGCCCAGGTCAAATTGCGAGAGCGAACCTTTGCTCGTCACCAACTCATCTTGCGTGATGCGGCCCACCCGCGTCGGGGTGCCCAACGAGTCGAGGTTGCCGCGCCGGGTTTTCACGATGGTCGAGAGAAAGTTGCCATAGGCCAAACCGTCGAGGGTTTCGTAGTTGCCGCTGTTGTCCTGCGAACGTAGGTCGTTCAGCGCGGCGGTGTAGCCTGCGGTGCCCGGAGTGGTGTTGCCGCCCGGCTCACGCAGGTACTGAAAAAACGAGTGCCGGTCGTCGGTCTGATTCTGATAGCGAAAAGCCTGGTTGAAATCGGCCAGCCGCGTAAACCCCAGCGCAAAGCTGCCGCCCCGCCAGTCGCTGCTGTTATCATCATCAGGCCGGCGGTTGGCAAACACCACCCCCGCGCTAGCCAAGTGAAAGCTGTTGGCGTCCTGCTTGATAGTGGTGCCGCCTAGGCTGGCCGCGTTGGCCACCGGTGTTGAGGTACCATTGCCAAAGCCTAGGCCGGGCGTCAGGGTCAACTCCGATTTGGTGAACAGCCCCAGGCCAGCCGGGTTGGTGTTTAGGCTGCCAAAGTCGCCGCCTAGCGAAGTGCTAGCTCCCCCTAAACCCAGCGTGCGGGCCGTGCCGCTGGGGTTTTGGCGCATTAGCAAAAGCGCGTCATCAACGTAACTGCCCTGGGCCTTTGCCGCATGGCTGGCGCCCAATAAACCGCCCAGCAAGGTAGCCAGGCCCATTAATGCGTGCTTCATAAGAAAGAAAATAGGGCAAAAAAGAGCCGGTCCGAGAGACCGGCTCGAGATAAATTAAGCTTGTAAAAACCCGGTAGTCTGGTGCTGCTGGCTAGCGGCCCCCGCGGCGGCCGCCACCTCCACCACCACCGAAGCTACCCCCGCCACCACCACCCCCAAACGAGGGCTGGCTCATGCTGCGCTGGGGGGCCGACTCAAAGCTGCGGCGCTCGGGCATCTGCTGCTGGTAGCTGCGCTGTGGCTGGGCGTAGCCCGGATTTTGCTGGCTGGGCATGCTGCCTTGCTGCTGGCTGTAGCTGCGGCGCTCGGGCCGGCTGTACGTAGCGTTAGGGTTAGGGGTACTGTTCATTGTGCCATTACCGCCGCCGTTGGCGTTGCTGCTAAAGAAACCATTGAAAAATCCACCCCGGCGGCCATTACCCTGCGGCATTCCGGCGGCATTGGCCTGCCCGGTATTGTTTGGGGTATTGTAGCCATTGGGGCTAGTGCCAGGCGTAGAGTAAGCAGGGTTGCCCACTACGTTACCACCCCCGCCACCATCGCGCCGCGAAGGCATTATGGTTGCATTGCGGTTGCCCACACTACCAGTTGCGTTAGAAGGGGCCGCCAGATTGCCACCCGGGGCCGCGAAGCCACCGTTAGCATAAACGGCTCCGTTACGGCGGCCGTTGCCTACGTTAACGTTGCCGCCATTGGCACCCCCGGCCGGCGCAAAGCCGTTCAGTACCGAGCCACCCCGCACGGTGCGGGGCGCTGAGTTGCGGTAGCGGGCTTCGCTAGCATAGCCGCGGCCGTAGCCCCCCCCGTAGCCGTAGCCATAGGGCGACCCATAGCCACCATACCCAAACGGCGAACCGTAGCCGAAGGGCGAGCCAAATCCCCCAAAACCGCCGTAGCCAAAGCCAAACCCGATGCTCAGGCCCGAGCCGTAGCCAAAGCCACCGTAGGGCGAGAAGAAGGGGTCGTAGCCGAAGGGCGAGAAGCCATAGCCACCACCGTAGCCAAAGGGCGAGAAGCCGTAGCCGCCCCCGTAGCCGAAGGGCGAGAAGCCGTACCCAAACGCGCTGTTATAGCCGTAGGGCGAGCCGTAGTACGACGGCGACACGGCGTAGGCCGTGGTGGGCGTGTAGTTGTAAGAGCTCACGCCCGGCCCGGTGTAGGGCTGGCCAAAGCCATTGCCCCCGTAGCCCGAGGCGTAATTGTTGCTATAATAATCGGTGTTAGCCTGGTCGGTGCCAGCTTGGCCACCCTGGTAGTCGGGGTTGGCATCGTCGGTGGTAGCGGCAGCAACTGGTGCAGTATCATCAAGCGCGCGGGCCGGGATGGTGCCGCTGTTGGCATAGCCCGGGCGGGCCTGGTAGGCGGCCGTGGTATGGTCGCTGGACGAGTAGTACACGCCGTCGTTCTCCGTGGAGGTCGTTAGCGCCCCGGAGGTGGCGCACCCGCCCAAAGCGAGCAGCCCCAGGGCCGGCAAAGTAGCGGTGAGCAGGTTTTTCATGGCCAGAAAAAAGTGAGAAATCAGTCAGAGACTGAGTGGGTTAGTAAAGTAAACGCGTGGCAAATGGAAGCTATGTGAAGTCCGGGCCCCTCGGCCCGGCCCAAAAAGAACCTCTCTCCTCAAAACTTCCGTGCGGGTGCGCCTTACTATAACGTAATTTCGCCCCAAAACGGTGCCTTTCCTGATAAAGTTACTGATACAAAACGCATACCAGAATCGACCGGCCCCCGGCCGCTACCGATATACTGGTTTTTAGATGCAATTATGAGCAAAAAGTTGCCTACCCGCGAGGAAGATTATTCGGCCTGGTACAACGAGCTGGTGAAGCGCGCCGGTCTCGCCGAGAACTCCGCCGTGCGCGGCTGCATGGTCATCAAGCCCTATGGCTACGCCATTTGGGAGAAGATGCAGCGCCAGCTCGACGACATGTTTAAGCGCACCGGCCACGAGAATGCCTACTTTCCGCTGTTCGTGCCCAAAAGCTTGTTTGAGGCCGAGGAAAAGAACGCCGAGGGCTTTGCCAAGGAGTGCGCCGTGGTCACCCACTACCGCCTCCAAAACGACCCCGACCGCCCCGGTAAGCTGCGCGTGGACCCCAACGCCAAGCTGGAGGAAGAGCTCATTGTGCGCCCCACCTCGGAGGCCATCATCTGGAGCACCTACAAGGGCTGGGTGCAGAGCTACCGTGACCTGCCGCTGCTCATCAACCAGTGGGCCAACGTGGTACGCTGGGAAATGCGCACGCGCCTGTTTCTGCGCACCGCCGAGTTTTTGTGGCAGGAGGGCCACACCGCCCACGCCACCTCGGGCGAGGCCGTGGCCGAAACCCGCCAGATGCTTGACGTGTACGCCGAGTTTGCCGAAGAGCACCTGGCCCTGCCCGTGGTAAAGGGTGTGAAAACGCCCAACGAGCGCTTCGCCGGGGCCGAAGACACCTACTGCATTGAGGCGCTGATGCAGGATGGCAAGGCCCTGCAAGCCGGTACCAGCCACTTCCTGGGCCAGAATTTTGCCAAGGCGTTCGACGTGCAGTTTGCCAACAAAGAAGGCGTGCGTGAGCACGTGTGGGGCACCAGCTGGGGCGTGAGCACCCGCCTGATGGGTGCCCTCGTAATGGCGCACTCGGATGACGAAGGCTTGGTATTACCACCCAAATTGGCTCCCATTCAGGTAGTTATCATTCCAATTTACAAAACCGGCGAGATGGACGCGCTCATTGAGCGCATCCGGCCCATTCAGCAGGGCCTCATTGCCCGCGGCATCTCGGTGAAGCTCGACGCCCGCGACACCGAGCGCCCCGGCGCCAAGTTTGCCGAGTGGGAGCTGAAGGGCGTGCCCGTGCGCCTGGCCATCGGTGCCCGCGACCTCGACGGCGGCACCATCGAAGCCGCCCGCCGCGACACCAAGCAGAAGCTGCAATTGCCCCTGGCCGACATAGTGGACAGCGTAGATAAGCTGCTGAATGACATTCAGTTGAATATGTACAACAAGGCCAAGGACTACCGCGAGGCCCACACCACCCGCGTCGAAACCTACGACGAGTTCAAGGCCGTGCTCGACGGCAAAGGCGGCTTCGTAGTGGCCCACTACGACGGCACCTCCGAAACCGAGGAGCTCATCAAGGAGCAAACCAAAGCCACCGTGCGCTGCCTGCCCCTCAACGAAGCCGACGAGGACGGCGTGTGCATCGTGACGGGTAAGCCCAGCCAGCGCCGGGCGTGGTTTGCGCGGGCTTATTAGCCCGCTGGTCCGGCTCCGAGGCTAAGTAGACGGGCTAACGAAAAAGGCACCTGTGGTTTCACAGGTGCCTTTTTTATGGGGGTCTTCAACCCAAAGCTATAGCTGCCGAATGAGCCGCACAGCCTCGGCCTCGCTCACTGCCGTAACAGCCGGAGTGATAGTGAGGCCATTGCTGATAGTAATGCGCTGGGTGCCGTAGTAGAGTTGGCCATTAATTGACTGTAGGACGACCGCTACCATATCGGCGCCAGTTGGCAGGTTATTCTGCCAGTCGGTAGGGTAGGTAGGCCGCAGCTTAAGTAACCCGTTGTAACCCACTGGCCGCAGGTAAACGCGGGTTTCGCCAGCGGCGGTAGCGGTGGTTTTTATGGTTACCTGGGCCAAGCTCGTTGTGGAATAGGCATGCCAGAACTGGTCAATGTTCCACCAGCCAATGGAGTCGAGTGGCAGTGCTGCGCGGTAAAGGCTCGGCATCTTCTGCACGGCGGCGGCATTGGCTTGCTGCCAGCCGGCGCTATCGCTGGCCATGACGGCAGCGGGCTGCTGCCACACATATTGCGGGGTAGTATCCTGGTCGGCCGGTATCGGTGACTGCACGGCTACCGTCTGGTTGGGAGCTAGCCGCAGGCGCGTGGTATTTTGCCAAACCTGAATATTGAACTCGCCGCCCGAAACTAACATATCACGCTGGCGCACTATATTGGTCGGCATGTCGGCCAGCACCATGTCGGGTACGGTGTAAATCTCGCGGATGCGCACCTCGGCCGTGCCCGTAGCTGGTCCACCAGTAGGAAGCAAAAAACTGATGGCTGGCAAGGAAAACTTGGCCCCACCGCTAGTAGTAATGTCTTGCGCCGCAAAAGTTGGGCCCAGCACCAAGGGAAAAACCTGGACAGCTACCGCATTGCGGCGCGTAAAGTCGGCCAGCGACAGGTTGGAGGTGCTAGGCGCACAGTCTACGATATCGTCTTTGCGGCAGCCAGATGCCAGCAGTAGCCCGGCCGCGCCGAGTAAAAGCAGGAAGCGAGTCATGAGAAAATGGGAAAACAGTGAGAAGCAGAGAATTGCACTCGCCAAATAGCTGCCGGCCGGCCAGCTTTAGGTTAGCGAATATCCCAGGAAAAACCAGTAAGCAAGCCCACGCTAAAAGGGCGGCGAGCGCTAAATGCCAGCGTGTTAGCCCCGGCAAGCGACGTGAGCACGTAGCGCCCCGTGGGCTGCACCACCCATTGCCAGCGCGAGGCCGGGCCACCCACCCGGTAGCGCAGGTCGAGGCCCAGGCTCAGGGCCAGGCTCCACGGGCGATAGGGGTTGCTGCTGGCCGAGTAGGCTTGCTGCTGGCAGCCACAATCGCTGCCCTCGGTGCTGCGGCCCCCCTGGTACCAGCCCACTTCGGTGCCAAATAGCACCGCCTTGGCAAGCCGCCCCCGCGGAGCCCCCAGCGCGTAGCTCAGCTGCACGGGCACCGTGAGCAGCCGGTAGGTATCGCGCTGATTTATACGCCGGGAGCCGGCCGAATCGCCCAGCTGGAGCGCTAGGCGGGTAGCGTATTCCTGATAGCCCAGGCCCGCAGCCAGCGCCCAGCGGCCCGCCAGCACCCGGCGCAACTGCACTTGCGCGCCCAGGCCCGCCGCGGGGCGCTCGAGGTGCGCAAAGTCGGGCCCGGCCACCGGGCTGGGCCCAGCGCCAATAGTGCGGTAGCTGAGCGTGGGGCCAGCCAAGGCCAGCAGCGCCCAGCGCCGCACCGGTGGGGCTGGCGGGGTCGAATCAGGCCGTGCAACCAAGGGCGTTGGTAGCGGCGCAGCTGGGGGCAGCAGCAGGCGCACTACCCGCGCTGGCCGGCCCAAAATACCAGAATCTGCCTGACTATAAGATGCTGATTTAAAGTATTTTGCTCGTAAAAATCCAGTATTGGACCCCTGTTGCTGAGTACGGGTATTAGTGACCTGGGCCATAGCCGAAGGCGTGCGCACTGGTACAGGTCGCCCACTCGCGGCGTGGTGCGGCGTAGCGGCTGCCCGCCGCCGCGCCGCACCGCGGATGGAGGGCTGGTTGCCGTCGGCTGCCGGGGCCGCAGCCTTCTGGGGTGCAACGCCGGTAGCTGTGGTGGGTGCCGTGCTAAAACGCGGGCGGCGCGCAACAGCTACTCCCGCCGCGGCCCGGTGCTGCCGTGGCAGGTATTCGGCAGTAGCCAGCGCCAACTGCTGGGGGCTATGCGTTGCCGCCTTGTGTCGAAAAGGCTTACCAAAGGCACTGGGTGATGTATACTGTTGGTGCCCTGTTTGGTTGGCCAGGTGACTGGCTGCCGCCGGGCGGCGTGAGTTGGAACCCGCCCCCAGCGGCTGGTTTGCGTGATTTAAATGGCTATTCCTGGTACTAGGTACCACGAGGACGGTAGTAGCTGCCGGGGCAACCAGCGGCGCAGTAACCCGAGGTTGCCGGGCGCTATGGGCTGATTCAGAGGCAGTAATTACGGCTGTTTTATGGAATAAAGTAGTACTAGACAGTCTTATAAAAAGCTTATTGTTGCGTAGCATAGTGCTCGCCGTAATGAGCCCTAGTAGCAATGCCAGCAGCGGCAGCAGGCGGCGGGGCCGGCGCCACCACGGCCGCACCACGGCCGGCGGCGGTAGCTGCTGCCGAATGGCCGCCCACGCGCCGGGGGGCGGGGGCGCGCCATAGTCGCCCAGGCGCTGCCGCAGCGCGGCCATCACTGGGTCGCTGGCGTCGTCATTGGGGCGAGAGTCAGGGCTTTCCTTCATGATTGACAGAGCTTGGGGTTGACCATTCGGAGGCGCAGGGCCAGGGACTGGCGCGCCCGGGCTAGCTGCGACTTGCTGGTGCCTTCCGAAATACCCAGCAGCTGCGCGATTTCGGAATGCGAATAGCCTTCGATGGCGTAGAGATTGAGCACGGTGCGGTAGCCGACTGGCAGGGCCGCGAGGTGGTGTAGCAGGTCGGCGGCGGCCAGCTCATCGAGCACCGAGGGCTCCGGGCTGGGTAGGGTAGCGGCGTGCTCATCGAGGTCGGCGGCGCCGTAGTCGGTGGGGTGGCGCAGGCGGTGCTGCTCCAGGGCGTGCAGGGCCGTGTGCACGGCTATGCGCCGCGCCCAGGCTTCGAAAGGGCCGTCGCCCCGGTATTGGTCGAGGCGGGTAAATATTTTAACAAACGTGTTTTGCAGGGTGTCCTCCGCTTCGGCTTGGCTGGGGCAGTAGCGCAGGCACACGCCCATCAGCCCATAGGCCAGCTGGTTGTAGAGCTGAAATTGCGCCGCTTCTTCGCCCCGGCGGCACGCCGCCAGCAAGGCCTCAGAAATAGCAGGAGCAGTAACAGCCATACACGCGCAAGTACCAGTTGCCAGCCCAGCAGCGGCATTCGGGGGCTTGACCGGTGAGCCAGGTCAGCGGTTGCGTCGGCCGTTAAAAAAGCCGGAATTACCAGAAATAGGTAATCTTACCAGCCTACCTAGCGCGGGCTGCTACAGCTTCTCCTCCAGCCACAAAAAGCCGGCCGCCAGCAGAAACAGCCCGAAAAACCACCCGGCCGGCCATGGCTGCGGCACGGTGGTAGTGGCTACGGCCGTTGCTACTGCGCCCAGCCGCGTAGCGCGCTCAGCCAAAGCCTGTTGGCGGGCTAATAGCTCGGGGCCGCGCCAGGCGGCCGAGTCGTACACGTAAAAGCTGTGCAGCGTGCGGCCGGGGCCGCGCACCTGGTGCCAGCCGGCGCGGGTGGGCCAGTACTGCGCGGTGCTCCACTCGGGCAGGCGAACATCCTGGGCGAGGGCCAGCGCCACGGCCGGGCCGCCCGCCAGCGGCTGCGCAGTAGGCAAGCTGGCCGGCATGGTGCCCGCCAGGCGCAGCGTAAGCGGCTGCTGCGGCCGGGGCCAGCGGCTGAGCACCTGCCAGGTAGCAGCCGGCGCGGGCGGTGGCGCGGCGGCCCCCAGCAGCTGGCTCCAGAAGGAGGTGTAGGCGGCGGCTTGTCCCTGCAAAGCCCAGCGGAAGGTTTCGGGTACCACCGACACCACCACCGTGCCCAAACCGTAGCGCTGGCCAGCAGCCACCAGCGCCGCGTTGGGGCCCGTGACGAGGGAGCGCAGGGCGGCACTCGGCCGCAGTCGGGCGGGTAGCAGCGCCCGCACCAGGGCCGGGGCGTCGGGCCAACTCAGCGGCTGGGGCACAGCCGCGACTACCGGCAGCGGCTGCACCGCAAAGGCGGTGCGGGCCGGTACGGCGGCGGGCAGGGGCGTGGCATCGGCGAGCAGGACTAGGCCCAGCCGGCCCTGGCTGACGGCGGCGCGCAGGGCCTGGCTTTCGCCGACGGGCAAGGTGGCTAGGGTGGCGGCATCGGCCACTACCACGGCGTAGCGGGCCAGTAGGGCGGGCGTGAGGTGGTCGAGCGGTTGGGCGGACTGGTTGAGAAACTCGGTTTGTACCAGGCCGCGGCTCACGGTGGTGCGCAGGGCCACGGCCCGGCCGGCCGCCGCCAGGCTGTTCTTCAAAAACTTGAATTCGAAGCCCGGCACGGCGGCCAGCAGCAGCACGGGCGGCAGCGCCTGGGTGCTAATTTCCAACGGAATAGGCTCGGTAATGGCCGGGCTGCCGGCGTGGCGCAGCACCAATTCGTAGCGCGCCCGGCCCGCCACCTTGGGCTGGTAGCGGAGGCGAAAGCTGCCGCCCCCGGGCAGCCGCACCGAGTCGCGGTCCGCGCCGTCGGCCCGCAGGCTCACCCAGGCGGGGTCGGGGCCGGCGGCCACGGAGCCTTCTACCTCAAACCGTTGGCCTAGTGTTAGTTGCTGCGGCCAGTTAGCCGCTTGAAAGCCGCTGGGGGCGGGCCCGGCGTGGCGCACCACGGCCACCCGGCCTAGCGCCGGCAGGGCGCTGGTGGGCAGGCCCTCGCCCAGCAAATGCAGGCGGCGCAGCGCGGGCCGCTGCTCGCCTAAGCTCAGCAAGCTGCCGAGGGCCTTGGCGCGGGCGGGCGGCGGGGTGCCGTAGGCCCACACTGGGGTGCCTGCCCCCAGGTGGCGAAGTAGCTGGCGTAATGTATCAGGCTGGTAGCCAGGCGTGAGCACGATAGCTTCGGCGCGGACGGCGGGCACCTGGCGCAGTGGTGGGTGGGCCGTAAGCCACAGCGCTAGTGGGGCCGCCAGGCTGGCCAGTACGCGCAGCGCCAGGCGTCGGCGGTCGGCTCGCCGCAGGGCAGCGGCTAGTAGTCCTAGCGCCAGCAGCACGCAAGCAAGCGCCAGCAGTAAAGAAGAAGTTGTGCTAAACAATGCGCTGCTACTAATTAGTAATCAATTTCTTAAGAAGTATTATTTGCTCAGTTCCTCAAAGTAGCGGCGGCCCAGCCGGTCGGCCGTGGTGGCGGGCGCGGCGGTGGGCACTGGGGCGGGCAGCAGGTCGGCGAGGGCGCGCTGGGCCGGGGCGAGGGCGGTAGCGCTGGGCACCCGGCCGGCGCGGGCATCGGCCGCTAGCTGGCGCAGGGCCCGCAGCGCCGGCAGGTAGAAGCCCGGCTTTTGCAGGGCCGCCTGGGCCAGCGCCGCGCCGGCCTGGTCGAGGGCCGGGGCATCGGCGGGGCGGGCTGGCTGGCCGGGGCCGCCACCCTGGGCGGTGGCCAGCCAGCGCAGGGCGGCGCGCACAGCGGATTGGGTGGCGGGGGCCGGCACGGTAGCTTGCAGGCGCGGGGCGGCAGCTCCCTTTAGCTCGCCAGTGAGGCGCAGCGTGGCCTCGGGGAAGGGCGTGGGTGTGAAGCCGGCCTTCTTGACGTAGGCGCGGGTTTGCTGCTGCACTTCCTTGAGCAGGCGCAGGGCGCGGTACTCGTAGGGGCGGGCCGCCGCGGGCTGGCCAGTGCGCAGGCGCAGCTCGGCGGCCCACATCTCATCAAGCACGGCGTGGAGCTTGGCCTTCACGGCGGGCTCCAGAAAGTCGGCGGTTTCGGAGTCGTCGTGCTTGTGGATGTAGGGGTCCATGAGCGCGTCGGTGGCGGCAGTTTGCGACGCGTTGCGGCCAATGGGCGCCTCGGGGTGATGGTCGTGGTCATCGGCCTCGTCGGCGTGGGCGGCGGGCTTGGGGTCGGCGGTGGGCGCGTCGGCCGTGGGCACCTCGGCGGTGGGGGAGGCGGGCTCGTCGGCCGTGGGCGGCCCGGCCGTTACCCCAATGCCTTTTTCAGCTTCCTCGCCCAAGAACTTGCCGTAGCGCATGCGCAGCGACTGCTGGTCGAAGCCCAGTGCATTAGCCCGGTTGGCAAACTCGGCGGCGGTGAGCTTGGGCTTGTCTTTAATAAGCTTTTCGGTATCGATAATTATCTGGCGCTCCGAGCGAAAGTAAGCGGGCGCAGTATTCACACCCAGGCCCACGTCGAGGGCGCTGGCGGCGGCGGCCGTGTCCTGCCACTGCACCAAAAAGGCGTCGGAGCGGGCGGCGTGGCCGTTGTTGTCGCGGGCTTGCAGGTAGAAGTACAGCTCATCGCCATAGGTGAGCCCAAGCTTGGGCAGGTTGAGCAGGCTGCCCACGGTGGCCTGGTCCGGCTGCCCGGCCAGGGCAGCGCTCAGGTCGCGGCGCACCTCCGTAAACTTCACCGCCTCGCCCTGGCCCTGGGCCACGGTGATAACCAGCTCGGCCCGCGTCAGGCCGTAGTCGTCGCGCAGCGTGGCCCGGATGGGCACCTCTGGCCGCGTGCCCACCGCCGCAATAAGGGTATAAGGCTTAGGTGTTTGCAGGCGAATAGTGGGGGCCTGGTCGGGCCGCACATCGATGGCGTAGTCGTCGGATGTTTGCCCTGCGTAGCGTAACCGGTAGAGGGCCGAGGCACTTAGCACCTGCTCGCCACCAAACTGCGTGGGCTGCCCGGCCACCGGCTGCAACGCCAGCTTCTGCGTCCCGATTTCGAGCGTGGGAGCGCCACTCACCGCCCGGTTTACGGTTACCAGCCAGCGCACCCGCGACCCCTGCGGGCACTGAAACGTGGCGGCAGCCGGCACGAAAGCCGCTCGCCGGGTGTAGGCCGGCGGCGTTACCAGCAGCGCTACTTTGGTGATGCGCGGCGCGGTGGCCGGCACCGGCCGGGCTGCATCGGGCGTGAAGCGTATGGCTACCGCGACCGGTGCCAACGCCGCTGGCTGCCGTACGGGCAGCCACCAGGCTGCTACCCCACCCGCTAGCAGTAATAAGCTTATTAATAAGGTGTTTTTAAAGGTGACCGGCAGTAGGGGCGCTTGCGTAGCGGCTAGCTCAGCCAGCCGCTGGCCCACCCGCTGCTGCTGCAACTGCCCCAGAAAAGGCAGCTGCTCAGCCTCTTGCAATAATAATCCGGCGCTGTCTTCCAGCTCAGGAAAAAGCCGGTCGAGCTGCCGCGCCACGGCCGCCGGCCCGAGGTGGCGCAACGGCCACAGCTGCCAGGTGGCTACGGCCAGCACGGCTACCAGGCCCGCCAGCAGCGCCGGGCAGCGCGCTGGCCAGCGCGCCGCCAGCGCCTCCAGCAGCAGTAGCCCGGCCAGCGTGGGCAGTAGCACCGCCACCGCCCGCCGCCCAGCGTAGCTGCGCCCCGCCGCCCGCAAGTGCTGCCGGGCGGTACCCAAGTTTGTGGCGGGCTGAAAAGCTACCTGCGTCATACCGAAGTCGAAAGAGAAGGAGGAACAGCCCGCCGCTGAGCCAGCCAGCGCTCCAGGCCAAACAAGAGCGCCACCGCCAGCACCAGCCACGACCGCAGGTCAGTAAGCTGATAAGCAGCTGGTTGAGTAGCCGTGTCAGCAACTGATTTGGTACGCGAAACTGGCAGCTGCGCCGGGTCGAGGCGGCGCTGGTCGTGCACGGTCAGCAGGGCATCGGTACCCAGCTGCGGGTTGGTAGCCAGCAAATCGAGCAGCAACGCGGGCAAAGCTGGGCTATCGGCCAGCGTGCTCCAGGCCGGTGCTAAGCGCGTAGTCAGTTGGTAGTGAATGCCTTGCCCCTGCGTCAGTTCGGCTAGTACGGGGCGGCCCCGGCCATCGGCCCAGCGGGGCTGGCTACCGGCGGGTACCGGCTGCCGGCCCCGGCGCGTGAGCAGAATGGGCGCGGTCCCGGCCGTTGCGGCGGTGACCAGCGTAGCGGTGTCGGCCACGCCGGGACCCGCGGCTTCCTGCCACACGCGCAGTCCGCGCGGCACCCGGCTGCGCCAGGCGGTAGGCAAAGGACTGTCGCTCAGCCAGAACAGCCAATCGGCGGCCACGGCTGGGTCGGGTGGGGTGGGGCTCACCGTGAGGGTGAGCGGCGCGGCCAGGCCCACTTCGGCCGCCCGCAAGGCGGCGCGCAGGCAGCGGGCCTCCTCGGCGTAGCCGGCGGTGGCGTAGAGCACCACCCGCAGCGGGGCGGCTTGCACCGGCACCGGAAGTTGCGCCTGGCTGGAGTCGGTGGGCTGCTTGCGCAGTTGGGCGCGGCCGGCCGCCATTTCGTAGCGCAGCGGCGGGAGGCCGGCCACCGTCAGCGTCGCGCCGGGTTGGGGCTGGCTCACGCGCACCGCTTGGAAGGTGGTCTGCTTTTCGTCGCTGTGGCCCAGTAGCAGGCGCAGGCTGCTGGGTCCAGCGGTGGCGGCTTGCAGCCAGTTGGTAGCCGTGCGCGCCGGCAGTGTTTGCCAGGTGAGGTTGGCGGGCAAGGCCGGGTGCGCGCCACCCAGGCCGCGCAGCGCCGCCGGCGTCACGGCGTACAGTGGCTGCCCGGCAAACATATCGGCCGCCTGCTGGATTCTAGTCCAGTAAGTATTGTCAATCAATGTATTAGCTAACAACGGCTTGCGCCGGCCCAAGGAGTCGGCCTGCCACTCGGCGGGCGTGATAGCGGGTAGCCCCGCCGTCAGCCAGCGTAGCGCGTAGCCGCGCCGCCGCAACGAGTCGAGGGTGGGGCGCACGGCTGCCAGGCGGCTGCCATCGGCCAACTCAGGACTCACCAGCACCTGGCCGCGACCAGCGGGCCGGGGCTGCCGCCACTGCGGGCCGGCCAACGCCCCGGCCAGCGCGGCCAGCAGCGTGGCGCGCAGCAGCAGCAGGCCCACTTGCTCTAGGCGCAGGTTGCGCAGGCGGCGGTTGGCCCCGGCGGCTAGCCAGCGCAGGCTGCCCACCGCCACCTCGCGGCCCGGCCGGCGGTTCCAGAGGTGAACGGCCAGCGGCACGAGCAGGCCCAGCAGGGCAAGTAGCGCAGATGGATTAGTAAAAGTGAGCAAATTGGTGGCGTTTTATTGGCAAGAATCCGCGTCTGTCATTGCGAGCGCTCCATCTCTGCTTGATGCGCAGAATATTGCGCTCGCAATGACAGGCGGGTTTGTTAGCTACTAACTTATAGATTGTCTGCGTTTTAAAAATTCGCGCAGGGCCCCGTTCAGCGGCCCGGCGGTGCTGAGCTGGTGGTAGTCGAGGCCCTGGCGGCGGGCGGCGTGGGCGGTGTCGCGCAGCCACTGCTGCAGCTGCTGCTGGTAGGTGGCGCGCTGCTGGTCGGCATCGAGCTGCATGGTTTGCCCGGTTTCGAGGTCGCGGAACGTGACGGAGCCTTTATAGCTGAAGTTCAACTCGTTGCTGGCTACCAGGTGCAGTAGCAGCACGTCGCCGCTGGTGGCGCGCAGGCGGGTGAGCAGGCGGTTTATCTCGCCATCAGCTTCGTATAAATCGCTTACGCACACGGTGAGGGCGCGCTGGCGGCGGGCCGTGAGCGGGGCCAGCGTGGCCGCGTCAGGGAAGGTGCCAGTGCCCTCGGCTTTCTCCAGGGCGTGGTAGAGGCGCGGCAGCTGGCGGGTGTCGGCGCGGGCCGGGAAGTGCTGCAAGCCGCCGGGGCTCAGAATAGTCAGGCCCACCGCATCACCTTGTTTTTGAGCTAAATAGGCGAGCGCGGCCAGCAGCAGGCGGGCGTAGTCGAGCTTAGTGAGGCCGTTGTCGTCGCGGTGGTTCATGCTGGCGCTGGCATCCAGCACGAGGTTCACCGTGAGGCTGGTATCGACCTCCGACTCGCGCAAATAGTACCGGTCCGAGCGGGCGGCCAGGCGCCAGTCGAGACGGCGTAGGTCGTCGCCGGGCTGGTAGGGGCGGTACTGGCTGAACTCCATGCCCGCGCCGTGCCGCCGGCTGGCGTGCGCGCCCGCCAAAAAGCCCTCGGCCGCCTGGCGGGCGGCTAGCGGCAGGTTGCGCAGGGCGTAGAGGAGTTCGGGGGTCAGCATTTGGCGGGTAGCGTGGACTCTGCGAGTCCGCGCGTGGGTTGGTTATGCAATCGTTCTACGCGCGGACTCACAGAGTCCACGCTACACCTGCACTGCCTTCAGCAGCTCACGCACGGCATCGTCGGGCGTGATATTCTCGGCTTCCGCATTGAAGTTCAATAGCACCCGGTGGCGCAGCACGGGCGGCGCGAGGGCCTTGATATCATCCAGCGTGGCGGCGAAGCGGCCTTGCAGCAGCGCCCGCGCTTTGGCGCAAAGTATGAGCGCCTGGCCGGCGCGCGGGCCCGCACCCCAGCGGCCGTAGTCCTGAATGAACTTGACCTCCGAGGTGGCCGGGCGGGTGGCGCGCACTAGCCGGTTCACGAAGGCCAGCAGCTCGGGGCTGAGGCTCACCTGGCGCACCAGCTGCTGCAATTGCCGGATGTCGTCGCCGCCCAAAATGGGGCGCACTTCGGGCCGCGCGGTGCCGGTGGTGCCGCTGAGTACGGCCATTTCTTCCTGCTCGCTGGGGTAGCCGATGCGCACGTACAGCAAGAAACGGTCGAGTTGCGCCTCGGGCAGCGGGTAGGTACCGCTCTGTTCGATAGGATTTTGCGTAGCCAGCAGGAAGAACGGCTTGGGCAGCGCGTGCTCCTGGCCGGCGTAGGTGACGTGGCCTTCCTGCATAGCCTCCAGTAGGGCGGCCTGGGTTTTGGGGGGCGTGCGGTTTATCTCATCGGCCAGCACCAGGCTGGCGAAAATGGGGCCGGGGTTGAACTTGAACGAGCGGTGGCCAGTGCCGTGGTCCTCCTCCAATACCTCAGTGCCGAGAATGTCGGTGGGCATGAGGTCGGGCGTAAACTGGATGCGGCGAAACGGCAAATCGGTGGCCTGGGCCAGCGTGCGCACGAGCAGCGTTTTGGCCAGGCCGGGCACGCCCTCCAGCAGGGCGTGGCCGCCGGCCAGCAGCGCCACCAGCACCTCATCGAGCACGGCCGACTGGCCCACGATGACCTTGCCGATTTCGGCTTTCAAGGTTGGCAGCTTGGCGAGTAAGGTTGTTACGTCTTGTTCAGTCATGTGGTGATTAGTAAGCAGTTGTCATTGCGAGCACAGCGAAGCAATCGCATCAGAACAAGATGGCTGAACGACTGGCGTGGGTTTCGTTCGGGTGCGATTGCTTCGCTGCGCTCGCAATGACAGATAGATATCAGCTCAGCGCGTACAGCAGAATATTGACGCCAAACTTGGTATTGTCCTCGGCCAAAAAGCGCTTGTTGCGGAAGTCGTAATCCCACTCGCAGCCGTAGTCTTTGTTGGAGTACAATACCCCTAGCCGATTATTTATCGTGATACCCTTGAGGTAGTCGTGCACCAGGTCGTCGCCCCAGCCGTTGAGCTCGAAACCGGTGTTGGGCGGCCCGTCTTTGAACTTAAAGAACTGATTGTAAATAGGATGCGTCTTAGCGATTTTCTGCAAGGCGTTGGTGCCGAAGCACACCCGCATCTGCTCTTCAAAGGAGCGGGCGAAGAGGCCGTCGATGTCGTGGTTACAATCGTCCACAAACACGAAGCCGCCGTTGCGCACGTACTGGGTGAAGTTCTTTTTCTCCTGCGCCGAAAACTGCACCAGCCGGTGGCCGCTGAGGTAGCAGAAGGGGTAATTGAAGAGCTCGGGGCTGTCGAGGGCTACCACTTTTTCCTTGGTTTCGACGGGTACCGTGGTGTACTGCACCAGCGAATGCAGCAGGTTGGCGGGCATCCGCTCGTCCACGGCATCCCAGTCGCCGGAGTGGTAGCTGAGGCGCACAAAGGTGAAAGGAGTAGGCATTTAGCAGCAAGCTGCCGGCCGCGTACCAGCCGCCGGACTGCGCAAATGAAACACTCCCGCGATGGTAGTTGCGTGCTAGGCGGATTTTTTTATCGACTGATTTTCGGCACGTTACCTAAAAAATAAGCATAACGCACTGACTAGCAGCGATTGAGCTAATAAGACTACCGCCTGGTAAATCGCCAGCTGCCGCGTGCCCCGCCAGCGGCTGGCGAATGAGCGGGGGGGAAGCACCTTGCTACGACCCAAAAAAGCCGCCAGCGCCGCATCAAAATTCTCAACCTGCTCGGGCTGCTCGTGTAGCAGGGTAAAGAACTCCCCATCAAGGGCCACCCGCCAGGCAAAATATTTTTCCAGCCCGGCCAGCACCAGGGCCACCCAAATACTCACCATCACCAGCGGCGTAGCTGGCAGCAAAGCCCGGACTAGCGTGCCCAGCAGCAGCACCGAAGAGGCCCCATCCAGCACCCGCCCGCCCTTCAAAAAGCCCACCACCACCCGCAGCATCACCGGATTATTAGTCTTCATCGTTAAGGAGCTACTTGTTGGTTTTCAATAGGTAAGCTGGCGTAATATACTGCCAGCGCTGCCTGGTGGGCGGCTCCCAGCACCACCTGCGGCCGGGCGGCGCGCAGCTGCGCCAGCGCCTCGGCGGGGGTGGCGCAGCGGCCGCGGTGCAATAGCCAGGCCGCCACCACCAGCGCGCTGCGCGAGTAGCCGAGGGCGCAGTGTACTAGCACCGGCGGGTGGGCCGCCAACTCGTCGAGGGCAGCCACGGCTTGCGCCAGCTGCGCGGGGGTGGGCACCACCAGGTCCAGCAGCGGCACGCTGCGGTGGGGCCGGGCGCGGGCAGCGCGGCTCAGGCTGAACTCGGCGGTGAGGTCGAGCACGGCGCTGGCGGGCAGGTGCTGCCAATCGGTGCGGCTAGGTACGCGGCCCAGCCAGATGCCCGGCGCCACCTCGGCGCTCGGCACGCCCCGGCGCGTAAACCAGCGCGACGAGCCCCACGCGCCCACCCGGTAGGGCAATAGCAGCAGGCGCGCCGCCCAACTCAGCCGCCCATCGTGCTTCTGAAAAATGGCCACGCCCCGGCCAGCGTAGGCGAGCCCCACTAGCAGCAGCGAAATGCTGGTCCAGGCCAGCAGCCATGCCCAGCCGCCGAGCGCGGCGGCCAGCGCCAGGCACAATGCCGCACCTAGTAGGTAGCTGGCCGCCAGCTTGCGTTGCCAGGGTTGGTCGGCGGCTGGTGGGCCAGGCGCACGTTGCCACGTATGTGACTCATCAGGAAATAGATACACGCAGAGTACGCCCACCGCCGCCCCGGCCACGCCATCAATAAAATGGTGCTGGTAAGTGGTGAAAACCGACAGCGCAATCAACAAAAACCAGCCGTGAGCCAGCCAGCGCGCCACCCCGCGCAGGTGGCGCGCAAACACCAGCCACACCAGCAGCACCAGGCTAATGTGCAGCGAAGGCGCTTGGTTATAGGGCTTGTCGAAACCCGCCAACATGGTGAACAACACGCCATTAAACCCGCTCGTGGCGGGCCGCACGAAGCTGAACTGCAACGGAAACAGCAGAAACCCCGCCACCGACAACACGCTGGCGCTCAGCAGCCGCTTGGCGTGGGTATCGAGCTCGGTGCGGGTGGCGCACAGGTATAGGGAGCCGGCGTAAAACGCATCTAGCGCCATGTAGGGCACGATGGTCCAGGGCCAGAAGGGGATGTGGTTTTCCCAATCGAATACGAACGAGCCCACGTGCGGCAGCCGCCCCGTCCACCAGTTGGCGAAGCCGTAGGAGAGGAAGAAAAACGGCCCCAGAAACGTCAGCCACCCCGCCGCCCGTAGCCAGGGGCGGGGCGCGGTGGGAGAGGCTTTTTGGCTAAAAAAGAACGTCATGCTGAGCTTGTCGAAGCATCTCTACCGCTTCGTTAAAAAGTGTAGGTGAAGCGATAGAGATACTTCGACAAGCTCAGCATGACGTTCTTTTTCAGAACTTTAAATCCGAAGAACAAATCTGAAATTGGTAAGTAGCTACGTTATTTGCGCCGGGCCAGCGACACCGTGAAAATGCCCCACTGGTCGGTTAGCTGGTCGATTTTTTCGAAGCCGGCCTGGGCCACTAGCTCGTCGATTTCGGCCTGCACGCGGCGGCGCATCACCCAGGCCGCGCCGGCGCGGTGGCTGGTGAGCGAGCGGGCAATCAGCTCCAGCTGGGGGTGCCAGGGCTGGTTGGTGTAGAGGAGGTAGCCGCCGGCTTCCACCGCGCCGGCCACGCCGGCTAATGACTTGCTGACCTGCTGGTTATCGCCAAACAACTCGTAGAGACCCGACACCACGGCCAGCGTGGGGCGGGGCTGCAACGCGGCCAGCCCGGCTTGGTCGAAGGCATCACCCTGCTCGAACTGCACCAGCCCGGTGAGGCCTTTTTCGGCAATGAGGCGGCGGCCGGCGGCCACGTTGGCGGGGCTGTAGTCGCGCAGCAGCACGCTGTCGGCCTGGCCGGGGCGGGCGGCCACGGCCTCCAGGATGTAGCGCCCGTGGCCGGCCGCAATATCGAGAATGCGCACGGGCTGGCCGGCGGCTTTCAGCAAGTCAATGGCCTGGCCGATAAGCTGTTCCAAGTGCTGCTTACGAATGCGGATGCCACGCCAGCCGATGCTGTTTAGGAATACGTTATCGACCAGCTTGCCGATGGGCGTGAAGCCCTGCTGGCGGTTTTGGTACACGTAGTCGAGGGTGCTGCCCGAGTCGAAGCCGGTGGCAATGCCGTTTTTGATGCCCGTCGAAAACCGGCCGCCCACGGCTACCCAAAAGCGGCTCATGGCCCAGTAGAGGCGCGCCGCGGCTGTGGCGGCGGGCGCGCTCAGGGTGTCAAACTCGGTTTTAGTGAGGCCGCGCTGGTCGGCTTCGAGCAAGCCGGGCTGGGCGGGTGCGGTGGCAAACAGGCGCTCGATAAACGCGCGGGCCAGCCCAATCGGGATGGCGCGGTTGCGCTCGCCCAGCGTGTCGTGCAGGAAGTCGTCGAGGCGGTGCAGCTCCTTGTTTTCGGTGCCCAGATTGTCGAAAAATTGCTGCTGCGGCTCCTCGTACACCACCGCGTCGTTGCCCGAAACCAGCACCTGGGTGGGCACGTGAATAGCCCCCGCATCGGCTACCACGCGGGTAGCGGCCTCGTCTACTTCCAGTAGAATATTGGCCGCTATGGGCCTGGTAATGAGCGGGTCGGCGTGGTAGGAGGCAATGCGTGCCGTATCGCGGGTGAGCTGGGTGGGCTTCACGTACGACTTCACGAAGTAGTTGCCCCGCACCCCATACAGCAGCTTGAGGCCGGCCAGCGCCCCGGGCACAATCAGGTTGATTTTGAAGGCCGGCGCGGCCAGCACCATGCCGCGCAGGCGGGGCGCATAGTCGTGCACCCAGGTAGCCACCGTCACGGCCCCGAAGCTCTGGCCGATAACTACCACGTTCTCCGTAGCAATGCCGTGGGCGCTGGCAATGTGCCGCACAAAGGCGTCCACGTCCTTCACTAGCACGCCGTAGTTGTCGGCCGCACCCCGCGGGCCCGGCGACTCGCCCAGGCCGCGCGCATCCCAGGCGAAAAAATCAAAATCAGGCAGCGAGAATTCGTCGGCCAGGTGGGCCATGCGGCCGCCGTGCTCATGGCCGCGGTGGAAGAGCACGATGGCCTTTTTGCCCGCCGCGCCGCCCGCCGCCGGCCAGTGCCGGTAGAAAAGCGAGGTAGCATCGAAGGAAGCGAAGTAGCGCTCCTGGCAGGGGCGGATGGTGTCGTAGGTGGCGGTCATGAGAAAAGGAAAGACGTGATTAATAGGAGATTTTATATTTTGAGGACTTACGCAAAAAGTGTTTGTCATTGCGAGCGCAGCGCGGCAATCGTCCCAGAACGATGGACGAACGACTGGCGTGGGTGCCGTTCTGGTGTGATTGCTGCGCTGCGCTCGCAATGACAAACGCTTTTTGTATAAGTCCTGATTTTGAGGGAAAAAGAAAAAGAACGTCATGCTGAGTGCAGTGAAGCATGACGTTCTTAATCAACTCCTACCAGGTCAAGCTGCGCGCGCAGCTCGTGAAAATTATTGAGTAAGCTGTTCATAAACTGTGCTTTATCTTCCAAGTAATGCAATGGGTCACCCACAATTGCCTGTACGTTCATAGGCACCGCGAGGGGCGCGCCGCGCGGCATCGACTTGCCCATGCCGGCCAGAAACACCGGCACGATGGGCACCTGCGGGAAGCGCTGGGCCAGGTACCAGATGCCCGACTTGAACTCGCTGAACTGCTCGGGCTGGCCGCGGGTGCCTTCGGGAAAAACGATGAGCACCTGGCCGGCGGCCAGGGCGCGGTAGCAGCCTTCAAGTGGGTCATTAGTAGAGTTTTGGCCGCTACCTCTCGCTATTGGGATGACGCCCACCAGGCGGCTTGAAAACCACCGTAGCCAGCGGCTTTTATAGAAGTAATCGGTGGCGGCCACCGGCTGCACGCCCGGCACGCGGCCCAGCGGAAACAGGGCTAGTAGCGCCAGAATATCGAGGTGGCTGTTGTGGTTGGCTACGATGATGGCCGGGCCCTGCCGGGGTAGCCGCTCGCAGTGGTGCACTCGCAGGCCCAGCCACAGCCGCATCACCGGGTACACCATACCCAGCGCAAACAGCTGCCGCCAAAACGCATCGAGCCGGCTGGGCATGGGGCTAATAGTAGAGGTAATAAGTATAGTGAAAAAACAGCGGGGCCGCGTAGATAAGCGAGTCGAGCCGGTCGAGCACGCCGCCGTGGCCGGGTAGCAGCGTGCCCGAATCCTTGACGCCCACGTCGCGCTTGATGGCCGAAACCACGACATCGCCAAAAAAGCCAAATAGGCTGATAAGTAGGCCCGCCAGCACTGCCTGCCACGGCCCGAAGGGCGTGAGCCACGGCCCCAGCGCCCAGGCCAGCAGCGTGGTAGTGCCCACGCCACCCAGCAGGCCCGCCAGGGTTTTGTTAGGGCTCACGGTGGGCGTTATGCGACGGCCGCCCAGCATTTTACCCCACAAAAATTGCGCAACGTCGTTGAGCTGCGACAGCACCAGCAAGTAAAAAACCAGCAGCTCGCCGCTCACCGCGCCGTGCGCCCCGGCGCGGGCGGGCAACACCAGCAGGTAGGCTACGTGGCTGATGCTGAACACGGTAGCCATCAGGCCCCAGTGCACCGTGCCCGCCGCCTGCAAAAACCCCTTGGTTTCGCCGGCGATGACCATGCGCACCGGTAGCAGCAGAAAAAAGTATACCGGAATAAAGATGATAAACATCCCGTACCAGGCCAGGTGCACCCACAAATACTGCCCCGGAATGGCCAGGTAGGCCAGCAGCAGCACCGGGTTATCGACGGGCCGGGTGGGCACCAGCGACAGAAATTCGCGCAAAGCCAGGAAGCTCACCAGGGCTGCCATTACGATGGCCACCGGGCGGCCCAGCGCCAGGCCCAGCGCCAGTAGCGCCGTGAGCGCCCACCAGGTTTGGATGCGTTGCCTCAGGATGGTGTAGTCGTGCGCAGGACGCCAGCGCATCAGCCCCGCCGTGGCGAGCGAGGCCAGCAACAGCAGCCCCGCGAGGCCGCCAAAGGCGTAGAGTAAGATGGGATTCACTGGTAATCAGTTGATTGAGTTGGCATCGGCGCGCAGGGCCTGCCGGGCCCGGTTCCAGCAGGTGACGACCAGCAGCAGCGCCAGCCCGCCAAACACGTAGTCGAGGTAGGGCCCCACGGGCAGGCCCAGGCCCACGGCCAGCGCCAGCGTTCCGAAAATAAATGCCCGGTCGCTCTTGCCGCTGGGGCCGTCGTAGCGCCGCTCGCCACCCACCACCTGCCCCAGCACGCCCACAAACTCGCTGAGCAGCGCCAGCACCACCACCAGCACCACCAGGCTGGCGTGCACGCCCGGCAGCAGCGCAAACGGCAGGTAGAGGGCCGTATCGGCCACCACGTCGCCCACTTCATTGAGCAGCGCGCCCAGCCGGCTTTGCTGCCCATACTCGCGGGCCAGCATGCCGTCTATCGCGTTGAGGGCCATGCGCGTAAACAGGAAAGAGGGCAGCAGCAGCCAGGCCCAGCGGTTAGTAGGGGCCAGCGCCAGCCAGCCGCCGTAGGCCAGCGAGGCCAGCAGGGCGGCCACCGTTACGGCATTGGCCGAGATGCCCGCGCCGTGCAAGGCCGCCAGCAAAGGCCGCAATACTTGTTGAAACCGAGGCTTAAGGGCATAAATAGAAGGCATGGCGGCGAATGTAGGGCTGCGGGCGGCGCGGGTAGCCCGTTGACCAAACAAAGCTGCGGGCTACGCGCCCGCCATACAAACCAACTTATGTATCCGTCAGACTTTAGCGCGCGCGCTAAAGCCACCATCAATTGCCATAATTCATTGATACTTAATGAGCCGAGCCTGAGCTTTGCTTGACTTTAGTCGGCAGCTATGATGGGCAGTGGCCCTGGCTGATGGCGGGGTGCCGGGGGCCACCCACCCGGCCGAAGGCCGTAAATTGCCGCTTTATTGCGGCGGCTTGCAACGTACCAAATGCCTCGCGCACTCGTTATCCTGGCGGCTGCAACCGCGCCGCTGCTCTATCTATCACTTTTTCTGATGTTTATGAAATTCTCTGCTCTGGCTGCCGTTTCGCTGCTTGCTTGCGCGCTCGCGCCCAAGGCCCACGCCCAGTTCGGTATCAAGGCCGGCGTGAATGAGGCCGTACTTAAAGGCCGCGTGGGCGAAGACGCCACCTACAAGACATATTTCCACGCCGGCGTCTTCTACGAAGCCAAGCTGATTGGCCCGCTTTCCATTCAGCCCGAATTGCTGTATTCGTTGCAGGGCTCGCAGCTAAAGGGCGCGACTACGGTGGCCAACTACACCACTCAGCTCAACTACATCCAGGTGCCCATCTTGCTGAAGGCCACCCTGGGGCCGGTATTTGTGGAGGCGGGCCCGCAGTTTGGCTACCTCGTGGCCGCCAATGACCAGGGCATGGTGCAGGTGCGCACCACCAGCGGCACCGCCACTTTCCGCGACGCCGACCAGTCGTCGACCGACAATTACAAGCGGGGCGATTTTGCGGTCTGCGGTGGCGTTGGCCTCAAGCTGGGCTCGCTCATTCGGGTGGGTGGCCGCTTCGTGGCGGGCCTCAATGATGTGCACAAGGACAACTTACTGCAAGGCTCTTTGGTGGGCGTGAACGACCCGCAGCTGAAAAACCGCGTGTTTCAGGCCTACATAGCCGTGCAACTGCCCAAGCTGTAAGTGGCTATTTTATAGTCTACTACAAAAGAACGTCATGCTGAGCTTGTCGAAGCATGTCTATCGCGCCGCTTAGGTTAGTAAACCAACTGGCGTGGTAGAGATGCTTCGACAAGCTCAGCATGACGTTCTTTTTTATAAGCTTCAATCCTATTGAGGCAGACGCAATTTTCTAGATAGCGTCCGACAGGCTCGTGAACGTGAAGTCCCTGATTTTAAGGGGCGGCACCAGGCAGCCGGCCAGGCGCACGGGCCGGCCGATGGCCTCGATATTATTGAGCATAATAATCGGGCTCTCGTTGAAGCGCAGGTTTTTGATGGGAAACTTGATGGCTCCGTTTTCGATGTAAAACGTGCCGTCGCGCGTCAGGCCGGTGTAGAGCAGCGTTTGCGGGTCGACCTCGCGGATGTACCAGAGGCGCGTGACCAGGATGCCCTTGGCGGTACCTTTTATCAGCTCGGCGGTGCTTTGCGTGCCGCCGCTCATCACGAAGCCGCTGGGAAAGGGCGTAGCCGTAGTCTTGTTTTTCTCGGCCCAGTAGCGCGAGTAAAACAGGTTTTTCACCACGCCTTTTTCCACCCAGCTCATGCGCTGGGTGGGTAGGCCTTCGTCGTCGAAGGCATTGCCGGGCACGTCGGCGTTGAGCGGGTCAGAATAAATCGTAACGCGCTCATCGAAGAGCTTTTCGCCCTTGCGGTTGCCGCCGCCCTTCTTGGTCATGAAGCTGCGGCCCTCGTCGGCCGAGCGGGCGCTGAGGCCATACATCAGCCCGCCGAGCAGCGACAGGTCGTCACCGGCCATGAGTGCGGCCGGCTCCAGAATCACGGTGTACTTGCCGGGCTCAATGGCCTTGGCATTGACCGAGCCAAGGGCCTTGTCGGCTGCGCGCTGGGTTAAGGCTTTGGTATTGAGTTTGGTAGGGTCCGTTACGTCGGCAATGGCGTAGCCCGAGCCCCGGCCGTCGGCGGTGCGCACCGTCACCGAAAAGTCGGTGTTGGTGGACTGCTGATACGCCTCCAGGCCCTTCGAATTGCGCAGCGCCGTGAAGCGCGTGCCGCCATCCAAGAAGCCAGCCGCCGTCAGGTTTTTGGCGGCGCACAGCGTCATGCTGTCGGCCGCGGCTTGGGCGCGCAGCGCGGGCGTGAGCGGCGTAGAAGCCGCCGAGGGTGGGTTGAGGTAGGTTTGGGGGCCGAGCAGGGGCACGTACTCGGGGCTTTCGGGAGCCAGCTTGGCAATTTCCTCGGCCCGCTGCACGCAGCGGCGTAGGGTGGCGTCGCCAAACTCATTACAGGTGGCAATGCCGCTGCGCTTGCCAAAGCGCGCCTCCACGGCCAGCGATACGTTGTCTTGCGCGCCGGCCGTGCTCACGCTGTTGCGGGCGTAGCGAATGTTGCCGGCCGTGCGCCCGCTCAGCGATACCGCGCATTCGTCGGCGGTGCTGTAGCCGAGGACTTTCTTGAGGAGCGTCTGTGCTTCGTCTTTGGATAGGATAGCCATTTTCTTGAGCTGTTAGCTTATAGCTGTTGGCTGTTAGCTTTTTGTGCTGACTGCGCCTCCCGAACGGAAGCTAACAGCTAGCAGCTATAAGCTAACAGCTTAAAAATTTACACCTTACGCGCCGTGTTGATGACGTTCACGCCATTAAAGCGCGTGGTGGCCGAGCCGTGGCTCACCGACGACACCTGCGCCGGCTGGCCCTTGCCGTCGAAGAAGGTGCCGAAGAGGCGATAATCCGACTGGTCGCACGAGCCGGCGCAGGCGCCCCAAAACTCCTGGGTATTCGACTGGTACGCCACGTCTTCGAGCGGCTCCGTGATTTTTCCCTTCTCGATGGCAAAGAACAATTGGCCGCCAAACTGAAAGTTAAAGCGCTGCTGGTCAATACTAAAAGAGCCCGCGCCCGCGATGTAGATGCCTTTGTCCACCTTGCTCACCAGCTCGTCCACGCTCAGTTTGGCGGGGCCGGGCTTGAGACTGATGTTGGCCATGCGCTGAAACTGCACGTCCTCCCACGACTGCGCGTAGCAGCAGCCGTCGCTGGCCTTCTGGCCCACGATGTGCGCCTGGTCGCGAATCTTCTGGTAATCAACTAGTTTGCCGGCCTTAATGATGTCCCACTCCTTGGTTTTCACGCCCTCATCGTCCCAGCCCACGTTGCCTACCGAGCCGGTTTGCAGCTTGTCGGCCACAATGTTGACCTGCGGCGAGCCGTAAGGCAGGTTTTTGGCCTTCCACTCCAGGGTGGCGAAGCTGGTGCCCGCGTAGTTGGCCTCGTAGCCCAGCACGCGGTCGAGCTCGGTGGGGTGGCCCACGCTCTCGTGGATGGTGAGGCCCAGGTGGCCGGGGTCGAGCACGAGGTCGTACTTGCCGGGCGTCACCGACTTCATGGTGAGTTTGGCCTTGGCCTGCTTGCCGGCCAGCGCGGCATCGGCTAATATGTCGTAGCGCAGCTTATAGCCCACGGTGTCAGTACCTTGGGGGCCGCGCACCTGCTCAGCGGCGCTGGGCGTGAGGTACTCGTAGCCCAGGCCCACGGGCGCGCTCAGCGACTCGCGCGAGCGAAATTTGCCCGATTTGGTATCCACGGCCGTCACGTTGAAGGTGGGCCAGAGGCGGTGAATATCCTGGTCGATGTACGAGCCGTCGGTACTCGCAAAGTACTTCTGCTCATTCACCTGGAAGAGGGCCGAGTTGATGTAGCTAGCGCCGTTGGCCATGGCCGCGGCGTTGGCGGCCAGCAGCAGGTCGGCCTTTTGCTTCACGGGCACCTCGAAGGCGCTTTGTTGCAGCGGGGTCTTCCAGCTCACTTCGCCGTAGCCTTGCTGGGTGGCCAGCTGCACGGGCTCCTTCATTACCAGGCGGTTGGCCTTGGCAATGTCCACGGCCAGGCGGGCGGTGGCGGCCAGGCTGGCCTCGGTAACGACGCTGGTGGAGGCAAAGCCCCAGCACCCGCCCACCAGCACCCGAATGCCCACGCCGTAGCTCTCGGTGCTCACGATGTTCTGCACCTGCTTTTCGCGGGTAAACACGTACTGGTTGAGCGAGCGGCCGATGCGCACATCGGCGTAGCTGGCCCCGGCACTTTTGGCGGCATTCAGCGCCGCGTCGGCCAGGCGCTTTTTGAGGATGGTGTCGGCGCCGGGCTCCAGCAAGCGGCTGTGGTCCACGTGCTTGGCCCCGAAGCCAGGCAGGCTGGGCAGCAGCAGGGCCGTGGCCCCCAGGCCGGTAAGGGCAGCAAAATCGCGTCTGTTCATAAGAGCAAAAGAAAAAGGCAAGGTGTCTGGGAGAATAGTGCCGAATGTAGCCGCTAAGCTAGCCGAAATAGAGGCAAAAAAAAGCGACCGGGTTGTCCGGTCGCTTTTCAGTACTTATTTGGGTAGCAAGTGCTTATCGGTAATAACCCATTTGTGGGCAAGCGCCGGGCACGAGCGAGTATCGCCGCACGCGCCCAAACGCTACACGGGCCCGCGGCTAGATGCCGCTGTTCGTGCAGGTGTTGCTGCTCAGCGTGGCACCCGCCCCCGAAGACGCGGTAAGGGTCGCCTTCACGCTGGACGCGCTCAGTACCGAGAGTGAATAAGGCGGCGTGAAGGCCGTTTTGCCATTGCCCACTTTGGTGCCGCTGGTGTTGGTGTACAGGTTGCCGGTTTCCTGCACCGCCGTGGCCCCACCAATCAGGGCAATGGGGTTGTTCACGTTCTCAAACACGTTGTTCTGCACCAGCACGTTGGACTCCAGCCCGGCCGCAATGCACTTGTTGCTGACCGTGCTGTTATACAAGCTGTTCACTACGTGGATTTTACCGAAGCGCACGCGGGGCATCCGCTCCACGCAGCCCTGCGCCCACCAGCAGCGGGCAAACGTGATGCTGAGCTTGCCCCGGTCGGCGGTGGCCCCGTCCGACGAGCCAATGAGGTCGGAGAAGCGGTGGTCGTTGGAGCCGCCCGAGCCGCCCGCTTTCGGGGGCTTCAGGTACGTAAACTTGGTCCAGGAAACGGTGAGGTAGTTGGAGGTGTTTTTGATATCGAGGTTGCCATCCACGCCATCCCGAAACTCGCAGTGGTCTACCCACAGGTTGGTGCAGGCATCAATGGTGCAGTTGTCCTGGCCATCCACGTCGTAGGCCCCCGGCCCCTCAAAAATGAGGTTGCGCAGGATGACGTTCTGGCACCGCTTCACGTACAGAATACCGGAGTTGCTCTGCGTTTGGTCGGTCGAAACCAGCTTGGCCCCGGCACTGCCGAAAACAGTTTTGCCGCTCTGGTCCTGAAAAGAAATTCGCCCGCCCGAAGGAATGGTAATGGTGCCGTTGACCTGCACCACCTTGACGGTAGCGCTCTCAATGGCGGCCTTTAGCTGGGCATAGGTGGTTACGACCGTGGCGCTGGCCGTGCCGCCGCCGGTGGTGCCCCCGTTTTGGGAGGCCCAGCCCTGCGCGCCGCAAGCAGCCGTAGCATCGGCCGATTGCGGGGTTGCAGTGGTCGCGGTGGGGGAGGGGGTATTGTTGTTGCAGCTCACCAGAACGGCGGAGCAGGACAGCAGCATAGCTGCCGCTAATACACTGGCTTTCATAAAGTTTGGGGTGGGATGTGGAAAAGAACTGGCCTGGCCACTCGACCAGGTAGATGGGCAAAGGTTTGTACTTTTTCGGTAAAAACGGCACTATTCTATCCTAAAAATATATGCAATCGTTGCCGGCAACGATAACAGGAAATTGGCGGGCTTCTTGCTGCTATTGTGGCTGTTAGGCCTGGTGCCTGCCCGCAGAGACTGAAACAAAAAAAAACCCCCGCGCCGGGTGGGCGCAGGGGCTGAGGTAGCGTGGACTCTGTGAGTCCGCGCGTAGAAGCGTTGGGTCGATTTATTCAACGACGCCACGCGCGGACTCGCAGAGTCCACGCTACTTGCTACACGGCGTCGGACAAGCTCGTGAATGTGAAGTCGCGAATCTTGAGGGGCGGCACCAAATTACCGGCCAAACGCACCGGGCGGCCGATGGCCTCCAGGTTGTTGAGCATGATAATGGGGCTTTCGTTGAAGCGGAAGTTCTTGACGGGGAACTTGATAGCGCCGTTCTCGATGTAGAACGTTCCGTCGCGCGTTAGGCCGGTGTAGAGCAGCGTTTGCGGGTCAACGGGGCGGATGTACCACAGGCGCGTCACCAAAATGCCTTTGGCCGTGCCCTTGATGAGGTCGGCGGTGCTTTGAGTGCCGCCTTCCATGATGAATCCTCCGGGGTTGGGCAGGTCAGGAATGCCCGATTTCTGGGCCCAGTAGCGCGAGGTGTAGAGGTTCTTCACCACGCCCTTCTCAATCCAGGTGGTGCGCTGCTGCGGGCGGCCATCGCCCGAGAAGGTGAGGTCGGGCACTTCGGCGTTGGTAGGGTCCGAGTAAATCGTAACCCGCTCATCGAACATCTTTTCGCCCTTGCGATTGCCGCCGCCCTTCTTGCTCAGGAAGCTGCGCCCCTCGTCGGCCGAGCGGGCATCGAACGAGCGCATGAGCGCGCCCAGCAGCGAAGCATCGGAGCCCGAAACCAGGGCATTAGGCTCCAGAATAACGGTGTACTTGCCCGGCTCAATGGCCTTGGCACCCAGCGAAGCCGAAGCCTTGCTGGCCGCGATGGCAGTCAGGGTTTTCGAGTCAAACTTCGACACGTCGGTGAAGTCGGTGGCCGCGTAGCCCGAGCCCAGGCCGTCGGGCGTGCGCACGGTAATGCTGAAATCGAGGTTTGAGGTGCGCTGGTACGCCTCCAAACCCTTGGAATTGCGTTTGGCCACGAAGCCCGCCTGGTCATTGAGGAAGCCGGCCGACGACAGCTTCTTGCTGTCGCAATACTGCATGCTGGCCGCCATCTGGTTGGCGCGGTAGTCGGGCGTGATATTGGCCGTGCTCTGCGCAAACGACTGGGGCGAAGCCAGATACGTTTGCGCCCCGAGCAGCGGCATCGACTCGGGGTTTTCGGGGGCCAGGCGCGCAATTTCCTCGGCGCGCTGCACGCAGCGGCGCAGGGTGGCCTCGTCAAACTGGTTGCAGGTGGCGGTGCCCGAGCGCTTGCCGAAATACGACGTCACGGCCAGCGACACGTTGTCGACGGCCCCGGCCGTGCTGATGGAGTTGCGCGCCGAGCGCACGTTGCCCTCCAGGCTGCCGTTGAGGTTGGCCTCGCACTCGTCGGCGGTGCTGAAGCTGAGCACCTTCTTGAGGATGTCCTGGGCTTCGGTTTGGGAAAGAATTGCCATTTCTATGAACAAGCTTTATGCTGAATATCAAAAAGTTACTTGGCTATCATTTTCATCTGTCATCCTGAGCTTGCGAAGGACCTTATCACGCTCGAACGACTTGTTCAACTGGCATAAGGTCCTTCGCAAGCTCAGGATGACAGATGAAAATGATAGGGACATGCCATACTACCCGATTTTACGGGCCGTATTAATCACGTTCACGCCGTTGAAGCGCGAGGTGGCCGAGCCGTGGCTCACGGCCGAGCTTTGCGAGGGCTGGCCCTTGCCATCGTTGAAGAAGCCCGCGAAGCGGTAGTCACTCTGGTCGCACGAGCCGGCGCACGCGCCCCAGAATTCCAGGGTGTTGGTCTGGTACGCCACGTCTTCGAGCATTTCGGTGATTTTACCCTTCTCAATGGCGTAGAATACCTGGCCGCCAAACTGCGAGTTATAGCGCTGCTGGTCAATGCTAAACGAGCCGTTGCCCACGATGTAGATGCCCTTGTCGACCTTGCTCACCAGTTCATCCACGCTCATTTTGGTGGGGCTAGGCTTGAGGCTGATGTTGGCCATGCGCTGGAACTGCACATCGCGCCACGACTGCGAGTAGCAGCAGCCATCGGAGGCCGTTTGGCCCACGATGCCCGCCTGGTCGCGGATTTTCTGGTAGTCCACGAGCTTGCCCTGCTCAATGAGGTTCCACTCCTTGGTTTTTACGCCCTCATCGTCGTAGCCCACCGCGCCCAGCGAGTTGGCTTGTAGCTTGTCAGCCACAATGTTAACCTGCTTGGAACCGTAGGGCAGGTTCTTCTTTTTCCACTCCAACGTAGCGAAGCTGGTGCCCGCAAAGTTGGCTTCGTAGCCCAGCACGCGGTCGAGCTCCAAGGGGTGGCCCACCGACTCGTGGATGGTGAGGCCCAGGTGGTGCGGGTCGAGCACGAGGTCGTACTTACCGGGCGTCACGCTCTTGCAGGTCAGCTTTTGCTTGGTCTGCTTGGCGGCCAGGGTGGCATCTTCCAGAATGTCGTAGCTGTTTTTGTAGCCGATTACGCCTGAGCCGGCGGGGCCGGCCATCTTGTCGGCGGCCTTGGGCGTGAGGTACTCGTAGCCCATGCCCATGGGCGAGCTCAGGCTCTGGCGCGAGCGAAACTTGCCGCTGGCCCGGTCCACCACCGTCACCCCAAACGTGGGGTAGATGCGGTGAATATCCTGGTCGATGTACGAGCCATCGGTACTCGCAAAGTACTTCTGCTCATTTACTTGGAACATGGCCGAGTTCACAAACGACGCGCCGTTGCTGAGCGCCGCGCCGTTGGCCGCCAGCAGCAAATCTACCTTCTCCTTAATGGGCACCTCGAAGGCGTTTTTCTCAATCGGCGTCTTCCAGGTCACCTCGCCGTAGCCCTTTTGGGGGGCCAGCTTCACGGGCTCTTTCTGCACCTTGGAGTTGGCCTTGGCGATGGCCACGGCCTGCTGGGCCGTTTTGGCGATGCCCGCGTCGGTCATGTTATTGGTCGAGGCGAAGCCCCAGGTGCCGTTGGCAATCACCCGAATGCCTACGCCCAGGCTCTCGGCGCTGGCGATGTTCTGCACCTGCTTTTCGCGGGTGAAAATGCCCTGGTTGAGCGTGCGCTGAATCCGAATATCGGCGTAGGTGGCGCCAGCGCTTTTGGCGGCGGTGAGGGCCACGTCAGCCAGGCGCTTTTTAGCAGCCACGTCGAGGCCGGGCTCCAGCAGCTGGGCCGGGTCCACGAGGTTGCCGGCGAGGCTCGGGAAGGAGGGGAGCCACAGCGCCCCGGCCGCCAAGCCAGTAAGGGTAGTAAAGTTGCGTCTGTTCAAAGTGAGGGAGCGTAAAGGTTTGAGGAATAGAGAGAATGAGGGTGGTATTTGTTCTGGTGCGCCCCTCTCCAAAAAGGAGAGGGGGAACTAGTATTTAGCAATAGCTTAAAAGCTGAGTCTAAAACTAGAACTAGTCCCCCTCTCCTTTTCGGAGAGGGGCTAGGGGTGAGGCGCCCCGTTAGCGCCGCATAAGGTTTACCCAATCTTGCGGCCCGTGTTTATCACGTTCACCGCATTAAACCGCGACGTGGCCGAGCCGTGGCTCACGGCCGATACCTGCGAGGGCTGGCCCTTGCCATCGAAGAACGAGCCGAACAGGCGGTAGTCGCTCTGGTCGCACACGGCCACGCACGAGTTCCAAAACTCCTGGGTGTTAGCTTGGTAGGCTACGTCGTCGAGCATGCCGGCGATTTTGCCTTTCTCGATGGCGTAGAACACCTGGCCGCCAAACTGAAAGTTATAGCGCTGCTGGTCAATGGAATAGGAGCCACGGCCGGCAATGTAGATGCCCTTGTCGACCTTGCTTATCATGTCGTCCACGCTCATTTTGGCGGTGCCGGGGCGCAGGCTCACGTTGGGCATGCGCTGAAACTGCACCGTACCCCACGAGTCGGCGTAGCAGCAACCATCGGAGGCGGTTTGGCCCACGATGTGCGCCTGGTCACGAATCTTCTCATAGTCAACCAGTTTGCCCTGGTTGATGAGCGTCCACTCCTTGGTTTTCACGCCCTCATCGTCGTAGCCCACCGCGCCCAGCGAGCCGGGTTGCAGCTTGTCGGCCACGATGGTCACGTTTTTCGAGCCGTAGGGCAGGTTCTTCGCCTTCCAGGCCAGGTCGGCGAAGCTGGTGCCCGCGTAGTTGGCCTCGTAGCCCAGCACGCGGTCAAGCTCCAGCGGGTGGCCGATGCTCTCATGGATGGTGAGGCCTAAGTGGTTAGGGTCGAGCACGAGGTCGTATTTGCCGGCCAGCACGGAGGTGGCTGTGAGCTTGGCCTTGGCCTGGCGGGCGGCCAGGGCGGCGTCTTCCAGGATGTCGTAGCTGTTGCGGTAGCCCACCAGGCCGGTGCCCTGGGGGCCGGCAATCTTGTCGGCGGCCTGGGGCGTGAGGTACTCGTAGCCCAGGCCCATGGGCGAGCTCAGCGCGTCGCGCGTCTTAAACTTGCCGCTGGCCCGGTCGATGGCCGTAACCGAAAACGTGGGCCAGATGCGGTGCACATCCTGGTCGATATACGAGCCATCGGTGCTGGCAAAGTACTTCTGCTCGTTTATCTGGAATAAGCTGGAATTGACGAAGTTAGCGCCATTGGCCAGGGCGGCGGCGTTGGCGGACAGTAGCAATTCAGCCTTCTGGGCCACGGGCACCTCGAAGGCGTTTTGCTTGATGGGCGTGCGCCAGTTCATCTCGCCGTAGCCTTTTTGGGGGGCCAGGTTCACGGGCTCCTTCTGGGTTTTGGCGTTGGCTTTGGCCATGGCCACGGCCAGCTTGGCGGCCTGGGCCAAGCCGGCCTCGCTCACGTTGTTGGTGGAGGCAAAGCCCCAACTGCCGCCCGCAATCACGCGCACGCCGGCCCCGAAGCTTTCGCCGCTGGCAATGTTCTGCACCTGCTTTTCGCGGGTAAACACGCTCTGGTTGAGGTAGCGGCCAATGCGCACGTCGGTGTAGGTGGCGCCCGCGCTACGGGCGGCGTTGAGGGCCACGTCGGCCAGGCGCTTTTTGGCGGCCACGTCGAGGCCGGGCTCCAGCAGGCGGGCGGGGTCTACGAGGGTACCGCCGAAGCCCGGGAAGTGGGGCAGCAGCAGGGCACTGGTGGCCAGGCCGGTAAGGCCCACAAAGTCACGTCGTTTCAAAGCGAAAGAAAATTAAAGGCGACCGGTAAAACCGACCGGCAAGATGGCATCTTTTTCATGAAAAAGACATATCCATTAGCTAGGCGTTGCAGCGAAACCAACGCCTTTTCACCAAACCCACCTAAAAAAGCGTTGCGGTAAGTCGATGGCCTGCCGGATAGCGGCTGGGTGCCCACGGGCAGTACCGGGTTTTATCTGAGGATAAAACCCGGTACTGCGAGCCTAATTTACGGGCGGCTTTTGCCCGTGCAACTGTTTGGGCGCGTCCGTACTCCAATCTCTACACTCATCTTACGAAGCGTATGATAACTAATTACTTACTTGCCTTGGCCGCCGGTAGCTTACTGCTCTTTGGTGGCTGCAAAAAGGACGAAGCGACGCCCCAGGATTGCTCCACGCTGGCTGTGGCCACCACCGATGTCATGGGCTGGATGGCTAGCCCATATTGCTTCGCCACGCCCGTCGCCAACGTGAGCCTGACCCAATCGTACGTTGTCAATTCGGCCAGCGAGTTGCAGGCCCTCAATCACTGTGCGGTGGTGCCCACCATCGACTTTGCGCGCTACACCCTGCTGATTGGTAAAACAAAAACGGCCGCTTGCAGCAGCGTAAAAGCGCAGCAAGTAACCCGCAGCTGCGCGCAGTACACCTACAAAATAGAACTGGCGGCTGGCCTATGCCAGGCCTCCACGGAGGTGCTCTACTACACCCTGGTGCCCAAGCTGGCCGCCGAAGCCAACGTGGTGTTCGACGTGGTGCCGCCCAAATAAGCTATGGGAAGCAGGATGCAAACTTGGATTCTGGGAGCCGGATAGTATATTTCTTGCCCGCGCTCCTTTTTCCACCCAAGTACCCTGGTTTTTATGCAACTACGTCGACTTTTGGCGCTCGCCGCGCTCAGTTTTTTGGCGATGAGCAACAGCTGCAAAAAGGAGGACGATGTGGTGCCCTGCAACGCGTCGGCCGACGTGACGACCACCCAGCTGCCGGGTTTCGTAGCTATTATTCCCGAGCCGGTGCCCAATGTGGGGCAGTCCAATACCTACGTCGTCAACTCGGCGGCCGAGTACCGGGCGCTGTTTGGGGGCAAGACCCTGCCGCCCGTCGATTTTAGCGCCTACACCCTGCTGGCCGGCAAAACCCGCACCGCCAGCTGTAGCTACGTGCAAGCCCAGCACGTGCGCCAAACCTGCGCCGGCTACACCTACACCGTGCAGCTGGCCGCCGACGCGGGCGACCTCGTATCCAACGTAGTGTACTACGTGCTGGTGCCCCGCCTGCCCCTCGCCGCCAAGGTCGAGCTGGAGGTGCAGCTGCCCCTGGCGGGCGCGGCCGAAAGCGTTTCGGCTGTCGATATGGCAAAGTAGATTATTGTGTCGCCCTCCGCGACAGTGGTTAACTACTTGCCCAGCAGCTCCTTCACCGCCGCATCAAGCTGCGCATCGCGGGTGGTGTAGCTCTCGCCGATGGGGCGCGTCACGGGGATGTCCACGGGGCGGGGGTTCATTTCCATCACCTGGCCGTCACGGGTGGCGCGGATGGTGCTGGTGGGCAGGCGCAGGCTGGAGCCGTCGAGCAGGGTAGCGCCCGAGGTGAAGATAATCCAGCCGCCGGTGGGCTCGCCCACTATTTTGCCCAGCTTGCTGGCCCGGTAGCCTTCGCTAAAGTCCTCGGCATCAGAGAGGGAGTGCTGGTTGGTGACGAGCACCGTGGGCACCTCCAGGCTGCGCTGGCCGAGGGCGCTGCGGGCGGGCACCGGCGCGGCCATGCCCCGGCTGCGCATGCTGAGGTAGCTGCGCCGCGCCAGCACATCAATGGCGTACACGTTCACGAAGCCGCCGTTGTTGTTGCGCACATCCACCACCACGCCGTCGCGGGTCATGTTTTCGGCGTCGAGGTCGAGGTAAAGCTGCGCCAGCGAGGCCGCCGACATGTCGAACATGTGCACGTAGCCGAGGCGGCCGCCGCTGGCCTGGGCCACGTAGGCGCGGCGCTCCTCCACCCACTGGCGGTAGTCGAGGGCCTTCTCGGTGTCGCGGCTGAGGGGACGCACCACCACGTCGCGCTCCTTGCTAGCGGCCGACACGCGCAGCGTGGTGCGGCGGCCCACCTGGTATTGCAGCAGTTCATCGAGGTTGGTGGTGCCGGTGAGGGGCTGGCCATTCACGGCGAGCAGCACGTCGCCGGGCTGGAGGCTGGCTAGCGCGGCCGCGCCCAGCGGCAGCACGCTGGTAATGCGTAGGCGGCCATGTTGCTCATAATCAAGGGCATCGAAGCGCACGCCCAGGCGACCGGTGGCGGGCGCTACCGTGCCAGTGGGCGGGGCGGCGGGCCCCATGCCCGAGTGCGAGGCGTTGAGCTCGCCAATCATCAGGTTGGTGAGGCGGCGGGCTTCGTCGGGGGTGCGAGCCCCGGCGATGTATGGCGCAAACTTGTCGTGCTGGGCGGGCCAGTCGGTGCCGTTGAAGGTGGGGTCGTTGAAGAAGTCGCGTAGGTAGGCCCAGGCTTCGTCGAAGACTACCATCTTCTCCTCCTCAAAATCCACGTTCAGCTCGGCAGCCACGGCTACGCTGCGGGCCGCGCCCTTACCAGCCTCCACGGGCACCACCTGAATGCGGCCCTGGTCGAGGAAATACACTTCCTTGCTATCGGGCGAAAACTGCGCCTCGCGCTTGGGCCCGGCTGTGGACGTGAGCTGCCGGGCTGTGGCCGGCTCCTTGCCCAGCTCATCGAGCGGATACACGTAGAGGTTGGTTTGGTTGGAAACGGTGGCCGTGAGCAACAGCCACTTGCCATCGGGGCTGATGGTTTGGGTGCGCACATCCACGCCCACCGGCACCAAGCTCAGCCGCCGACGGATGTCGTCGAAATTGATGGTGACGGGCGGCTTGGTGGGAATGGCGGCGACCCCTACCGCGCCCTTCTTGCTCTTGCCCTTCTTAATAATAGCCTGATTTTTAGCGCGTACTGAGTCGGCGGCCGCTACCGGCATCGGGGCCGGCGTGGGGGCCTTGGTAGGCGGGGTAGCGTTCTTATCGGGCGTAGTTGGGCCGGGCACCGATTCTTTGAATAAGTCGCGAAACTGGTCCTCGCGGAAGCGGGGCGTGCGCAGCTGCAAATCCACGCGGGCCACCTGGGCATCCTCGGTGCGCTGGCCGGTGTCGAAGAGCAGGTACTTGCCATCGGGGCTCCACGAGAGGCTGTTGCTGTTGGTGTTGGCCAAAAAGCTCACCGACCGCGCCGCGCCGCCCGCCGTGGGCACCACCTGCACGTTGGTGAAGCCCCGCGCCCCGGCCGGTGCAAACGCCAGCCAGCGCCCATCGGGCGACCATACCACCGAGCGCTCGGCGGCCAGCGGCGGCCGGCCAAAGCGCCCCGTGCCGGCCACCCGCTCTTGCCGGCTGGCCAAATCCAGGATGCGCACTTCCTGGGCATCGCGCTCGAAGGCCAGCAGCTTGCCATCGGGCGAGAAGCGCGGCTGGGCGTCGCTCAGGGCGGCGTTGGTGAGGCGGGTTTCCTGGCCCGTGGCGAAGGTGTAGCTGTAGAGGTGCCGCGCGCCGTCGCGGGCCGAGGCGTACACCAGCCGGCGGCTGTCGGGGGCCCAGGCCAGGTCGGTTTCGGCGGCCACGGTGGTGGTGAGGCGGGTGGCGTCGCCGCCATCGGCCGAGGACGCGGCGAACACTTCGCCGTGCACAATGAAGGCGACCTTCTTGCCATCGGGTGAGAGGGCCAGCTCCTGCAAGCGGTCAGTAAAGCGCTGGCGCTCCACGCCGGGGCTGGCCGGCGCGCCCCGTCTTCTGATGGCCACCGGCTGGGTCTGGCCCGTTTCGGTGTTCAGCGTCCAGATGCCGAAGTCGCGCTCAAAGGCCACGAGCTTGCCATCGTACGAGATGCTGGGCCACAGCACCCGGCCTCCTTTGAACGTGGTAACTGCTTGGGGTTTAGTATTATCCAGGCCCACCGTCCAGATGTTTTCGGCCCCGCCCTGGTCGCTGGTGTAAAACAGCTTTTGGCCGCCCGGCCCCCACATGGGCCACAGCGCTTTGCTGCCGCCGCTGGTGAGGCCGCGGTAACTGGGGCCGGTTTTGCCTTCCTGCCGCAGCCAGATTTCCGACTCATCCAAGTGGCTGTGGCCGTGGCGCCACCACTGGTTGGAGGCCACGCCGCGCGCGGCAAAAGCCAGCGTGCGGCCATCGGGGCTGGGCGCGGCGAAGAATTCGTTGGCGTAGCGGTCGGCGCTCACGGCAGTGGGCGTGCCGCCGCCCACCGGCACGCGGTAGATGTCGTTCATGCCCGCGATGTCGCGGCTGGTGCTCGAAAAATACAGATACTTGCCATCGGCGCTCCAGCCGTCGAGCTGGTCGAGCCCGTCGTCAAACGTCAGCCGCTTCAACTCACCCGAGGCAAAGTTGAGGAGGTAGATATCGCCGTTGCCGCTGCGCGTGGAAGTGAAGGCCAGCGACTTGCCATCGGGCGCGTACAGCGGGCGGCTCTCGGTGGCGGGGTGGGCCACCAGCAGCCGGGCTTCGCCGCCGGCCACCGGCACCGTCCAGATATCGCCGCCCGACACGAAGGCCAGCTCCTGGCGGTCGGGCGCCACGGCGGGCTCCGAGTAGTAGGGCCGCGGCGCTGGTGGGGCGGCCAGCGCGGGCCCGGCGGCCAGCAGCGGCAAGCCGAGGCCGGCGAGCCGGCAATGGTGCACGATGGTAAAAAAACGCATACGCTTGGGATAAAGACACAACGGACCCCAAGGTAGCCGCCGGTGCGGCAATCGTTGCACAGCGGTAGTAGTGAGCGGCCAGGGTCCACGCCACTTTTGCCCAAAAAAAGAGCCCCGGCCAGCTGGCCGGGGCTCTTCGCTAAGAAGCTAACAGCTAATAGCTCCTAAGATTACTGCTTTTGGAAGCGGTCGGTGTAAGTCTGCTGCGCACCCACTACGCGCACTACGTAGAGGCCGGCGGCGAGGCCCGCCACGCGCTGGCTCAGCTGCTGATTGAGCTGCTCTACCGTGCCAGTGCCGCGCAGCACGAGGCTGCCGGTGGTGGTGTACACGCTCAGGCTCAGGTCTTTGCCGGTTTCGGGCACGTCGAAACGCACGCTGTTGATTACCGGGTTAGGGTAGAGGCCCAGCGAGGCGGTGCGGGCACCCTTGGTAGCCAGCGCAACACCCGTGAACGAGTAGCGCGAGAAAATGGGGTAGTGGTCCGAGGTCGTGTTGGCGTAGTTGGTGATGCCCGTCGTCACGTCGGTGCGGATGGCGGCCGTGCCGGCGATGTAGTACTGCGCCATGTTCTTGTTGGCAATCACGTTGTCAATCACCGTGGGGAAGCCCGCCGTGGAGCGCCCGCCGGCCTGGGCCAGCGGCAGCGTGATTTGCAGGTAGTTAGCATCCTGGGTGAAGGCCGAGTACGAGCTGATGGCCGGCGTAACGCCGGTGGCGATGGTGCCTTCCAACACGTCGTTGTAGTCACCCACGATGAGGGTATTGTCGGTGGGGTAGGTGGCTTCCAACTCGGCCTTCAGCAAGTCGGCGCCGGCCTTGCGGCGGGCGTAGTCGTTGGCTGAGGTGGCGGTGGCGTTGGCCTTGGCGTGAATCACCACAAAGTTTACCTTCTTGGTTACGCCGTCAACGGTCACATCGGCGCGCATCGAATAGGGGAAGCGGCCCGAAGCCCAGGGCGTGAAGGCCGGGCAGGCGGCAGCCTGCGAGCAGCGCAGCAAGCCGCGGAACGAGGGGTTGGCTACCATGTCGGTGCGGTAGATGAAGGCCAGCTTCTGCGCCGTGATGTAGTCGGGGTCGTTCTTGTCATCGGCGTACGAGCCGAATTCCGAAATCTTGTAGGCGTAGGTAACGCCATTGGCGGTCGAAAGCTGGGTGACGAGGGTGCGCAGGCGCACGGTATCCACCACTTCTTCCAGGGCGTACACGTCGGCTTTCAGGGCGCTGAGCACGGTGAAGGCGTTGGTGTATTGCAGGTTTTTGTCAGCCGGCCCGAGGGTAGCGTCGGGCGAGCCGAACCACTCCATATTCCAGTTCACCACTTCCAGGGTCTTGGCTACGTCGTAGGTGTTGCCGGTCACGGCTACGGTACGGCTGGTAGCGCCGGCCGAAGTCAGGGTTAGCGTAGCCGAGTAGTTGGTCGAGGCCACGGTAGGCGAGAAGCGCACGGTTACGGGCTTCACCACGCCGTTGGCTTCGGCCTGGGTCAGGGCCACGGTGCTGGCGAAGGTGGTGCCGTCTTTCGAGAGCGTGAAGGCCGCGTTCGACGAGGTCAGGGTTACGCCGCCGGTGAGGTTAGCGCCCGTCACGTTGAGGGTGCGGGTGCCGGTGGTGCCCACGGCCTGGTAGCCAAACGCGAGGCTGTTCACATCGGTGAAGAAGCTCGGGGCCGGGGCCGTAGTCGAGTTGGTGAGCGCAATGTCGTCGAGCGTCCAGCGGGCTGCGCCCGTGGTGGTCGAAGTGTACACAAAGGCTACGTACACCTTCGCGCTCTTATAAGCCGAGAGGTTGATGCCGGCCGTTTGGGTCCACACATCGGAGCCTGCGCCGGGGAACTGCGCGTTCAGGTCAGTCCAGGTAGCGGCGCTGGGGGCACCGCTGCCGCTGTAGTTGGTCGATACCAGCAGCTTGAGGCCGGGGCCGCTGAAGGCCGTGCGGCTCCAGAACGAGAACAGCGGGAAGGTGGTGTTGGTCAGGTTGAAGCTCGGCGAGATAAACCAGTCTTCGTTGGCGATGTTGCCGCCGGCGTAGCCGTTTATCTGCACGCCGTAGGGCGCGGCTACGGTGCCAGCGGGGGCCGCGGGGTCGCGGCCAAACGTGGTGCAGCCCCATACTTGCGGGCCGGTTACGCTATACTGAAGCCACCCGTCGGAAAGGGTAGTGGCGCAGGTGTTGAAGTCGAAGCTGGTTTGGGTGGGGTCAACGCCCGTGCCCGTGAGGGCTACCGTGCGGGTGGTGGCACCCGTGCTGGCGTTGGCGATGCTGCCCGTGGCCGTGCCGGTGGCGGTGGGCGTAAACTGCACGTACACCGTTTGGGCGGTGGCCAGGTCGGCGGCCGCGTAGTTCAGCGTGGTGCCAAAGGTGCCGCCGCTGGTCTTCGAGATGGTAAACGGCCCGGTGGCCGTGAGAGTAGTAGCGCCGGTGAGGCTGGTGCCCGAAAGCGTGTAGGTCTGCGCCGCCGAGGTGGTGCCCACGTTTTGGCCGCCAAACGTGAGGGCCGTTACCGAGGCCGTCAGGGTAGCGCCGGTGGGGTTGGTAGTACCCCAGCTCAGCGAGATGTCGTCGATGGCCATGCCATCGTCGGCGCCGCTGGCGTCGGTGTCGGTCCAGCGAAACCAGATGGTGGCGCCGGTGACCAGGTTGAGGCTGGCAATGGTGCCGGTAACGGCAGTAGTTTGCACTGGCGTGCTCACGCCCGCCGTAGTGGTTGCCGTGGCGCTGTTGTTGGTGTAGTCGAGGGCCGTTACGGCCGTCCAGGTACCGGTGCTCAGCGAAGTAGCATCGGTGCTGTACTCAAACGTCATTTTGTCGGCGCGTGCCGTGCCGCCCACGCGCCAGGTTTCGCCGGTGTAGGTGAGGGCCAGGCTGGGTAGGGCCGCGCCCGTGTTGTTGGCAAAGCGAGCGCCCAGCACTACGGCTAGCGTGCCGCTGCGCAGGCTGCCCAAGGCACGGTCGGTGCCGCCGGTGGCACCGTAGCTGTAGGTATTGCCGCCGTTGCCCGCGCCGTTATCGGTCGCGTACAGGTTGTCGGCCAGGGCGCTGGTGCCAGTCTCGGTGAAGTCCCAGCCCGTGGGTAGGGTCGATTTGGCATTGCTCGCGCCGGTGTTGGCCAGCCCGTCGAAGCTCTGCGTGTAGGGGCTTGTAGTGAGCGAAGCCTGGGCCTGCGCGCCTAGCGAAACCGTTGCCAGCACGCTTGCCCAACCAAAGAAGAGGAGTTTTCTTGTCATGTAAAAAGTTGGTATATACTTGAATTGGAGAGGAAAAGGGTGAGTATCAGGAAACAAAAATAGCCCCGGCGCGGCTGAAAAGCATGTTACCTTACTGTTTCTAAATGAAGTGGTTTGGGTGGTAGCCGGTGAGCCTGGCCAAAGGCAATGGAAGCCGACGGAAGTTGCACGCGGCAAAGTAGTAGGCTAGCCTACTACTTATTATGAAAATTGGCGTTACATTTAACCCCTCAATCCACCCACCTAACATTTTTGCATTTTATGCAGGTAAAATCTCTACTCCTCACGGGGGGGGCGCTGCTCGCGGCTTCCTCGGGAGCCTTCGCCAGCGGTTTCCAGGTCGGCCTTACCGGCGCCAAAAACGTCGGCATGGGCGGCACGGGCACCGGTCTCTACCTCGACCAGGCTTCGCAGTTCTTTAACCCCGGCGCGTTTGCCTTCGCCCCTACGGGCTTCCAGATAGGTGGCAATATGGCCATTCCGCGCATCTCGTTCCGGCCCGGCGACGCCGACCAGGGCCAGCGCAACTTGCAGAATACCAACGTATTCCCTTTTAGCGGGTTCATCGGTTTCGGGCCTAAAGAAGGCAAGTGGCGCCTGGGCGTGGGCGTGTACACGCCCTTTGGCAGCGAGCTGCACTATGCCCAGGGCTGGGAAGGCCGCTACTCGCTCACCGACATCAACCTGCGCTCGGTAATGGGCCAGGCTACGGTGGCCTACGCCATCACGCCGCAGTTCAGCATCGGGGGCGGCGTAACCACGCTGCTGCTTGGCGATGTGGATTTGCAGCGCGATATTCCGGTGCAGGCGCAGGGCAACGCGGCCCCGGCCCACGCCCAGCTCACGGGCAAGGCCGAGCACAAAGTAGGCTACAACCTGGGCGTGATGTTTAAGCCCAGCGATAAGCTGAGCGTGGGCATCAGCTACCGCTCGGCCGTGAAAGCCCACGTGGCCGACGGTGATGTGACCCTAACGGGCCTGCCCGCCTCGGCGGCTGGCAGCTTCACGGCCACCAAGTTTGACGTGACGCTGCCCCTGCCCGATGTGTACAGCTTCGGCGTGGGCGTGCGGCCCAGCGACAAGCTGCTGCTGGCCTTCGACGCCAACCTCGTGGGCTGGAGCCGCTACCAGTCGCTGGACTTCCGCTACACCAACGGCGTGCTCGGCGGCAACGCCCTGTCGTCGTCCAAGCGCCAGTACCAGGATGCGCTGGCTTTCCGCATCGGCGGCCAGTACAAGGTAACCGACAACTTCACGGTGCGCGCCGGCACGTTCTACGACTTCTCGGCCGTGCGCGATGGCTTCGTAACGCCTGAAACGCCTGATGCTGACCGCATTGGCGTAACGGCCGGCCTGGGCTACACCTTCGGCGAGCGCTTCGGCATCGATGCTTCCTTCCTGTTCGAAGACTTCATGAAGCGCAGCCAGAGCCAGGACGACCTCATCAGCAACGGCACCACCGACCGCGTAGCCGGCACCTACAAAGGCACCATCTACGTGCCCGGTGTGCAGCTGTACGTGAAATTCTAAGCCCGTCTTTTCTCCTACCCAATGACTACGTTATTCACTACCGTTAAAACTGCCCGCCCCGCGCTCGCGCTGCTGGGCCTGGGTCTGGCCGGTCTGGCGGGCTGCCAGCCCAACCTCGACTCGACCAGCCCCGCCGCCTCGGCCAATGGGCTCGACTTCACGAGCTACGTGGCCGTGGGCAACTCGCTCACCTCGGGCTACACCGACGGCGGCCTCTACAACGAGGCGCAGGCTGCCTCTTACCCAGCCCTGCTGGCGCAGCAGTTTGCCACTACCGGCAAGGGCCCAGCCAGCTTCGTGCAGCCGGCTTTTTCGACGGCCAAGAAGGACGGCTCGGGCTACATCAAGCTGCAAGTGGTAAATGGAGCCCTGGCCCCGGTGCAGCCCACGGCGGCTAATAATTACCTGGGTGAGCAAGTGGCTCGCACCGGAGTTGCCCTCCCCGGCGGCGACCAGCTGGAAGCCTATTCGGGTGCTCAGCCCGATAACCTGGGCGTGCCCGGCATCTCGGTGCTCAGCAGCCTCTCGTCGCTCACGGGTGGCCTGGCGCCGTACGGGGCCATCAACCCCTTTTATGAGCGCTTGCTGACGGCGGCCGAAAAGCCGACCAAGGACTATGTTACCTACATCGGCCAGAAAACGCCCACCTTCTTCACCTGCTGGATGGGCAACAACGACGTGCTGGCCTACGCCAGCACGGGCGGCGTAGTGGCGGCCACCAACCCCTTTGGCGGCCTCACCGACACCACGCGCTTTGGTATCGGCTACCGGGCCATCCTGAGCACCATCACCAAGGGTGGCACCGTGAAAGGAGCCGTGGCCAACATCCCGAACGTGACCAGCGTGCCGTTTTTCAATACCGTAACGGTGGCTGCCGTAGCCGCCGCCTTCAAGACTGCCAACGCGGCTTCGCCGGGCGTGTTTATCCAGACCGGCACTACCGCCGCCCCCGTGGTGCGCCTGGCCACCAGCGCCGACCTGCTCACCCTGACCGCCCAGCCCTTCGTGGGTGCTGGCGCGGGTAGCACCCCCACCAATCCGGTCCTGAACCAGTACGTGCTGGATGCAACGGAAATAGCCAGTGTAGTCGCCCGCACTACCCAGCTCAACACCATCATCGCTAAAACGGCCCTGCGCTTTAAGGTGCCGGTGGTCGATGCCAACAGCTTCCTCACCCGAGTAGCCACCAGCGGCATTGCCACCAATGGCGTGAATAACACGGCCACGTTTGCCAGCGGCAACTTCTTCGGGCTCGATGGCGTGCACCCCACGCCCCGTGGCTACGCTATTATTGCCAACGAGTGGATTCGCGTTATCAACAGCTACTACGGCTCGACGATTCCGAACGTAGACCCCAACATCTACCGCGGCGTATTGCTGCCGTAAGTGCCCTAAGGCATGCTAACGAAAAAGCGCCTTCCTCCCCGGGAAGGCGCTTTTTTTTAGGGCCGGGCCGTAGTATCTTCGTACCTGCTGCTATCCAGAAAGACCGAGGGACCAGGCCCGATGACGTCTTGGCAACTTACCCCGAGTAGGTGCCAACTCCTGTTCGGCCCGCGTTTGCGGCCGAAGAAGATATCAGCCGGAACCTGCGCCGCTTGGCGCGGCTTTCTTTCTGGATAGAAGCGTTTTGCGCTTGTATTTTCTCCCGAAAGAAATGTCTGCTTCCCCCGCCGCCATCGCCCCCGACCCCGCCTGTATTTCGCCCCTGCCCGCACTCATGCGTCAGCGTCTGCTGATTCTGGACGGCGCCATGGGCACCATGATTCAGCGCTACCCGCTGGAAGAAGAGGACTTTCGGGGCACCCGCTTTGCCGACCACCCGCGCCCGCTGCGCGGCAACAATGACCTGTTGAGCTTGACGCGGCCCGATATTATCCGGGCCATCCACGCCGAGTATTTCGCGGCCGGCGCCGACATGGTGGAAACCAATACCTTCAGCGGCACTACCATTGCGCAGGCCGACTACGCCCTGGAGCACGTGGTGTATGAGCTTAACTATGAGTCGGCTAAGCTGGCCCGCGAAGTAGCCGACGAGTACTCGGCGAAAACGCCCGAGCAGCCGCGCTTCGTGGCTGGGGCCATCGGCCCCACCAACCGCACCGCCTCGCTCTCGCCCGATGTCAACCGCCCCGGCTACCGCGCCGTGACGTTTGATGAGCTGGCCACCGCCTACCTCGAGCAAACCCGCGGCCTCGTGGACGGCGGCGTAGACACGCTGCTCATCGAAACCATCTTCGACACCCTCAATGCCAAGGCCGCGCTGTTCGCGGTGCAGCAGTTCTTCAACGAAGGCGGCCGGGTGGTGCCCGTCATGATTTCGGGCACCATTACCGACGCCTCGGGCCGCACCCTGAGCGGGCAAACGGTGGAAGCCTTCTGGCACAGTATCAAGCACTTGCCGCTGCTGAGCGTGGGTCTCAACTGCGCCCTTGGGGCCGACCAGCTGCGCACCTACGTGCGCGAGCTGGCCCGTCTCGCCGATGTGCCCGTGTCGGCCTACCCCAACGCCGGCCTGCCCAACGCCTTCGGCGGCTACGACGAGAGCGCCCAGGAATTTGCCGCGCTGGTCGAGGATTATCTCAAGGAAGGCCTGCTCAACGTGGTGGGCGGCTGCTGCGGCACCACGCCCCAGCACATTGCTGAGCTTAAGAAACTAGCCGACGCCTACGGCCCCCGCGCCGTGCACGCCGGCCAGCTGCACCCTGATGCCCCGGCCGCCCAGCGCGACGCGCTCGTGGACGATGAGGCCGCCTCGGTATCGTCGCTGGCCCTCGGGGGCGGGGGTGAGAAGCTGGCCAAGGGTACTACGCACCTGGCTGGTTTAGAGCCATTTAACATCACGCCGGCCAGCCTGTTTGTCAACATCGGCGAGCGCTGCAACGTGACGGGCTCGCGCGCTTTTGCCCGGCTAATCCGCTCGGGTGACTACGAGGCGGCGCTGGCCGTGGCCCGCGCCCAGGCCGAAAACGGCGCGCAGGTGCTCGACATCAACATGGACGAGGGCATGCTCGACTCGGAGGCCGTGATGACGACCTTTCTGCACCTCATTGCCTCGGAGCCGGACATTGCGCGCCTGCCCATCATGATTGACTCCTCGAAGTGGAGCGTGCTCGAAGCCGGTCTCAAGTGCGTGCAGGGCAAGAGCATTGTCAACTCCATTTCCTTGAAAGAGGGCGAGGATGCCTTCCGCCGCCACGCCCGGCTGGTGCGCCAGTACGGCGCGGCCGTGGTAGTAATGGCTTTCGACGAAAACGGTCAGGCCGACAGCTACGAGCGCCGCATTGAAATTTGCCAGCGCTCATATGATATTCTGGTTAAGGAAGTTGGCTTCCCGGCCGACGATATTATTTTCGACCCCAACATCCTCACCGTGGGCACTGGCCTGGAGGAGCACCGCAACTACGCGCTCGATTTTATCGCGGCCGTGCAGTGGATAAAGGAGCACCTGCCCGGCTGCCGCACCAGCGGCGGCGTCAGCAACATCTCATTCTCGTTCCGGGGCAACGACGCGGTGCGCGAGGCCATGCACGCCGCCTTCCTTTACCACGCCATCCGGGCGGGGCTGGACATGGGCATCGTGAACGCCGGCCAGCTCGCTGTGTACGATGACGTGCCCAAAGACCTGCTCGAACTCTGTGAGGATGTGCTGCTTAACCGCCGCGCCGACGCCACCGAGCGCCTCGTGGATTTTGCCGAAACGGTGAAGCAAAAGGGTAAGGTCGAAGTAGTGGCCGACGCTTGGCGCAGCCTGCCTGTGGCCGAGCGCCTGCAGCACGCCCTGGTGCGCGGCATCACCGAGTTTATCGACCAGGACACCGAGGAGGTGCGCCAGCAAGTGGGCCGCCCGCTCGACGTGATTGAAGGCCCGCTGATGGCCGGCATGAACGTGGTGGGCGACCTCTTCGGGGCCGGCAAAATGTTTCTGCCCCAGGTAGTGAAGTCGGCTCGCGTGATGAAGAAAGCCGTGGCCTACTTGCAGCCCTATCTCGAAGCCGAAAAGGAAGGCGCCGCCCGCCAAACGGCCGGCAAAATACTGCTGGCCACCGTGAAAGGCGACGTGCACGACATCGGCAAGAACATCGTGGGTGTGGTGCTGGCCTGCAACAACTTCGAAATTGTAGACCTCGGCGTGATGGTGCCGCTGGAGCGAATTTTGGACGAAGCCCAGAAACAGGGTGCCGATATTATCGGCCTCAGCGGCCTGATTACGCCCTCGCTCGACGAGATGGTGTACGTGGCCCGCGAAATGGAAAAGCGCAAGCTGCAAGTGCCGCTGCTCATCGGCGGGGCCACCACCTCGCGCCTGCACACGGCCGTAAAGATTGCCCCCGCTTACTCAGGGTCAGCGGTTTACGTTAATGACGCGTCGCGCTCGGTGGGCGTAGCCGCCAGCCTGCTCGGCTCGGGTAAGGACACCTATACCCAAACCATCGCGGCCGAGTACCAGGCCCTGCGCGACGACCACGCCAGCCGCCAGCGCGACAAGAACTACCTGCCTATCAACGCCGCCCGCGCCAACGGCTACCACGCCGACTGGGAAACCACGCCCATCACCAAGCCCAGCTTCCTGGGCACGCAGGTGCTTGATAATTACCCCCTTGACGAGCTGGCGCGCTACATCGACTGGACGCCCTTCTTCCACACCTGGGAGCTGCGGGGCCGCTACCCGCGCATTCTGGAAGACGATAACCTCGGCGAAGCCGCCCGCCGCCTCTTCGAGGACGCGCAGTACATGCTGGCCGAAGTCATTGAAAACAAAAGCCTTACGGCCCGCGCCGTGCTGGGCTTCTGGCCCGCCAACACTAAGAATTACGATACTATCGAAATCTACGAGGACGACACGCGCCAGCAGGTGCGCGACGAGTTCTTCACGCTACGCCAGCAGGGCGAAAAAGGCCCCGGCGTGCACAACGTGGCCTTCTCCGACTACCTCGCGCCCAACGACAGCGGCCGCGCCGACTACCTCGGTGGTTTTGCCGTAACGGCCGGCCTGGGCATCGAAAAGCTGATTGAGAAGTACGAAGCCGACCACGACGACTACTCCAGCATCATGATAAAGGCGCTGGCCGACCGCCTCGCCGAGGCCTTTGCCGAGCGCTTGCACCAGCGCGTGCGGGAGGAGTTTTGGGGCTATTCGCCCAACGAAAACCTCTCGGGCGAGGAGCTTATCAAGGAAGAGTACCGCGGTATCCGCCCCGCGCCCGGCTACCCCGGCTGCCCCGACCATACCGAGAAAATCACGCTTTTCCGGTTGCTGGATGCGGAGAAGCAGACGGGTATCATCCTCACCGAAAACCTGGCCATGTACCCCACCGCGGCGGTGAGCGGCATGTACTACGCCCACCCGGCGGCCCGCTACTTCGGATTAGGCAAAATCGGCCAGGACCAGGTGGCCGACCTGGCCGAGCGCAAGGGGATGCCGCTGCCCGAGCTGGAGCGCTGGCTGATGCCGAATTTGAATTACGACCCGGCGTAATTTCCAGCACTCGCGCCACTTGTCATTGCGAGCCTGCGAAGCAATCGCATCAGCACGATACCTGAACAAGTCGTTCTGGTGCGATTGCTTCGCAGGCTCGCAATGACGGACGACTTTTATTCTGAACGTTACCACGCGCGGACTCACAGAGTCCGCGCTACTTCCATGAAAGTAACCGAACACCTTTCCCGCGCCGAGGGCCGCACGCTCTTCTCCTTCGAGGTGCTGCCGCCCCGTAAGGGCGAAAACATCCATACGCTGTTCTCGAATATCGAGCCGCTGATGGAGTTCAAGCCACCATTTATTGACGTCACGTATCACCGGGAGGAGTTTGTGCTGCGCGAGCGGCCGGGCGGGCTGCTCCAGCGCAAGGCCGTGCGCAAGCGGCCGGGCACGGTGGGCATTTGTGCGGCCATCAAAAACCGGTTTGATGTGGATACCGTGCCGCACCTCATCTGCGGCGGCTTTGCCAAGGAAGAAACCGAGAACGCGCTGATTGACTTGCACTTCCTGGGCATCGACAACGTGCTGGCCCTGCGCGGCGACCCCATCAAGAGCGAGGGCCACTTCCAGCCGCACGCCGATGGGCACACCTACGCCTGCGACCTGATTGGGCAGGTGGCCGACCTCAATCACGGCCGTTACCACGACCATGATGAAGACTACCAGACGGTTGGCTCCGAGCCCGTGCTGTGTACCGACTTCTGCATCGGCACGGCCGGCTACCCCGAGAAGCACTTCGAGGCCCCCAACCACGGCTCCGATATCCGCTTTCTGAAGGATAAAATTGACCGCGGGGCCGACTACATCGTGACCCAGATGTTTTTCGACAACGAAGAGTTTTTCAAATTTGAAAAACGCTGCCGGGCTGCGGGTATCACCGTGCCCATTATTCCTGGCCTAAAGCCGCTAACCACTAAAAGTCAGCTCAGTGGCCTGCCGCGTTCGTTTTTCCTAAGCATTCCGGAGGCGCTGGCGGAAGCCATTCACCAGGCCAAAGACAACGCGGCCGCCCGTGAAGTGGGCATCGAGTGGTGCCTCAACCAAAGCCGTGAGCTGATGGCCCACGGCGTGCCCTGCCTGCACTACTACAGCATGGGCAAGTCGGAGGCTATCCGCCGCGTAGCGTCGGGGCTGTTTTAAGTAATGAGCAATGAACAGTGAGCAATTACCAGAAGGGAATTGCTCACTGTTCATTGCTCATTACTAATGGAATTTCCCCTGCGGGTCGGGCATCTTGGCAATGAGCTCGCTGATGAATTGAAAGTCGAGGCTGGCGAGGCTGAGGTTCTGGCCTTTATGCAGGGCCTGCCAGGCACCGGCGTAGTTTTCCTGGTAGTAGCGCACGTGCGCCTGGGCTTGCCAAGCGTTGGCGTTGGTGCTGTCGGCGAGCAGGGCGCGCTGGGTGTATTCGCTGGCTTGCAGCAACTCCTTTTTCTTCTTGGTTTGCTCGTAGCGGCCCAGGGCGGTGGTGGCCGCGTCGGTGAGTAGCAGCGGGTTGGTGGGAGCCACGGCGAGGCCTTGCTGCACCAGCGCCTGCACGGCTTCAGGTGGGGTGGTGGGCCGCTGGCTTAGTATCACGGCCAGGCCGCGGTAGGGGTCGGGGTTTTTGGGGTCGAGCAGCCAAGCTAAGTTGAACCGCACGATAGCCGTATCAGCTTGGTTTTCTTGCAGATACTCGTAGCCCTTGGTGCTGAAGAACTTGCTGGCCTCGGGCCGCGACGGAAAGCTGCGGTCCACGTCGGCGAGCACGGCGGGGCCCACCAGCTGCTGGGCCTGGGTGGGCGTGAGGCCGCCGTAGAGGGGCTGCAATCGCTGTGGGCCGGTGGCCACCGGCGGCGCATTTTTACTGCTTTTGCCAGCTTTTTGGGCGTGGGCGGGCAGGCTGAGGGCCGCTCCTAGCAGTAGCAAAAACGCGCCACGCTGGGCACGGGAGGTAAGCCAAGAAAACACGCGGGCAAAGGGGTTAAAAAGTCAATGGAAAAAAAGCTGTCGGCCAGGCCGATACCGGGCAAAAATACACCCGGCCCCGGCGAAACGCGGGGCTACCGATTTTTCAATCAACTGCTAACCCCGCGCTGCTTACCACAGCCGCGTATCGGTGATGCCGGGCGGCAGTGGGGCCATGGTGCCCAGGCCCAGCACGCACCAGCCGTCTTCGACGCCAAAGGCGCCGCCGGGCATTACGTAGCTGGCCCAGCGCAGCAGCGTTTGGCCGCTGTAGACCTTGGTATCGGGGTCGTATTCCCTAATTAAGAGCGCGTCGCCGACCTGATAGTCACAGTCGTTCTCGCGGACGTCGAAGGGTTTGGTGCCGGCCGCTACGGCCAGAAAGCAGGGCGTCCAGAGCTGAAGCTCGTGGGTGCGGGTGCGGGCGGTGGTAACGGTAGACATGGGGGAGGCGATGTAATGTTGCATAGTAGAAAAGGGCCGCATTGGCAGGCCGAATACTTGTAATTTACGTAGAAAACGCGACAGTCGCTATTATCGTGCCGTTAAGTCTCAGCCGCTTCCGGTGGGCCGGTCCCGAGCTGCGTGCTGTAAGCCCCTCTGTATGAAGTCTTTTTTTCGCTGGCTGACCCTGCCGCCGCTGGGCCTGCTGCTGGTGGTGGCCGCCGTGCTACTGGCCAATGAGTGGGCGGTGGCCAGCGCCAGCCACCGCGTGGCCGACGTGCCCTACGTGGCCGCCTCGGCTCCCGACTTCGACGCCCAGCGCCACCTGCTCGACATTTACCAGCCCAGGGGTAAGGCCGCCGCGCCCCGGCCGGTGGTGCTCTTCATTCACGGCGGCAACTGGAACAGCGGCAGCAAAGACAACTTCCTGTACCGGGCCGTGGGCCGGCGCCTGGCCAAGCAAGGCTTTGTGGGCGTGGTGATTAGCTACCGGCTGTCGCCCCAAGTGCTGGTGACCGGGCAGGCCCAGGATGCCGCCCGCGCCCTGGCCTGGACGGTGGCGCACATCAAAGAGTACGGCGGCGACCCGGCCCGCATTGTGCTCATGGGGCACTCGTCGGGGGCGGGGCTGGCCGCGCTGCTGGCCACCGGCTCCGACACGCTGCTGGCCCGCGTGGGCCTGCCCGCCCACGCCGCCCACGCCGTGCTGCTCGACGACCCCGCCGGCCTCGACATGCGCGACTACCTCAGCAAAATGCAATATCCCGGCGATGCGCAGTACCTCATTCCGTTCAGCAAAGACCCGGTGGTGTGGCGGCAGGCCTCGGCGTTTTACCACGTGCGGGCGGGCGCGCCGCCGTTCAGCATGTACATCGGCGGCGACACGTATCCCAGCATCAGCGGCAGCAGCGAGCAGTTTCGGCAGCGGCTGAAGCAGCTGGGCGAGGAGCCGAAATTCACCGTGGTGCCCGGCAAGAAGCACGTGGCGATGGTGACGCAGCTATTCTGGAATAATAACCAGATTTACAAGGAGTTGCATCGGTTGGCGGATTGAAGGTTGTTGAAGGTAAAAAGAACGTCATGCTGAACGCAGTGAAGCATCTCTACCACGCCGTTGGGGTCAGTAATCCAACGGCGTGGTAGAGATGCTTCACTGCGTTCAGCATGACGTTCTTTTAGGGTGTTCCTTTGACCTTTTAACCCAGCCTTACTGCGCCATCGGGTAGTTCACGCCCATGTTCTCGAACATGAACGCCCATTTATCTACTTGCTCGCCAATAACTTGGGCCGTAGAGCGGCCCGCGCCGTGGCCGGCTTTGGTTTCGATGCGGATGAGCACCGGGGCCGGGCCCTGCTGGTCGGCTTGCAGGCGCGAGGCAAACTTGAAGGAGTGTGCGGGCACCACGCGGTCGTCGTGGTCGGCGGTGGTTATCATGGTGGCCGGGTAGCTGGCTGGCTTCAGGGCGTGGTAGGGCGAGTACTTGTAGAGGTAGCTGAACATCTCGGGCGAGTCCTGGGCGGTGCCGTAGTCGTAGGCCCAGCCCGCGCCGGCCGTGAATTGGTTGTAGCGCAGCATGTCCATCACGCCCACGGCCGGGAAGGCCACCTTGCAGAGGTCGGGCCGCTGGCTCATGGTAGCCCCGATGAGCAGGCCGCCGTTGGAGGCCCCCGAAATGGCGAGGTGGTCGGTATCGGTGTACTTGTTGGCCTTGAGGTACTCGGCGGCGGCGATGAAGTCGTCGAACACGTTCTGCTTTTGCAGCTTGGTGCCGGCCAGGTGCCACTTTTCGCCGTATTCGCCGCCGCCACGCAGGTTGGGCACGGCGTAGATGCCACCCTGCTCCAGCAAAATGATGTTGGAGGTGCTGAAGCCCGGCGTTACGCTGGAGTTGAAGCCGCCGTAGGCGTAGAGCAGCGTGGGGTTTTTGCCGTTCATCGCCAAGCCTTTCTTGTAGGTGATGAGCATGGGGATGCGGGTGCCATCCTTGGAGTTGTAAAATACCTGCTTCGACTCGTACTTGCTGGGGTCGAACTGCACGCCGGCCTTCTTATACACCGTGGAGGTGCTGGTGGCCAGGTCGTACTTGAAAATGGTGGGCGGATACGTGTAGGAGGTGAACGTGTAGTACGTGTCCTTGTCCAGCTTTTTGCCGCCAAAGCCGCTGGCCGAGCCCACGCCGGGCAGTTGAATGGTGCGCAGCTTCTTGCCGGCCAGGTCGTATTCCTCCACCAGCGAGGTAGCATCCTTGAGGTAGGTGGCGAATATTTTGCCACCTACCGTGCTGATATCCAGCACGTTCTTGGTTTCCGGAATCAGGTCCTTCCAATTGGCTTGCTTGGGCGCAGCGGCGTCCACGGTTACCAGCCGGTAGTTAGGGGCATTGTAGTTGGTTTGGAGATACAGCTTGCTGCCCACGTTGTCCACCACCTGGTTGATGCTCTTTTCGTCGGGCACCACGTTCACGATGGTGCTGCCAGGCTTGCTCAGGTCCTGCATGTACAGCTTGTTGCCGGTGGTGGTGTTGGCCGCCGAAATGACGAGGAAGCGCTCGTCCTCCGTTACGCTGGCCCCGATGTAGCGGTTGGGCTCTTGCTCGCCGCCAAATATCAGTTTATCCGTGCTTTGCGCGGTACCCAGCTTATGGTAGAATAGCTTGTGAATCTGCGTTTTACCGGCCAGCTGGCTGCCCGCCTTGGGCTTGTCGTAGCTGCTGTAGTAGAAGCCCGCGTTGCCCTTCCAGGCCAGGCCCGAGAACTTCACGTCCTTCAGCGTGTCGCCCACGATGGACTTATCGCCGGTTTTCAGCACAATCACTTTGCGCCAGTCCGAGCCGCCCTCCGAAATCTGGTAGGCGGCCAGGCTGCCATCCTGGGTGAAGTTGATGCCCGCCAGCGAGGTCGTGCCATCCTTGGAGAAGGTATTGGGGTCGAGAAACACCTCGGGCGCGCCGGTGCCCAACTGCCGGTACATCACGAACTGGCTTTGCAGACCCGTATTTTTGGAGAAATACGTGTACTTGCCCTCCTGGCGGGGCGCCGAAAACTTTTCGTAGTTCCAGAGTTTGGTGAGGCGCGTGCGCAGCGCCTCGCGGTACGGAATCTTGCCTAGGTAATCCTGCGTCACCTGGTTTTCGGCCTGGACCCAAGCCTTGGTATCGGCGGCTTGGTCGTTTTCGAGCCAGCGGTAGGGGTCGGCCACCTTGGTGCCGAAGTAGGTGGTTACGGTGTCGACCTTGCGCGTGGTGGGGTAGGGCAGGGGCTTAATGCTGGCCACGGCCTGCGCGCCCGCCTGGCCCACGGTAAGCAGCGCCAGGGCTGAAAGGGGAAGAAAGTACTTCATAAAGAGGGGGTTAGAGAATGGCTAAAAATCGTTTGTCATTGCGAGCGCAACGCAGTGGAGCGCGGCAATCGCACCAGAACAAATAGCCCAAACGTACGCTTTGCGCGGGTATCTTTCTGGTGCGAGTGCCGCGCTCCACTGCGTTGCGCTCGCAATGACAACCCGGTTGTTAAAGAATGACTTACCCAAAGAGCGCGCCCTGGCGCTGGGGTTGCTCGAAGGCCAGTAGCCACTGCTTGCGCACCAGCCCGCCCGCGTAGCCAGTGAGCGCGCCGTTGGCCCCGATAACGCGGTGGCAGGGCCACACAATGGCCAGTGGGTTTTGCCCGTTGGCGGCCCCCACGGCCCGCACCGATTTCGGGTTATTCAGCAGCTTGGCCACATCGAGGTACGAGGCCGTGCGGCCGTGCCCGATGCCGGCCAGCGCCGCCCACACCTGCCGCTGAAAATCGGTGCCCGTGAGTGGCGCGTACGTTAAGTCAAAATCAACCAGCTCTTTATGAAAATACGCATTCAACTGGCGGTAGGGCTCACGCAGGCAGTTGGCCAGGTCGGCGGGGGCGGTGGGCGGCGGCACGTCGTGGTCCAAGAACTGCACGGCGTGCAGCCCGGCATCGGAGGCGTGCAGGGCCAGCATGCCAATGGGCGTATACAGGTGGGCGAGGGCTTCCATTGGCTGGCGTAGTTGGTGGCGGGCGACCGCAAGGTAGGGTAGCCGCCGAAAAGCGGCACGTAACCGTCGCCAAACAAGCTGCTCATCAAGCCTCTAAAAAGAAAATGCGCCACTTGCGTTACAAATGCTTTGTACATATAAATTGTTCTGTACAAAGCATTTGTAACGCAAGTGGCGCATTTATAATACGCAGGCTACGGCGCTTAGCTCACCAACATGCGCTGGCGGCGCGGCTTAGGTTCTGCTTGCTGCACCAGGGCCTGGGTTACTACCTCCTGGGCCTCACGCAGGGCGTCGGCGCTGGCGTGGTGCAGGTGGCGGCGGGGCGGGCCATCGGGCAGCAGCTCGGCATCCCAGAGGCCCGAGCGGTGCCAGTTGTCGAGGTGGTCCCAGTCGGGGCGGTCCACGATGGGGTAGAGGCACACGCCCCACAGCGGCAGGCCGGCCCGAATGGCCGTGGCGCACTCCTGGCCAATCATGTTCCACCACAGCGGCCGGTCTACGCCGGGGTGGCTGGTTTCGGTGACCACGAAGGGGCGCTTGTATCGCTTGTGGGCCTGGGCCAGCAGGTCGCTCAGGGGCACCCAGCGGGGGTCTTTCACGGGGTCGTTCCAGCCCAGGTGGCGGTGCGGGTGCAGCTGCCACTGGTTGTCGTAGTAGTAGTTGAAGCCCACAATGTCGAGCAGGCTTTCGTGGCCGCCCAGCTCGGGGCACAGGCGGCCCGAGAGAATATCGGTGGCCTGAAACTGGTTGATATGCGCCTGCTTAGCTTCGCGCGCATGGCTGGCCCAGGGGTTGGGCGGGGCCACAATGTTCACGAGCGGCTCGGTGCTGAGGAAGCGGATGCTGGGGTCAGCTTCGCGCAGGGCCCAACTGCCTTCAATATAGGCGCGCATGAGGCCCAGCTTCACCTCCCAGCCTTGGCCCACGCAGTAGGGCGAAGTGCCGCGGGCGTCGCCGCCGAGCCACGACATAAAGCTCACCTCATTGATGGGCGTGACGATGAGCGTGCCCTCGGGCCGCTCGGCGCGATAAAAGGCCACAAACGCCCGGCAGAGCGCGGCAAAGCGCCGGGCAAACATGGGGTGCAGCGGCGTGAGGTCGTCGGGGTAGCCAAAGTGGCACAAGTCCCAGACTTGCTGAATGTTGTGGTGCTTACCAGCTGCGAGCATCGTTTTCACGGTGCTCCAGTCGTACTGGTAAGGCGTTTTTTCAATCATCGCCCACCGAATGCCCTCGCGCACGGTGCGCACATTGAACGGCCCGAGGTCGGTGTAGTCGGCATCAAGCAGCTGCAAGTGACCGGTGAGCGGCAAAAAATCGACCCGGTTGCCAAAGGCATTGAGTTGGTCGGTGCACTCGTAGCCGCCCCACCAAAACGAATCGAAGGGAGAATCTGTCGAGGTAACTGCCATAGTAATAAGTAATTGTGAAGCAGCGCGGCTGGCCTACTCGCGGCCCGCCAGCGACTTAGCTTCGATGAAAATGCGCTTGAACTCGGGGTGGCTGGCCCGGATGCTGTCCTGCACCGCCACCACCGCTTCTTCGACCTGCGCAGCCGTGAGGTGGTCGTCGAAGTCTACGTCGAGGGCCAGCATCACGTCGTCGGGGGCCAGGTACATGGTGAGGGGCGGGCGCACGGTGGCTACGCCGGGCGTGCGGCGGGCCAGGTCCTGCACCAGCAGGGTAGTTTCCTCGTTCACGCCCTCGCCAATGAGCAGCGCCTTGGTGCGCGACACTAGCAGCACGGCCACGCCCATCAGCAGCAAGCCAATAACGATGGAAGCCCCACCGTCGAACGACGGATTATTCAGTAAATGACCAAAATACACGCCCAGTAGGGCAATGAGCAAGCCCGCCACGGCAGCGGCATTCTCCAGCACCGAGGCAAACACGGCCGGGTCACGGCTGGTGCGCAGGGTGGTCCAGAAGCTGGTGCCCGCCGCCTGCTTTTCGAGCAGCGCCCGGATGGCCAGCCATAAAGCCGCGCCTTCAAACAGGATGGAAATGCCCAGCACGAGGTAATTCCACTTGGGGTCTTCGAGCGGCTCTGGGTGCTCCAGGTGCTTGATGCCTTCGTAGAACGACATGCCGCCGCCGATGGCGAAGATGAGCACGGCCACAATTAATGCCCAGAAGTACAGCTCTTTACCGTGGCCAAAAGGGTGCTGCACATCGGCGGGGCGCTGGCTGCGGCTCATGCCGTAGAGCAGCAGCCCGCCGTTGCCGGTATCCACCAGCGAATGGATGCCCTCGGAGAGCATGGCCGAGGAGCCGGTGATGTAGGCGGCCACAAATTTGCTTATGGCGATGGCTACGTTGGCGGCGATGCCGCCGTAGAGCGAGAGCTTGGAAGAAGAGTTTGCTGACATAGGCAACTGGCGTGTACGCGGCCGGCGGGCTGGGGTTGGTTTCGGGCCAGCCGGCCGCCAACGCAAAAGCCCCGCAGGTGCCGAAGCAGCGTGCGGGGCTTTTGCTTGAAAAAGAGCCTCTTATTGGACTCGAACCAACGACCTGCTCATTACGAATGAGCTGCTCTACCAGCTGAGCTAAAGAGGCATTATCCCCAACGCCTGGTGTCGTTGGGGCTGCAAATATACTATGCCGCGCCAGCGCCGCGCAACCTTCAGGGCAATTTTGTGCATCGCAGGAGTTTCTACCTAAGTAGGAACCGGCTACTGCGTGAGCCGGCCGCCAGCCGCATCCACGGTGAGCGTGGCGCTCCGGCCCACTACTAGTGCCTGGTTATCAGCCTCATGGCCCACCGGAAAGCCGTAGCCCACCGGAAAATTATAGCGCTGGGCGTAGTGGTCGATAATCTCGTAGGCCGTCTGGCCGAAGGGCACGGCATTGTCGCGCATCTGCGAAAAGTGGCCCACCGCCAGCCCGGCCAGGCCCGCCAGCTGGCCGCTGCGATGCAGGTGCAGCAGCATCCGGTCGATGTGGTAGAGGTACTCGTCGAGGTCTTCTAAAAACAGGATGCGCCCCGCAAAGCTGGCCTGCGAGCTGGTGCCCGTGAGGGTGTGTAGCAGGCTGAGGTTGCCGCCCACCAGCTCGCCGGTGGCCGTGCCGGGGCGGTTGAGTGGGTGCGAAAAAGCTTCGCAACTGCTTGACTCACTGAATAACGCGTGGTGCAGGCTAGCCAGGGCCGCTGCCCCGTTTTCCTGCCCAAACAGCACCGGCATCACGCCGTGAATGCTTTGGTAGCCCAGGTGCAGCAGGTGGCTGTTGAGCACCGTCACGTCGGAAAAGCCGGCCACCCACTTGGGGCTTTCGGCAAAGGCGCGGAAGTCCAGCTCGTCCACGAGGCGGGCGGTGCCGTAGCCGCCGCGGGCGCAAAAAATGGCCCGAATGCTGGGGTCGTCTAGCTGGCGCTGAAAGTCGCGGCGGCGCAGGTCATCGTCGCCGGCAAACTGGTGGCTGGCCGCCCCAATGCTTTCGCCCAGCACCACCTCCAAGCCCCAGCTGGTGAGGGTTTGGCGGGCAAATTCGACTTCGGCAGGGCTGATTTTGCGGGCGGGGGCCACAATGGCCACGCGCTGGCCCGGCCGGAGCGCGGGCGGAGAAATAGCAGGCATAAGGCGAGCGGCGCAGAAAAACCGCCGGCCCGCAAAGAAACCACCGCCCGCCCGTTAACCTTGGCCCGCCGACCACGCCGCTACCACCTTCTGGACCATCCGCGACTTGCTGCGGCTGATTCTACGCTGGTCGGCCTCCGTGCTGGCGGCGCGCCCGGCCAGCGCGGCTAGCCCCGTGGCGCTGGCTTACCCCAAGCCCGCAACTTCGTGCAGCTGGCTCCGCCCGAGAACTGGCGCGACCTGGGCAATGCCTAACTCCTCAACCTGATGGGCCGCCTCACGCCCACCGCCCACGAAGTGCAGCTTGCCCGCAATAGCCTCGCCGCCGGCATCTACTCGCTGAAGTTTGCGGGCCAAGCCCCGGCGCGCATCGTGTTTGAGTAAGCGCATTTAATTACCCGCCGCTACGTGCTCATTGCCAATGGCTTCCAGCAGGCGCTCCTTCCACTGCTGAAACTCGGGGCTGGTGCGGCGGCGGGGGCGGGGCAGGTCCACGCGCAGCGTCTGGCTGATGCGGCCGGGGTGGCCGTGCAGCACCACCACGCAGTCGCTGAGCACGAGGGCTTCTTCCACGTCGTGGGTCACGAGTAGCAGCGTGGGCTGGGCATCGGCCCACACATCGAGCAGGTGCTCGTGCAGGCTGGCTTTGGTGAAGGGGTCGAGGGCGCTAAAGGGCTCATCGAGTAGCAGTAGCGCCGGCCGCGTCACCAGCGCCCGCGCAATGGCCACCCGCTGCGCCATGCCACCCGACAGCTGCCGCGGCAGCGCCTCCGCAAAGGCGCTGAGGCCCACCCGCGCCAGCACGGCGGCCGTGCGCGCCGCTTGCTCAGCCACTGGCAGGTGCCGAATGCCAAAGCACACGTTGTCCTGCACGCTTAGCCAAGGCATGAGGCGCGGCTCCTGAAAGATGACGCCTACGGCCGGGTGCGGGCCGGTTAAGGGTTCATTCTCAATGAGTACGTGGCCATTGCTAGGCTTTTCCAACCCAGCCACAATGCGCAGCAGCGTGCTTTTGCCGCTGCCGCTGGCCCCCACCAGCGTCACAATTTCGCCCGCCTGTAAGTGTAGGCTGATGCCCGCCAGCGCCACCACGCCGTTGTCAAACTGCTTGCCGATATGGTCGAGTTGAAGCATCTTATTGTGTTGAACAGTAATAAATTACGTAACAATCGCCCGTCATTGCAAGCGCAACGCAGTGGAGCGCGGCAATCGCACCAGAACGACGACGTGCGGGTATCGTTTAGGTGCGATTGCCACGCTCCACTGCGTTGCGCTCGCAATGACAAATGATTATAAAATGCAATAAATCAGGTATTTGCCCCATGCGTGTCCTGCCAGCGCAGCAGGTGGCGGCCCAGCAGCGCCAGTAGCGAATCGGTGCAGCGGCCCAGCACCGCAAAGAGCAGAATGCTGGCCAGAATGGTCTGCGGGCGGCCCGTCATTTGGCCATCTACTAGCAAGAAGCCCAGGCCTTTATTGGCGCCCATAATCTCGGCGGCTACCACAAACATCCAGCCCAAGCCCAGGCCGTTGCGCAGGCCCACGAAGTAGGCGGGCAGCGTGGCCGGCAAAAATACCCGCCGCACCAGCGCCAGCCCCGACAGCCGGTACACGCGGCCCACTTCCACCAGTTTGCGGTCCACGTTTTGGATGCCGCTCATCACCCCCAGGTACACCGGAAAAAACACGCCCACCGCAATCAGCACCACCTTCGAGGTTTCGTAAATCCCCATCCAGAGGATGAACAGCGGCACCCAGGCCAGCGACGGAATATTGCGCAGCCCTTGCAGCAGCGGGTCGAGTAGGCGGCGCAGCAGTGGCAGGTAGCCCGTGAGCGCCCCCAGCCCGGTGCCCAGCGCCGTGCCCAGCCCAAAGCCCAGCAGCACCCGCCCCAGCGTGAGCCCCAGGTGCGGCCACAGCTCGCCGGTGCGCGCCAGCTCGGCTATGGTGGCCAGCACTCGCGAGGGCGCGGGCAGCAGGTTGGGCGGTAGCGCGCCGGTGCGGGCCAGCACTTCCCACAGCGCCAGCAGCAGCACGGGCAGCACCGCGCCCAGCGGCCATTGCCAGCGGCGGCCGGGCCGCGGGGCGGTGGCGCGCGCGGGCCGCGCGGCAGCCGGGGCCAGCAAGGGAGTAGTTAAAGTGGAGACGGCGGACATCTTACGAAAGGGTTAGCGAACCGCCACTGGCGAGGCCGCCAGCTTGGCCGCGTACTGTGGGTCAATCAATTCATTCACTGTCTTTTGCACGTCTGCGTTGGCGTCGATGGTGCCGCTCTTTTTGAGCACCGCCCCGGCTGCGGCGATGGTGGCGCGCTGCTGCGGGCCAAACTGCACGTTGCTGAAATCGGTGCGGCCCAACTGCTTGGCAGCCACGGCCGGGCTCAGTTTGGCCTCGGTGGCCAGGGTTTGTTGCAGCTCGGCGGGGTGCTGGCGGGCCCAGGCGCGGGCCTGCTCGTAGGCGGCCAGCACCTCGGTCACCAGTGCCGGGTGCTGCGTGGCAAATTCTTCGCGCACATTGAGCACGCCGTAGCTGTTGAACTCAGGGTTGCGGTAAAAAAGCCGCGCCCCCGACTCCACCTCGGCCTTGGCCATGTGGGGGTCGAGGCCGGCCCAAGCGTCCACGTCGCCGGTGGCCAGGGCGGCGCGGCCGTCGGGGTGCTGTAACGGAATCAGCTCAATATCTTTTTCGCTCAGCCCGGCTTGGTCGAGGGCGCGCAGTAGAAAAATATAGGGGTCGGTGCCCTTGGTAGCGGCCACGCGCTTGCCCTTGAGGTCGGCCACCGACTTGATGGCCGAGTTGCCATTCGTCACCAAGGCCGTCCACTCGGGCTTCGAGTAGATGTAGATGGCTTTCAGCGGGTTGCCATTGGCCCGCCCGATGAGCGCCGCCGCGCCCGCCGTCGAGCCAAAGTCGATGCTTTTGCCATTCAAAAACTCCAGCGCCTTGTTGCTGCCCTGGCTCAGCACCCATTCTACCTTGATATTTTGCTTGGCCAGGTCCTTTTCGAGCCAGCCCTGCTGCTTCAGCACCAGGCTCAATGGGTTGTAGTAGGCATAGTCGAGCCGCACGGTTTCGGGCGCTGCGGCCGCCGTGCCAGGGTTGGTGCTGCCGCCGCAGCTGGCCAGCAGGCCGGCCAGCACCAGCGCCCCGGTCATCCTGGCAAATGGGCGGTATGAGAAGAGGAAGTTGCGCATAAAATAAGACGAGCGTTCGCTTTAAGGGGAAGATTACTACGTGGGGGCACCGCACCCCCTACGCCGCCAGTGTGGCCGTATAAAAAAGCTCTAATGCCTGCGTTATCTTACTGGTTTCCAGCAAAAAGCCATCGTGCCCGAAGCCCGAATCCAACTCGTTGTACACCGCGCCCGGAATGCCTTCGGCAATGGCGTGCTGCTCGCTGAGCGGAAACAGCACGTCGGAGGTGATGCCTAGCACCAGCGTGCGCGCCCGAATGCCGGCCAGCGCCGCCGCCACCCCGCCCCGGCCCCGACCTAGGTTGTGCGAATCCATGGCGCGGGTGAGCACCACGTAGCTGTAGGCGTCGAAGCGGGCCACCAGCTTGTTGCCCTGGTAGCGCTGGTAGCTGCTGGCCCGAAAGTCGCGCAGGCGCTCGGGGTCGGGGTCGGTTTGGGTGTTGCCGTAGGCCTCGTAGCCGCGGTAGCTGAGCAGGGCTACGGCGCGGGCCGCCGCCAGGCCGGCATCGCCGCCGCCAGGCCGGTTTTCGTGGTAAGTAGCGTCGGCCTCAATGGCCAGCCGCTGCGCCTCGTTAAAGGCAATGCCCCAGGCCGAGTGCCGGGCGCTGGTAGCAATAACTACCAGGTGGCCAATGACTTCGGGCTGGCTCGTGGCCCACTCCAGCGCCTGCTGGCCGCCTAGCGAGCCACCAATGAGTGTATGAATGTGGGCCAGACCTAACTCCTGCCGCAGCGCCTCGTGGGCCGCTATAAAGTCGCGGATAGTTACCAAGGGAAACTCCTGAAAGCGGCCCTGCCCGGTGGCCGGGTCGGCATCGAGCGGGCAGGTGCTGCCGTAGCACGAGCCCAACACGTTGGCGCACACGATAAACCAGTCGGCCGGGTCAAAAAAGCAGCCTTTCCCAAACAGCCCCGGCCACCAGTCCAGCACGTCGGCGTTGGCCGTGAGGGCGTGGCACACCCACACCACATTATCGCGGGTGGCGTTGAGCTGGCCCCAGGTGCGGTAGGCTACGCGGGCACCGGCCAGCGCGTCGCCGCTTTCCAGCGGAAAGGGATTAGGAAGGTGAAAAAACTGACTGTCCATGCTAAGCGAAAAGAACCTGCCTCTAAAACGCAAGCTTTCGCCAACCAAGTAGCGATGGTGCGCTACCCGGTTGGCGAAAGTCTACGCGTGCGTTACGAGCTGAAAACCTTATACTTCCAGCGGCTGGGCGTGCTGCGCGGCCGGCTCCGGAATGCTCTCGTTGCTACTGCCTTGTGGCGTGGCGGCGGTAGCCGCCACCAGCGCCTGCTCCAGGTCGGCGGTGATGTCGTCGATGTGCTCGATGCCTACCGACAGGCGCAGCAGCGTGGGCGTCACGCCCGCCACTAGCTGCTCCTGCTCGCTCATTTGCTGGTGCGTGGTGGCCGAGGGCTGAATGATAAGCGTTTTGGCATCGCCTACGTTAGCCAAGTGGCTGATTAGCTTGAGGTTATCAATAAGGGCCACGGCCGTTTCCTTGGTGCCGTGCAGCGTGAACGAGAGCACGCCACCGAAGCCGCGCTTCAGGTATTTGGCGGCGTTTTCGTGGTGCGGGCTGCTGGCGAGGCCCGGGTAGTTTACCTGGGCCACCTCGGGGCGCTGCTCCAGCCACTGGGCCACCTTGAGGGTGTTTTCCACGGTGCGGTCTACGCGCAGGCTCAGCGTTTCGAGGCCTTGCAAGAGCAAGAATGAGTTGAACGGGCTGATGGCGGGGCCAAAATCGCGCAGGCCTTCCACGCGGGCCCGAATGGCGAAAGCAATGTTGCCAAACGGCCCGTTTTTGCCAAACACGTCGTTGAAAACCAGGCCGTGGTAGCCCTCGCTGGGCTCGGTGAACTGCGGGTATTTGCCGTTGCCGAAGTCGTAGGTGCCGCCATCCACAATGATGCCGCCCACGCTGGTGCCGTGGCCGCCAATCCACTTGGTAGCCGAGGCCACCACAATGCTCGCGCCGTGCTTGAGGGGCTGAAACAGGTAGCCGCCCGCGCCGAAGGTATTGTCCACCACCAGTGGAATGTCGTGCTTTTTGGCCACGGCCGCAATGCGCTCAAAATCAGGCACGCTGAAGCTCGGGTTGCCGATAGTTTCGACGTACAGCGCCTTGGTATTCTCGTCAATCAGCGCCTCAAAGCCTTCGGCCGAGTCGCCCTCCACGAAGCGCGCCTCAATACCCAGGCGCTTGAAAGCCACCTTAAACTGGTTGTAGGTGCCACCGTAGAGGTACGAGCTAGCCACCAGGTTGTCGCCCTGCTGGAGAATATTATTGAGCGCAATAAACTGCGCCGCCTGCCCCGAGCCCACGGCCACGGCCGCTACCCCGCCTTCGAGTGCCGCCAAGCGCTGCTCAAACACGTCGGTAGTCGGGTTCATCAAGCGGGTGTAGATGTTGCCAAACTCCTTCAGGGCAAATAAGTTAGCGCCGTGCTCCGCGCTCTTAAACACGTAGCTGGTGGTTTGGTGAATGGGCACCGCGCGCGAGCCGGTGGTGGGGTCGGGCACTTGGCCGGCGTGAAGTTGCAGCGTTTCGAAGTGCAGGTTGGGAGTAGCCATGACGGTGGGGAATTAAAAGCGGTTTGAATTGAAAATCAAGAATATACAATGAGGTGGCTACGCCAGCTGCGGAGCCGGCAGCTGTTCCAGGGCCCGAATGAGGTCGGCCGGGTCGGCGCGGTGCTTGAAATTGGCCTCCACCCAGCGCCAGCCAATCACGCCGTCGGTGTTGATGACGAACGTGGCCGTGAGCGGCAGCTCATCGTCGGCCGTGCCGTTAAAAGCCGTCAGGTCGATGCCCACGCTCCGCAGCGTGTCGGCCACCTCGGCACCCACGCCGTAGGCCAGGCCATACTGCCGGGCTACCACGTTGCCCACGTCGCTGAGCACTGGGAAGGCCAGCTTTTTCTCGCTGGCCGTGAGGCTGCTAAGCGCGGGTACCTGGGGCGACACGGCCACCAGCGTGGCTCCGCGCAGGGCCAGCTCGGGCAGGGCCTGCTGGTAGGCGCGCAGCTGCACGTTGCAGTAGGGGCACCAGTTGCCGCGGTAAAAAGCGAGCACTACCGGCCCCTGCGCCAGTAGCGCGGCCAAGCTCTGGGGCTGGCCGTCGGCAGCGGGCAAGATGAAGTCGGGGGCCAGCTGGCCGGCCGATAGCACGTGCTGGGTGAGCCCGGCGGCGGTTACTGTGGCAATGCCGCCGTCAATGATTTGCGAAGCAGCCGGGGGCAGGGCCGTGGCTACGTGCTGGGCCGTGGCGGCCAGCTCGTGCTGAAAAGCGGTAGTAGGAGCGGGGGGAGACTGGATGAAAGCAGACATGCGACAAAGCGGAATAGCGACGATAAAAAAGTTTGTGACAAACTCCGTGCTGTTGGCTGTTTCGCTTTTCGGTAAAACTCCGTAAAAGAATTTTATATTATAAGTATTTGTTAATCAGCAATTTGCATTTAAGCAACCGCATCGATTAATCAATGCCGGGGCTGAGCCAGCCGGCACAAATACTACCCACGAAAAGAGGAGAAAACAGCGCCGAAAGCGTTATCCTTGGCAACAACAGCACATTCGCATTCGCTGGGCGCAAAGGGCCGGGCTAGCTAAAGCGGCTGATAGAAAATACCCGGAGCCGCCTGCAAGCGCAGTAGTGGGCTGGGAAGCGAGGAAGAGGGGTGCGTGTGCCATGGTACTCGGTTTATAGCCCCCCAGGCTGCACAAGCAGCTGCCGGGGTAGGAATTGGCACCTTTCAGCGAGTGAAGGTTGCCAGCGGGTCACGGAGCCTAATCTCTCGCCGCTTCTGTATAAAACTTACTAAAACGATTCCGCCTGCTGCAGAAAAGTACCGGATTGGTAACGGCAAAGATAATCAGCGCCGCGAACTATGCAAGGACAATTGAAAAAATGTGCGGTAAGCTTCAGCTTGCCGGGATACTACCGCAAGGACGTGGGTAATAACATGCTCATTACCGTATGCTTACAACGGCAAGCTGAAGCTCACCGCACACCCAACTGGTAAGCTAAGGTTTATCCTACAAAAATAAAAAGGCCACCCCAATGCTGGAGTGGCTTTTCTCACCTTTTTTCTGCAAAAAGTACCTAGATACTAGGTAGGGTTAACTCCTGGCCTACTTCAATTAGGTCAGGGTTACTGCCGATGATGGCCTTATTGGCCTCGTATATCTGGTGCCACTTGGCGGCGTCGCCGTAGTGTTGCTTGGCAATATGGGAGAGCGAGTCGCCGCTTACCACGGTATAGGCGGTGCCGGCAGCGGCGTCAGCGGGTTTGTTGTTACCGAAGAAATCGGTGCCAGCAGCGGGCTGGGTGGCATCAACCGGCTTTTTATCACCTTCGTTATTCAAGAAATCGAGCAAGCCCATGTGACAAGTGCGGTTAGGGTGTGAAAGAATAGCTGCCGCAGCGGGGCTGGGTGGCGTGTGGCTTTTTACGGCGGTGGTGCGGGATGGTTACCAGATATAACTAAAAAAAAAGCGGTGCGTAAGCAGAGCCGAAGTCAGTTACGGCTTTTCTTTCACCCTCACTCTTTTCCCCATGAATTTTTCACCTGTATCCTTCCGCTCCTATTTCGCTTCCATGCTGAGCGTGTTGGCTTTTCTGTTCGTTGTGTCGTCGTGCGGCAGCGATAAAGGCAAGGTAGAAGGCGTTAATATGCTATACGGCACCAGCAGCAAGACCTGGGTGACCGACAAGCAAACCGATGCCACCGGCGACAAAGTGAAGCAGAGCGATGCCGATGAAAATATGGAAATCAGCTTTACGTCGGGTGGCACCTATGCTGGCTCGCAGAGCGGCAAGTACGTGTTTGACCAGGCTGGCAAAACCATCACCATGACGCCCGAAGGCAGCACTAGCAGCAACACTTTTAACGTAGAAACGCTGACCGACAACAAACTGACTTTGGTAGGTACCAGCGGTGCCAAGCTGATGCTGAAAAGCAAGTAAGCCACGATTTTAGAAGGGCCTATGCCCGCTCAAAGGCCTCACTTCGGTAACGGAGTGGGGCCTTTTTTGGTAATAGTGGTCCGGCATATGCCGTCGGCTTATTTTGAAGTTTAGGGGGTGCTGCCGAGAAGAGGCAGCGCTGCTAATTTAAGTATTTGCGCTCATGCACGCTGGTTGTAAAAGGTTGATTATAGGATTTTTAGCTGCGTTAATTTCTGTCGGTGCGCGGGCGCAGGCTCCGGCGGCAGTGCCCATGCGCGCCCTGCGCAGCGTGGCCCCTGCCGATACCAGCTTTGCTGAGCTGGATTTTTTGCGGGCTGAAATTGGGAGCGCACGGGTCGTGTTTTTGGGCGAGCCCACGCACGGCGAGGGCAATGTGCTGGCGGCCAAGGCCCGGCTGCTGGCCTTTTTGCAGCAGCGCATGGGCTTCACCACGCTGGGTATGGAAAGTGGCTTCTTCGACTTGTACAAGGCCCAGCGGGCAATTAGCGTAGGCAAGTCGGTGCCTAAGAACTTGCAAAGCAGCGTATTTCCCATCTGGACGAGCACGCGGGAATTTCAGGCGGTGCTGCCGCTGGTGGGGCCCGACGGGTTGCGCATTATGGGGTTTGACTCGCAGCTGACCGGCGACTATAGCGACGATTTAATCGACGACCTGGAGGACTTTCTGGAGGAAGGCAAAGGTGCTAAGGACATCAATTTTGAACTGCTGGGCGAGGCAACCAGCTATATGCAAGAGCATTTTGCGCTGCCGCCCACCCAGCCGCTGGCAGCCTTCGAGGCCGAGCTGGACAAGGCCGAGCCACTGCTGCGCCAGGCAACCGCCGCGCCCGCTGCCGCGCGACGCACCGAGGCGGTGTTTTGGCAGCAGTGCCTGCGCAGCCTGCGGGCATTGGCCCACGACTACGCCACCCACAACCTCACCGACAAAACGGCGACCAGCTTTGTGGCCGCTGACAGCAACCCTCGTGATGCCCAAATGGCGGACAACCTGCTGTGGTACCTGCGACAGCACCCCACCGAGAAAGTGGTGTGCTGGGGCGCGCTGCCGCACTTCGCTAACCACGTAGAGGTGCTGGGCACCGACGAGCTGCGGGCCTACCGTCCCATGGGCCGCGCCGTGAAAGCGGCGTTGGGGCCTAACCAAGTGTACATACTAGGCACCCTGGCGGGTGGCGGCACCCACGGCCCGGCCAACACCGCTGGCCAGCCCGTGCCCACCCCCGCGCCCGGCACCCTGGAGGCTAGCCTGCTGGCCCTCGATGCGCCCTATGCCTTCGTGAGCCTCAGGTACGACGCGCCCGGCCGCCAGCTCACTACCTATGCATTGGATTATCAGCCGCTGGCCGGCCCGTGGAGCGAGGTAGTGGATGGCTTCCTGTTTTTGCGCAGTGTAGAGCCGCCGCACCTGGCGGCTGCCGATAGCACCGCCGCCGTAGCCGCGCTGGCCAAGGGCGATACCGCTGCCACGGCGGGGCTAGCCGGGCAGCGGCTGGGCTCGCTCAACCCGGCACCGGGCCGGGGCATGGCTACCATGCGCCGCCCGGTGGCGGTGGCCGATGTATCGGGGTTGCGCACGGTGCGCGGCGTAGTGCTCGACCAGCGCCGCCGACAGCCGGTGCCCTACGCTTCGGTGCAGCTAGCTGGGCAGGGGCAGGGCACGGTGGCCGATGCGCAGGGGCGCTTTTCGCTGGCCTTGCCGGGGCCTACTGAGTTGCAGGTCAGTAGCTTGGGCTATGAAGTCGCCACGGTGCAGTCGCCCCGCGGCAGTGAGGAGCTGACCGTATTGCTCGCCCCCGCCAGCTACGCCCTTTATGAGGTGCAAGTGGCCAGCACCCGGCCCCTTAATGCAGCCGAGATTCTGCAACGCATAGTCAAGCATATTCCCCAAAACTATGAGCAGCAGGACTATGCTGCTGAGGTCTACACTTACCGGCGCCTTAGCAATTTCGATACTCTGCGGTCTGAAGTCGAAACGGTGGGCCGCCTGCGGGTGCCGGCCGGCTACCGGCATTTCACCAAGGGGTTTATGGGGCAGGAGGATGGGGTGACCTTTCTACCCGAGCAGCGGCACGTGCTTACGGAGCGCGGGGGGGTAGTATCCTGGCTCAGCGTGCCCGCCCTGTACACCGGCACGCAGGGGTCGGCTCTTAGCGCGGCCGACCCAGTGCGAACTTCGCCGCTCTTTGGCCGGCGCGCCGGCCGGCGCTTCGTGCTGAAGCTCGACAGCGTGCGGCGGCAGGGGGCTGATACGCTGTACGTGCTCAGCTTCGCGGCTCGCCACGGCGACCACCGCAGCACCGGCACCTACCTGATGAGCGGCTACCAGGGCCAGCTACTAGTGCGCGCCCGCGACTACGCCGTGCTGCGCTACGAGGCGCTGTGGCAAGCCGACACAGTGGCGACCAATGCCACTACCCGCAAAAATCAGGGCCGTTCAAACGCATTGGCGCATATTTATCCGCATCTATTCACGGCCGACCGCACCACGCACGTGGTTGATTATGCCAAGGCGGCCAACGGGCGCTACTACGTGCGCCGCAGCCTAGGCCAGACCCTAAATGCCGGCCGCACGCTCGGTCGTGGGGCCTTTTATAGCCAAAGCTTTACGGAGCACTACTTCCGGCTGCTGCCCGAGGCGGGAGCGGCCCCCGGGCCTGCTCCGAAGGGGAGCGCGAAAGCTCCCGCTGTGCGACCTATTGTGCCCTACCGGCCCGAGTTTTGGGCGGACTACCAGCGGCCGGGTGGGCCGTTGGTAGGGCCGGCTAGCCAACCGTAATACATTATCAATAAAAGAGATAGCCTGGGTAAATGCTTTGGCTGAAGGGGTAAGATTATCCCGGGATTCTCAAACAGTTTCAGGCTGCCAGCGCTTTCCGGGGGCGGGGGCTTCCTAGAGGGTGGTCAGGGCCACTTCTTCCGTGGTGGGGTAGTCCCCGTTTTCCAGAAAATAGCAGTAGCGCCGCAGGTCGGTTTCGGCGGTGCCGTTCAGGTAATCGACGTAGAGCTGGGTGCGGCTGCCGTTGGTTTTTTGAAAAGCTGGGGTGCTTAAGCGCCTGACAATCTCGGGCTTGCCGCGCCACCACTCGCGGCACAGCGCTACTGTCCAGTGGTCGTTGCCGTCGCAGGAATAGCTATCCAGCACTTCGACAGCCGCCGCATCGAGCACGCATAGAAACTCGGCAAAGTTTTGGGGCTGCTCGAAAACGTATTCGCAGTAGTCCGCATCGTAGAGCACGTTGGCCGGTGCTTCGCCATCGCCCGTGCCACATGTATCTGATTCACCAGTGTAAAAGGGGCCGGGAAAGTTGAGGTAATTCTTTGTTAGCCAGTGGCTATTATCCAGGCAGGCATTATTTGGAATATCCCCGTTTCTGATTGGCAATACTTCCCGGCGAATGAAGTCGGCAGCCGCCGGCCGGTACAGAAAAGCGTTGAAGTCAATAGGGTAGCTTTGTGCAAACAATACTACTTCTTTATCAATCTCGGCCAGATGTTTCGCTATGTAAGCCTGCCGGTCAGCACTAATAACAGCGATGGAAGAAAGCTGCATTTTCGGGCTTTCTGGAACTGGTGGCACACTGGACGGAAGTTGGCCGGGCCGGATAAAAAGCGCTTTTAACAGTTCATAAATACGCATAGTACGAATCAGCAAGGACTAACTTATTTACCCGGCTGGCGGCCCACCCCGGCCAGCCAGCGCGGCAGGTAGGCTACGCCCAGCGCCAGGTAGAAGTAGTAGGTGACGATGCGGTAGAGCAGCACCAGGAAGCTCGTCATGGCCGCCGTGCCCATAAAGCGCCCAAAAAACGTGGGAAACGCGCCCTCCGCAATGCCCGCACCGCCGGGCGTGATGGCCAGCAGCAGCACCACTTTGTAGGTAATGTTGCGGGCAAAAATGAACAGGAACGTGCCCGTGTTCATGGGCGTGAAGGCCGCAATGAGGCAGCCGATAACGGCGTAGCGGGCCGTCCAGACGAAGACCGTGCTTAGGCTGGCGCGCCACCAGTAGGCCGCGCCCGCGCCCTGCAAGTGCCTGGATGCCAGCACCATTTCCTGGCCCTGGCGGTAGGCCAGCCGCCGAAACCGCCGCAGCACCCGCAACGAAGTCAGCCGCACCAGCAGCCGCCGCACCGAGCGCGGGTTGATAAAGAGCGCGTACATCAGCAAGGCCGAATAGGCCGACACGGCCACGTAGCTGAAGATGAAAATGGCCCGCAGCGTTTGCACAAACGCCGATTGCAGGCCTTGGGGGTAGAGGCCATCGCCGGCCAGCCACACTACCAGTGGCACCATCAGCACGTAGTAGAGGTTGTCGAGAAAAGCCGTCACGATAGTGTAGGCGATGGCTTTACCCAGCGGAATGCCCTCGCGGGCGAGAATGACCGGGGCCGCCGCCGTGCCGCCCGCCGCCGAGGGCAGCACGCAGGAGGCAAACTCCCACACCACAATCACCCCAAACGACTGCCGCCAGTTCAGCTCGCCCTCGGCAATGCCCCGGATGCGGTAGATGTAGCCCAGGTCACGCGCCCACAGCACCAACAGCGTGATTACCAGCCACTCCCACTTGGCATCGGCCAGTGGCGCGAGGTCGCCGGGCTTGTACGAGCGCCAGAACAGGAACGCCACCACGCTCAGGCCGATGAGGGCCGGCAGCACAATGCGCGACGGCCGCAGCTGCCACATCAGGTCGGCTTCGGGGCGGGCGGCGGGCGGTGGCGGGGGGGCGGGTAGGGGCATAGGCAGGGGGAAGGTCGGGCAAAAATACGGTGGCCCACCGGGGCGGGGTAGCACCCGGCAACTCAATGCAGTTGGCCCATCATATTTCTCCGCCTCCGGCTTGCAATAAAAATGCCCGGTTGCAGGAGCAACCGGGCATTCAAAAAATAATTGTTAACCAAGCACTTGCCGTTACGGCCGCCCGCCGGTGCTACCGGCCGGCGTGATGCCGCTGGGCGAGGTAGTGCCCGGTGAGGGCGGGCCCACCGGCGAAGGCGTGCCGTTGGGCTTGAGGGCCGGTGACGCGGCGGGCTGGGTCGTGGTGCCATCGGCCGGGGTGGCGGGCACCGCTACGCCGGGCGTGGGGGTGGGCTGGCCGGCCGCGCCGTTGGGCAGGGTGGGCTGATTGCGCAGCTGCTGGAGCGAGTCGGCCGGAATGGCGCGGCGCGTGGAATCGGTAGCGCTGGCTGGGCGGCCGGTGCCGGGGATGCCACCTGGGCGCTGGCCGGTGCCGGCGGGGCGCTGCCCCGCACCGCTGGGACGGCCGCCGCCGCCACCCGCACCGCCTTGGCCGCCGCCCGTGTCGCCGCCGCCGCCGAGGCCGCCGCCCGCGTCGCCGCCTTCTTTGAGGTCGTCGTTGTTCACGTTTTTGCCGCGGCGGCCGGTGTCGCCGGCCGTGAGCTTGCCGATGCGGTAGCTGAAGTTAATCTTGAAGTTGAGCGCCTGGCTGAGGTTGGTGCTGTTCTGCGTCAGCAGCGGGCCGTTGATGGGCACGTTTACGCCGTTGTAGGCGTAGCTGTCCACGTAGGGCGTGGCCACGTCGGTGCGAATGCGCCGGGTGCCGTTGAAGAAGTTCTCAGCTCCGAAGCCAATGCTGCCGCGCTTCTCGGCGAAGCTTTTCTGCAAGCTCAGGCTGTAGATGCCAAAGCCGCTTTGGAAGCCTTGCAGCTGCACTTGCTGGCCCCGGTAAAAGGCAAACAGCTGCAACGAATAGCTCTTGCCCAGGTCATACGAGCCGAAGGCGCGGGCATTGGTTACGGTGCCCTTGTTGCTGGAGTTGTAGAGCACGCTGGGGTCGTTGTTGCGCAGCACGGCGTAGTACACGTCCACGCTGCCATTGAGCGAGAGCTTGCCCGAGTTGGTGCCCGCGAAGAGGCTGCCGCCGTAGGCGTTCTCGGTACCCGCGTTCTGGAAGGTGCTCAGCAGCGCGCCCTGAATGCGGTTGGGGTTGAGCGAGTCGGGCAGCGGCACCCGCACCGTTTGGATGGCGCCCGTAGTGTTGCGCACAAAAGCCGTCAGGTTCAGGTTGACCTTCTGCTTGACGGTGGTGCTGTAGCCCAGCTCGTAGTTGTTGGTGTACTCGGGACGCAGCAGCGGGTTGCCGGCCGACGCATTCAACGGGTTGCTGGCCTGAATGTTAGGGTTCAAAAATTGCAGCGACGGGCGCTGAATGCGGCGGTTGTACGAGAGCTTCACCACGTTGCCATTCTCCAGCTTACGCGAGAGGTTCACGCTGGGCACCAGCACCCCGTAGTCGGGAATGTTGGCGTTAGTGAGCACGCCCTGGCCATTGCTGAAATCGGCCGAGATGGTGGTGTATTCAAAGCGTACACCTGGCTTCAGCGTGAAGCCTTTGGGCAGCCCCAAGGTGTAGGTGACGTAGCCGGCAGCCACGTTCTGGCGGTAGCGAAACGAGTTGTTGAGCGAGGCGCTACCGGCGGCGGGTTGCAGCGCGGCGTCGTAGAAGTAGCTGTAGTCGCTGTTTACGCGGCGCACAATGTCCTTGGCCCCAAACTCCAGCAACTGGTTTTTGACGGTAGGCGTCTGGTAGTCAATCTGGCCGGTGTACTCCTCGTTGTAGCTGTCGTTATTGTTACCCAACTGGCCGATAAACGTATTCTTGGTCAGGTCGGCAGGGTTGAAAACACTGTTAGTAAAGTTGTTTGTCTGGTTGTTGCGGCTGAACAGCGTGAGCACGCTCAGTTCGCGCTGCTCCTTTTCGTAGGTGTGGGTGTAATTGAGGCTGGCGTCGATGGTGTTCGAGTTATTGGTCGAATGCACATCGCGCAAGGAGTTGGGGGTTAGGGCTCCGCTGTTGGTAGCGATGCGGCTCAGCAGGCCATCCTGGTAGTTGTCAGAGTTGCGAATGCCGTAGGCCAGCGAGCCGGCCAGCGAGTTGTGCTTGTCGAAATCGTAGGTGAGGCCCAGCGTGTAGCGCCCAAAGGCGTCGTTGCGACGGGTATCAGCATTTTGCGCGGTGGTGGTGCGGTCGCCGGCTCTTGTGGTGCCATTCGTGCTGTTGGCTAGCGCCACGCTGGTTTGCGAATTGTCGAAGCTGCCCGGCTGGTTATAGCTAGCCCGCCCAAAGCCGCCCAGGCTCACGCCAAACTTGCCGTTGCGGTAGTTGCCGTTCAGGCCCAGGTTGCTGGCCCGCAGGCCGGTGCTCACGTTCACGCCCAGCGAGCCGCCGCGCAGGTTGTTGGTCTTCGTAACGATGTTTATAATCCCGCCCGAACCCTCGGCATCATACTTAGCTGAAGGTGAGGTAATTACTTCCACCGTCTGAATCTGGTCGGCCGGAATCTGCTTGAGCGCGTCGGCCACGCTGCTGGCGGCGATGGTCGAGGGCTTGTTGTTAATGAGCACCCGGATGTTGCTGGAGCCGCGCAGGCTCACGTTGCCATCGAGGTCTACGCTCAGCAGCGGCACGCGCTTGAGCACGTCGGTGGCATCGCCGCCGGCCGTGGTTTTGTCCACATCGGCGTTGTAGATGGTGCGGTCCACGCGCTCCTCAATGAGGGGCTTCTTGCCGGTTACCACTACTTCAGCCAGCTTTTGAGCAGCGCCAGCCAGTACAATATTGCCCAGCGCTACGGTGCCGCCGGGCGCTACCACCAGGCCGTTTTTCACCTGCGTTTGGTAGCCGATAAAGCTGACCTCGACGCGGTAGGTGCCGGCCGGCACGGGAAGCACAAACTTGCCATCGTCGCCGGCCACGCCGCCGTTCACGGCGCTGTTGGTGGCGGGATTAATGACGGCCACCGAGGCGTACGACACCGGCTTGCCATTGGCCGCATCGGTGATGGTGCCCGTGACGCGGCCCGTGCTACGCGGTGCGGTAGCGGCGGCCGGCGCGGCCGCCGGCCGGCCCCCAGCCTGGCCGAAGCTCAGTAACGGGCTGCCAATGAGCGTAGCAGCTAAAAGCCCCGAAAGCGGGAGAGTAGTCTTGTTCATAAAATTCATAACGGCCAAAGTGCGCAAACGGCTGACAATGGTTGCAGTGGCTACGGGCCAGCCCGCCTAATTCATCGGCCGGGCCCGCTATTGTCCCGACCAAGCCACTTGGCTCGACCTTTGCGCGGGGCGGGCAAAGGTCGGTTATATACAACCGTCCGCGCACTGTTGCCGTATCTTTGAGGTCGGCCGGCCAATCTTTTAGCTCGCCCCGCGGTTGCTATGCCGCTCCCCTCTACTGCCTGCCCCGATGATAATTGAACCCGGCCCGCTCCTGGCGGCGATATCCTCGCCCGACGACCTTAAAAAGCTCGCCCCCGAGCAGTTAGTGCAAGTCAGCACCGAGCTGCGCGAGTTCATCATCGACACGGTGAGCATCTACGGCGGGCACTTCGGGGCCTCGCTGGGCGTGGTCGAACTCACGGTGGCCTTGCACTACGTCTTCAACACGCCCTACGACCAACTGGTGTGGGATGTGGGCCACCAGGCCTACGGCCACAAAATACTGACCGGCCGGCGCGACCGCTTCCCCACCAACCGCCGCTACGGCGGCATGTCGGGCTTCCCGAAGATGACGGAAAGCAAGTACGACGCCTTCGGGGTGGGCCACAGCAGCACCAGCATCGGGGCGGCGCTGGGCATGTCGGTGGCCTCTGATTACAAGAAAGAGTTTGACCGCCAGCATATTGCCGTAATAGGCGATGGCTCGATGACGGCCGGCATGAGCTTCGAGGCCCTCAACCAGGCCGGGGCCATGCGCAACAACATGATTGTCGTGCTCAACGACAACTGCATGAGCATCGACCCCAACGTGGGCGCGCTCAAGGAGTATCTTACCGACATCACCACCTCGCGCACCTACAACAAAGTGCGCGACGAGCTGTGGAACGTGCTGGGCAAGCTCAGCAAGTTTGGCCCCAACCCCCAGCAGATTGCCCGCAAAGTAGAGGCCGCCATGAAGGCTACTTTGCTGAAGCAGAGTAACTTATTCGAGGCACTGAATTTCCGCTACTTCGGGCCCGTCGATGGCCACGACGTGCAGCACCTGGTCGAAGTGCTGAACGACCTCAAGTCCATTCCCGGCCCCAAGCTGCTGCACTGCGTGACCGTGAAGGGCAAGGGCTACGCGCTGGCCGAAAAAGACCAGACGCTGTGGCATGCGCCGGGCCTGTTTGACAAGATTACCGGCGAGATTTTCACTAAAGTCCCCGACAAGCCGCAGCCGCCCAAGTACCAGGACGTATTTGGCCACACGCTGCTGGAGCTGGCCCAGGCCAACGACAAGATAATGGGCGTGACGCCCGCCATGCCCAGCGGCTCTTCGCTGAATATTATGATGGCCGCCATGCCCGAGCGCGCCTTCGACGTGGGCATTGCCGAGCAGCACGCCGTTACGTTTTCGGCGGGCCTGGCCACCCAGGGCATGGTGCCGTTTTGCAACATCTACTCGTCGTTTATGCAGCGCGGCTACGACCAGGTGGTGCACGATGTGGCCCTGCAAAACCTGCACGTAGTGTTCTGCCTCGACCGCGCCGGCTTCGCCGGGGCCGACGGCCCCACGCACCACGGCTGCTACGACCTGGCCTACATGCGCTGCATCCCCAACATCGTGGTTTCGGCCCCGATGAACGAGCAGGAACTGCGCAACCTCATGTACACCGCGCAGCTGCCCGAAAATGCTGGTCCGTTCAGCATCCGCTACCCGCGCGGCGAGGGCGTGATGCCCGAGTGGCACACGCCGCTGCAGCGCGTGGCTATCGGCACGGGCCGCGTGGTGCATGAGGGCGAAGCGGGCGGCGTGGCTGTGCTCACCATCGGCCACATCGGCAATTACGCGGTAAAGGCCGCCGCTGCGCTTGCCGCAGAGGGCTTCGACGTGGGCCACTACGACATGCGCTTCTGCAAGCCGCTCGACGAGGAAATGCTGCTGGCCGTGGCCCGCCGCTACCGCGCCATCGTGACCGTGGAAGACGGCTGCCTGCAAGGCGGCTTCGGCTCGGCCGTGCTCGAATTCCTGGCCGACCACGGCCAGTACCTGTCCGTGCGCCGCCTCGGCATCCCCGACCGCGTGGTAGAGCACGGCTCGCAAGACCAGCTCTACAAAGAGTGCGGCTTCGATGCCGTCGGCATTGCTCAGGCCGTGCGCGAAATGGGGGCCAAAGTGGCTGCCGAACCGCGCGAGACGGTGTTGAGCTAGGCACTCTTTATAACTTATAAAAGCCCCGTAGCGGCAGCTACGGGGCTTTTTTGCGTCAACTGCGGAGGCAAACAATAGCCGGATTTGGTTGTCTTATCTGACTAATACTTACGCAAAAGCGGTTGTCATTGCGAGCATAGCGAAGCAATCGCACTAGAACGAGTCGTTCGAATATCGTTTTGGTGCGATTGCCGCGCTCCACTGCGTTGCGCTCGCAATGACAACTGATTTTGCGTAAGTTCTGTATAACATTAGCAGCTAGTTAACTCTCTTACCAACAAGATTTTCCACAAATGGCAACTACCACCGCAACCTACCCCGCTACGTTCACCATCGGCGGCGACCTCACCGTAAAGCGCCTCGGCTACGGGGCCATGCGCATCACCGGCGACGGCATTTGGGGCCCGCCCCAGGACCGGGCCGAAGCCATCCGGGTGCTGAAGCGCGCCGTGGAGCTGGGCGTCGATTTCATTGACACCGCCGACAGCTACGGCCCGAATGTGTCGGAAGAGCTGATTGCCGAAGCGCTGTACCCCTACACCGATAAGGGCGTCGTTATTGGCACCAAGGGCGGCTTGCTGCGCACCGGCCCCAACCAGTGGCCCGTTGATGCCAGCCCCAAGCACCTGGAGGAAGCCCTGCACGGCAGCCTCCAGCGCCTGAAAGTCGAGCAGATTGACTTGTACCAACTGCACCGCATCGACCCTAACGTGCCGGTGGAGGACACATTCAATTTCCTGAAAAAAGCGCAGCAGGATGGCCTGATTAAGCACATTGGCCTCTCGGAAGTTGATGTAGACCAAATTAAGAAGGCGCAGGAGTTTTTCGAAGTGGTGTCGGTGCAGAACATGTACTCGGTTGATAACCGCAAGTGGGAAGCCGTACTCGACTACACCCGTGAGCAAAACATGGCGTTCATTCCGTGGTACCCGCTCTCGGGCGGCAATAAGGAAGCCTTGGCGGCTCTCGACCAACTAGCTCAGAAGCACGGCGCTACCCAGCAGCAAATTGCCCTGAGCTGGCTGCTGCACCACTCGCCCAATATCCTGCTCATTCCCGGCACTTCCAAAGTAAAGCACCTAGAAGAAAATATGAAAACGGCTGATATTCACCTCTCTGCCGAAGACATGGCCACGCTCGATAAAATCAAGGCCGCGTAACGCGGGCGGGTTTTCGAGCGTTAGAAGAAGCCGGTTAGCAACGCTAACCGGCTTCTTGCTTTTCCTGGTTTTCTACCTTGCCCGCCCATGCCCACGCTGCTCCGCTTCCTCCAGAAACCCCTGCTTGGCCTGGCGCTGGGCCTGGCTGCCTGCTCCTCCGAGCAGGTGACGCGCACCGACAGCCGGCCGGGCGTGAACCTGGCGCAGTACAAGACTTATAACTTCATGGACGCCATTGCCCGCAACGACTCGACTTTTATAAGCTCAGGCTCCAACATTTTCGACCTCAAGCGGGCCGTGACGCGCGAAATGGAGGCCCGCGGCTTCCAGAAAGCCGACCAGCCCGACCTGTGGGTGAACATCGGCCTTACCACTGAGCAGCGCGTGCAAACGCGCGAAACTAACTTCCGGCAGGATGGCCTGCGTAACTACATCGGCCAGCGCAACTACCACTGGCAGGCAGGCGAAGTGCCTGTGAATCAATATCAAGAAGGTACCGCCACCATCGACCTGGTTGATGCTGCCCGCAAAGAGCTGGTGTGGCAGGGCACCACTTCCACTGTGCTCTCGCGCACTCCTGCTCGGGCTTCCAAGCAGATTGATAAGGGTGTAGCTGACGTGTTTGCGCGGTTCCCGGTACCGGCTAAGTAGGTAGCGTGGACTCTGCGAGTCCGCGCGTAGAACGATGCGGAACGACCCACGCGCGGACTCACAGAGTCCGCGCTACTTACCGTTGCTGCGGTCGATGAGCTGCACTACGTCTTTAGTTGAGATGGACTGGCCGGTTTCGGCGGCGCGGTAGATGGCTTCGAGCAGCTGCACATCGCGCAGGCCCATTTCGCCGGGCACGCGGGTGGGCTTGTTTTGCAGCACGCACTGCGCGAAGTCGTCCATCTGGGCCGCTTGCTGGTTGATATTGGGGAGATTGAGCAGGCCGTCGTTTTTGCTGGTTTTGCCCGCCAGACCACCGTAGCCGTAGGCTGGCTCTAGCTCCAGCCAGCCGTTGGTGGCATCGGCACGCAGGCGGCCTTCTAGGTTTTGGGCATAGCTGGTGCGGCAATCGGCCACCGAGCCATCGGCAAACTGCATTTGCCAACTCAGGCCCGCCTCCACCTCTTTGAAGTAGCCGGTGCCAGTTTCGGGCGCTAGCTTGGCCGAGGTGATGGCGATGGGTACCTGGCCCTTGGTGTAGAGGCAGCCTTGCAGGCAATAAATGCCCATATCCATGAGCGGGCCGCCGCCGCTCAGCTTTTTATTCACGCGCCAGGGCGTGCTGCCGCTGTCGAATTTGAAGCCGTTGTCGGCCGCCAGGTGGGTGATGTTGCCGTATGCCTGCGTTTGGCCTAGGCGCATCATGGCTTGATTGTGCGGCTCGAAGTGCAGCCGGTAGCCCACGCTGAACTGCTTGCCCGCCTTTTTCATAGCCGCAATCATCTGGCGCGCATCGGCGGCCGTGGTGGCCAGCGGCTTCTCGCAAATGACATGCTTGCCGGCCTGCGCGGCTCGCACCACGTACTCGGCGTGCAGGGCATTGGGCAGCACCACGTACACAATGTCGATGGCGGGGTTAGCAATTATTCGGTCGAAGGTTTTATAGTCGTAGCAGTTCTTGGCTGGCAGACCGTACTGCTTTTGCCACTGCGCCGCCTTCTCTGGCGAGCCCGTCACGATGCCCGCCAATTGGCAGTACTTGGTTTGCTGCAACGCCGGGGCCAGCTGGCCCTTGCTGTAATTACCCAGGCCCACCAGCGCTACGCCCAGCTTGCGCTCGGGTGCCAGCCAGCCCAGCGGCCCCGCCAGCGCTGCGGTGCCCGCCAGCGTAGCGCCCGCCCCCAGCGAAAGCGTGCGCATGAACGCGCGGCGGGAAGTAGTGGAAGCAAAGTCGTTGTTCATGAGTTGGGTAGGTAGGGTGAGGTAGTGAGTACCCGCAAAGCAGGATACGGGTTGTGTGGAGGTTGGTCCTCAGACATCTGTCATGCTGACGAAGGAAGCATCCTATGAGGGTAGAACAAGCCGTTCTATCCTGATAGGATGCTTCCTTCGTCAGCATGACAACGATTAAAACCCTAACAAACTGCCCGCTAGCGCTACTCGTCCTCCGGAAATTTACCCATGTTGCCGCTCTCGAAGTCGGCAATGGCGGCCATCAGCTCCTCGTTGGTATTCATCACGAAGGGGCCGTAGGTAGCCAGCGGCTCTTCGATGGGCGCGCCGGCCAGCACCAGCACAAGGCTGTCTTCGGTAGAGGTGAGCTGCACGTCGGTCGAATTCCAGCCCAGCACTACGAGCTGCTGGGTTTTGGCGGGCCGGTCGCCATTCACCAGCACCGCGCCGCGCACTACGTAGAGGCCCACGTTGTAGGCAGCGGGCAGCGTGAGTACAAAGTCAGCCCCCTGGGCTAAGTGTAAGTCCAGCAGGGTGATGGGCGAAAACGTGCTGGCCGGACCGGTGGCCCCGCCGTAGCTGCCCGCGATTACGCGGATGCTGCTTTGGCCATCGGGCAGCGGCACGCGGGGGATGGCGGCGGTCAGCAGTTCCTGGTACTTGGGCGGCACCAGCTTGTCGGCCTTGGGCATGTTTACCCACAGTTGCAGCAGCTCCAGGGTGCCGCCGCGCCGGGCAAAGTCGCGGTCGTACATCTCGGCGTGGCGCAGACCCGCGCCGGCGGTCATCCACTGCACATCGCCGGGGCCGATGCTGCCGTCGTGGCCGGCCGTGTCGCGGTGGGCCAGGTGGCCGTCATACACCACGGTCACGGTTTCGAAGCCGCGGTGGGGGTGGGGTGGCGAGCCCAGCGGCGTGTCGGTGGGCGCAATCTGCATGGGCCCGATGTGGTCGATGAGCAGGTAGGGACTCAGCTGCCGGATGCGCGGCCCCGGCATGGGGCTGGTCACGTCGAAGCCGTCGCCGACGAGCTTCTTGTTGCCATCAATAACCTGAAATATGCGGCGGAATTCGGAGGCCATAGCTGTTGAAGTAAAACTGTGTAGGTACAGCTTTTATAAGCTAGGGCGGGGCAAAAGGTTGTGGGCGACCAAGCTTAAAGCGTCACTTCGTTTGTAGCAAAAAAATCAACGAAGCTTTCAGTTTCAGCATTTATCAGCGTTGCCAAGTTAGTCAGCGTGGTGGTAGGGGCCGGAATAATTGGCTGGAAGCCAACGTGTGCATATGCTTCCACTTCGTGCGTCGTGATGAAGCCTTCGGCCTCAAACGATTTAATGCTGGCAATCAATTGCTCGGCTGCTTCTGCTAGTCGCTTGTCCTGTCGAGTGTCTTCTTGCCGTTCGCGTTCTGGGGGACGCAGCTTGAATTCTACGAAAGCAATTTTATCAGACGTATAAAAAGCGCAATCGCAACGCTTGGGTTTAGTTGGGCCCTGGCCAATAAGGCATTTGTCAATAGCAACCAAGGTGACAGCTTGCTGCCCATTGGTATGCACAGTAAAGTGGCGCTCTTCGTCATAATCACCCGTTGCTAATTGAACGCAGCCAATGGTGGGGTCTTCGTAGTTACTGCTGCCGCTAGGGCAAGTTTGTACGCAATTATTTTGGCGACAATGCGTATAGCGTCGCTTAATGGCGTTTTCCATTAGACGGACTGCGATTTTTGTTTTTGCAGGCGTAATAATTTGTGGAAGCTATCCGAAATATCACCCGATACAGCATCTAACTCATTACCGCCAATAAGGTGCGTGCGCTCGTCGGTAATGGGTTTCACCGTGCCATCGGCTACATAGTAAGCGGCAAATTCGTCGGGGTTCAGCCAACATGCTTTTGGTACGATAGCGGCTATCTCGTCCTCCAAGTCGGGGCGTAGCTGGGCCACTTTGTAGGCCTCCAGCAGCAGATTGCAGCTGGATAAGATATAGGGGCTGTGCGTGGTGATAGTCAGGTCGTTGTCGCCTTTGGTACATTTCTCCACCAGCCAGTTCAGCAGCCCTTGTTGGGCGGTGGGGTAGAGGTTTAGCTCCGGCTCTTCGATGATGAAGCTTTGCGCCTGTTCGGTGTTGCGACTCAGGTGCTCTAGCAGCACTAGCAGCGGCGTGACGGATTGGATACCGCTGGCGGTTTCATTTAATTGGAGAGAAGCTTGTTTTCCGTGGCTTGAAAAGCTTACGTAGTCCTTATTGTCGTGTCTGAGATATTCAACGTTCAAAAAATTTATTTCTAAGCTATAAATCTCATCTCGTGCTTGGAAGAAAGCATTAGCAAAGTTGAGTAATGGTTTAGGTAAGCCAATATCGTCGCGCATCAATCCAGCAAACGAAGAGCTTATAGATGATACAAATGCGCGGTCAGAAGGAATGTATAAGGGCAATGATTTAAAAGCAAGTTCTCCCGCTTTTAATGTTTTATTTCTACTGACGCTGGCTTGGTCAAGTAAGTCATTTATATTTTTTATAATTTTAATTCTGTCCTCATTATGTAAATCAGGATGTAATTTTTCTAATAAGTTACGAGCCTCATCAACTAGATTTTGTGACTTTTTATAATCAAAAGCAAATTCATCCCTATCATTTTCTAATCTTACAGCAATTTGGCCCTCTACAAATAATAAAGATTTGAACAATTCGCTAGATTTCAATGAGGCCATTGGGTTTCTACCCATGAATTCCGAAAGGTTATAATCGTGTAAGCAGTCTTCTTTTTGCGAAGGGGTATTAAGACTTTTGTTATAAAGAGAAGTATGAAAAATGGCCGCTAGCTTCGCCAGCGTACTCTTGCCCCCGCCCGTTGGCCCAATGAAAACCGTGACCCGCTTAAAGTCCACCGTGGCGTCTTTGATGGGTCCGAAGTTCTTGACAATCAGCTGCTCGTTCATGGCGGGAGGAAATAGGAGGGGGCTAAAAATACAACGCGGCGGCCCCGTTGCCAGGGCCGCCGCGTGTAGCATCTGAGTAGCAGCTACTTCGGTAGCTTGTCGCGCACGGCTTTTACCTCGGCTACCTGCACGGCGCTGGCTTTGTTGCCGAAGTTGTTGCGCACGTAGGTGAGCACGTCGGCCACCTGCTGGTCGGTGAGGTAGGCCTGGGCGGGCATGTGCTGCTTGTAGTCGTTGCCGTCGATTTCGATGGGCTCGGCCAGACCGGCCAGCACGATGTGGGCCAGGCGGGTTTTGTCGCCGAGCACGTATTCGGTTTTGGTGAGCGGTGGGTTCATGTTGGGCACGCCGCCACCATCGGCCATGTGGCAGGTGATGCACACGTTTTTGTACACCACCGCGCCGCGGGTGAGGGAGGCCGTGAGGGCCGGATTGGCGGCGGTTTTGACCTTGGCTTTAGGGGTAGGGCGGTGCTGCGCTTGCAGCGATAACGCGCCGAAAGCCAGCGCGGTAGCCAGAAAAATTTGCTTGCTCATTATGATTTCTTGGCCGTGTACACGATGCGGTAGATGGTGCCCTTGGTGTCGTCGGTGACGTAGAGCGAGCCGTCGGGGGCCTGGGCAAGGCCGCAGGGGCGGTGGTCGGCGCGGCCGCTGGCCGTTTTGGCCGCCGAGCCCGCGAAGTTATCGGCAAATACTTCCCACTGGCCGCTGGGCTTGCCATCCTTAAAGGGCTGAAACACTACGTAGTAGCCCGCCTGGGGCTCGGGGGCGCGGTTCCAGGAGCCGTGGAAGGCGATGAACGCGCCGTTGCGGTACTTGGCCGGAAACATGGTGCCGGTGTAGAAGAGCAGGCCGTTGGGGGCCATGTGGGCGGGGAAGGCCGCGGCGGGCTTAATGTAGTCGCCTTTGGCGGGCGTTTTGCCATCGCCGCCGTACTCGGGGCCCTGCATTACTTCCTTGCGCTGGGGGTCGTAGTAGGTGTAGGGCCAGCCGGCATTGGCGCCCTTGGTGAGGGCAAACATGCACTCGGCGGGCAGCTGGGCCGACTGCTGGTCGGTGTAGAGGGCGGGCCAGTTGTCGTGCAGCTGGTCGCGGCCGTGCTGCATCACAAAGAGCTGGTTATCTTGCTGGTTCCAGTCGAGGCCCACCACGTTGCGCAGGCCGGTGGCGTAGCGCGTGCCCTCGGGGTAGCGCTGGTTGAGGCGGTCGGCCTTAAACTGCCAGATGCCGGCGGCCGAGTCCAGAATGGGGCAGTTGGGAATGCCTTTCGAGTCGCGCGTGCGGTCCTGCTCCTGGCAGGCGTTGGCGTAGGCTCCGATATTAACGTACAGGTTGTCAGCATTATCCAGTACAATAGACTTCGTCTCGTGCTGGCTGCCTACTTTGAGGCCGCGCACCAGCAGCTCGGGCTTGCTGGGGTCGGCTACTTCGCCCTTGGCATCGAGCTTGTAGCGGTACACGGCGTAATCGGAAGAGGCGTAGAGGTAACCATTCTTCTCGTACATGCCCGTGCCGCCGTAGTCACCAAAGCCGCCCGTGACGGTGGCTTTGCCAGTGGGCTGGCTGTGGAGCACCAGCACGCCCTTGCCGTCTTTCACCTTGGCCAGCTTCACGTAGATGATGCCCTGGGGCGTGATGGCGATGTGGCGGGCTTTGGCCCCGGTTTCGGCCACTTTAAGCGCTCCGAAGCCGGCGGGCAGCTTCAGGCCGGCGTTGTCGGGGTCGGGGGCGATGGTGGGCGCGGTGGGGCGGCTGGCCACGAGGGCCAGGCCGGCCGCCAGGGCGGGCACGGCGAGCAGTAGGCGGGGGGAAAAGGATTTCATCAGTAAAGGGAATTTAGGCGGATTAGGAATTGGTGAGGCAGCAATTCTCCCAACTGCGAACGGCCGGTGAAGGTTGCTTAAGAAGACCTTAGGCCAGCCCAGGGCTGCCAGCCGCTAAGCGCCCGGTGCCTCGCAGCGGCGCTTGAGCACGCCCAGGATGCGGCCCTGGATTTCGCTCATCACGAAGCCCGTCCACAGGCCGGCGTACCAGTTGAGGTGGGTGCTGAGGCGCTGCTGGCTGTGCAGCACCAGCAGGGTGCGGCCAGGGCCGGCAGGCCGCAGTTCGTAGGTGCCGCGCAGCACGTCGAAAAACCGCCCGCCCACGATAACGTGCTCATCAAAGGTAGTGGGCGGAATGGTAGCCGTATTGGGCAAAATGCTGAACGACAGGCGCTTGAGGGGACGCCACTCGTCCACGGTTTCGATAAACTCGACGCCGCGCTCGAAGGTGGCGTGGCGCACGCCGCCCACGCCCTCGTGGGTGAGCGTGGCCTCGATGGGCCGCGGGAAACCAATGTCGTCGATAATACTAGCACCCAAATCGGCGGCCTGAATGGGCGCTACCCGAATGATGTGCCGCCACACCACGGCGGCCGGGGCGTTTATCTCCACCGTGTTTTCGATGCGCCGAAAGCTATCGGGGTTGTCGAAGCGGTTTTCGACGGTAATGGCCACGAAAGGCAGCACCGCGAACGCCGCCACTACCAGCGTTTTATCGCCCCGGGGCGGCAGCAGGTCTACCACGCTGGTATAAATCAAGGCGCCCATGGAGGCCAGCACAAAAAAGACGGGCCCGATGATGAGGAGGCAGATAAGCCCTTCTAAATGAAAGAGTATCGTGGTAAAGCCGAACAGCAGCAAGGTGAGCCAGGGCGCTCCGCACATGCGCCAGAACGTGCGCCCGCCGGGCAGGAAGTGCGCCGTGATGGCCCCCAGCGCCAGCGGCACCAGCAGCAAAAAGCTGATGGTGAGCAGGCCCCCGGCCCGGTCGCCCAGCTGGTCGTCAAACAGGTAGCGCGACACCAGCGCAAACGTCAGGCCCAGGCCGGCCGCGAATAAAAAAGGGTAGCGTTGGCGTGAAATCATCCCGTAGTTTTGGCGAATTAAGCTTGCCGTCCGCAAGGTACCCGTTCGCCATGTTGCCCACCGCGCCCACCATCCTGTTTTTGCACGGCTTTGCCGAAAGCCGCGAAGTCTGGACCGAGTTTACCCGGCCCTTTCCGGCCGCCTACCGCCTGCTCACGCCCAACCTGCTGGGCCACGGCACCAACCGTGCCGCCGTGCCCGATTTCAGCATGGAGGCACAGGCGCGCTACGTGGTGAGCTACCTCGACCAGAAAGGTGCCACTGGCCCGGTGCTGGTGGTGGGCCACAGCATGGGTGGCTACGTGGCCCTGGCCCTGGCCGAGCGCTACCCCGACCGCGTGGCCGGCCTGGCCCTCATCAATTCCACGGCCCGGCCCGACACCGACGAGAAGCGCCAAAACCGCGAGAAAAATATTGGCTTCGTGGAGCGTCACGGCCTGTTTAAATTCATGGAAAGCTTTGTGCGCCCGCTGTTTGCCCCCGCCAACCGCGACCGCCTGCCCGAAGCCCTGGCCCTGCTCGAAGACATCGGCAAGGCCACGCCCGAGGCCACTATTGCCGGGGCCCTGCGCGCCATGGCCGCCCGGCCCGACCGCACCACCGTGCTGCGCACCGCCCGGTTTCCGGTGCTGCTGGTGGCCGGCAAGCACGACGTAGCCGTGCCCCTGGCCGACTCGGTGGCCCAGGCCGCGCTGGCGCCCGTGGCCTCGGCGCTCTTCCTCGAAGGCAGCGGCCACCAGGCCTACCTGGAGCAGCCCGAGGCCACGCGCCGTGCCGTGCTGGCGCTGGCCGGCGCGGCGTTTGGGGAAGGGTAGGCTACTGAATGCTCTAAATCGTTTTGAAGTTGAACGGCAGCACGTAGCCCACCCGCACCGGGCGGCCTGCCTGGCGGGGTGGCGTGCTGGCCGTAGGTACCAGCTCAAGCACGCGCAGCACCTCGGCATCGAGGGTAGGGCTGAGGCTGCCCACGATGCGGCGCTGCTCGACCACGCCGGTTGCACTCACCTCCAGGTAGGCATACACGGTGCCCGATACGCGGTTGCGGATGTCGGTGGCTGGAAATAGAATCTGCCGCTGCAACAGGCTGACCAAGGAAAAAATTGCGGTGCCGCCGGGCCGGCTGCCGGCCAGCCGAAACGTGGGCATCTCGTCGCTGTAGCTGAGCGGGGCGGCAGGTGCGCCAGCTCCAAATGTCAGGGGCACGTTCAGGGTATTGAGTACGGTAGGGCCTTGGTAGGAGCCGGTGTTGGGTGGTATTTGCCACGGGGTCAGGCGCTTGGCTAGTTGCTGGGCCAGGGCCTGCACGTCCGTATGGCGGGCCAGGTTGGCGGCCGGCGTGTTGCGGGGCGGCGGCAGCAGGTAGCTGGCGCGCACCGCGCCCACTTCATTCAACTCCAGGTGCAAGTAAACCTGGCCGGCCAGCGCGGCACTGGCCGGGCGCAGGGCCCGCGCCACTACCGCCCGCACCGAGTCGGGCCCACCCCGAAAGCGTGGGCCGAGGTATACGGGCGTGTTCGAGTCGGTACCGGCTGGGAATACCAGTGGTGTTACCTGGGCGGCTGCCAAGCGGGGTGCCAGCCCCAGCAAGAGCGCCAATAAGCTCAGGCACATTGGCTGGCTTAGCAGTTGGGGAAACAGAAAACGATGATAAGGGCGTTGCATAACGGTGCGAAGTAGAGCCGGCCAAATATAGCGCCCCACCAGAGGAAGCGTGGCCGCCCTACATCTTTTCTACAGGAAACGGCCGCGCGGTGCGGCCGGCGCTCAAGGCCCCGGCCGTAACTTTGAGTAGCCTTGCGCCTATGGCAAGGTTTTGCGACGCGCTATTAATGAAGAACTATCTAGTATTGGCGGGCCTACTGCTGGGCTTAGCCAGCACGGGGCACGCCCAGATTGCCGGGCCAACTGCTACCCCCACGGCTACCCTGGCTGGCGTGCCTACCACCCGCGACCACGGTGCCGTGTACCTCAACTGGAGCTACAACCGCGACTGGTACACCAAGTCCGATATCCGCTTTAAAAACGATAAGTCAGACGATTACGACTTCACCTTTCACGATGCTGTAGCCCACGACCACCCCAGCATGAGCGACTTCTGGAAGCTCAGCAACCTCACAGTGCCGCAGTACGACCTCACGGTGGGCTACATGTTTCACGACAAGCATGACCTAGGCATCGAGGTCAGCTGGAACCACCTCAAGTACGTGGTCGATGACTTCCAGACCATGCGCGTGTCGGGCCAGATTCGGGGCTACAAGTTCGACCGCGACACCGTGGTAACGCCCGACTTCGTGCACCTGCAGCACACTAATGGTAACAACTACCTAATGGCCAACCTGGTGAAGCGCTGGCAGCTGCGGGCCGGGCGGCACGTCACGCTCAGCGCCATTGGCAAGGTGGGCGGCGGGCCCATGATATCGTACACCATCTCGTCCATTTTTACCAGCCACGCCGAGGGGCCGTTTCACTACGAAGGCTGGGTGGCCGGGGCCAGCGGCGGCCTGCGCCTGGAGCTCTACAAGTACTTTTTCCTAAGCTCTGATTTCCAGGGAGCCTACGCTCGCTACACCAACAGCTACATCGGCGCCGACCGCCTGGGCCGCGTCACGCACCAGTTCGGCTCGGCCCAGTGGCTATATGGCTTTGGGTTCATGGTGCCGCTTTAATACTAGTTGTCATTGCGAGCGCAACGCAGTGGAGCGTAGCAATCTTTCCTAATCGTTGGAGTAGTAAGCCTGGCGTGCAGGAAAGATTGCCGCGCTCCACTGCGTTGCGCTCGCAATGACAAGTAGCTGGTAATGAATCATTAAACAAGGCCCGCCAGCTTCTCGATGCCGGGTCCCAGCACTAGCTTGTCGTCGGCCCCGAGCCAGTCGGTTAAGATGCTGGCGTAGAGGCTTCTAAAGTCGAGCTGGTAGCGCAGGTCGCCCTGGTCGAGGTCGGCGAGGCTGGCGGGCTGGTTGAGCAGGCCAGGCTTGCGAAGCGCGCCGCTCAGCAGAAACACGTTGTTGGCGGTGCCGTGGTCGGTGCCGTTGCTGGCATTCTGGCCCACGCGCCGGCCAAACTCGCTGAATACCAGCACCAGCGTGTTGTTCCACTCGTTGCTTTTTTGCAGGTCGGCGGCCAGCGCGGCCAGGCCGTCCGAGAGCTCACCCAGCAGGCGGCCCTGCTGCTCGTGCTGCCGCACGTGGGTATCGAAGCCGCTGAGCGCCAGGTAGTACACCCGCGATTCCACGCCCGAGTTGATAAGCTCGGCGGTAGTTTTCAGGCTCTTGCCAAAGTCCGAGTTGGGGTAAGTGGCCGTGCTGGTGTGGATTTTCGACTTCTCAAAGAGGTAGTCGGCCGACGAAGCCGTTTCGGCCAGCGTTTTATACAGGTAATCCAGCTCCGAGCCGGCCGGAGCCACGCCTTTTTCCTGGCTGAGCGCATTAAGGTAGCGGCTCTGCGTGAGCTGATGAAACTTGCCGGGGTTCTTGAGGGCCAGGCCGTTGCGCTGCGCGCCTTTCAGCGCCAGGCTCAGCGTATCGTCGATTTCGAGGGCCTGGTAGGCGGGCGCGCCGCCCGCGCAGGTGCTGTCGAGGTAGCGGCCCAGCCAGCCGGTGCTCAGCAGCTGCTCCGAGCCCGAGCCCGTCTGCCAAATATCCATGGAGCGAAAGTGCGAGCGGTCGGGGTTCGGGTAGCCCACGGCGTTGCAAATCGCCACCTGCCCCTGGTCAAACAGCCCTTTCAAGCCCTTCATGGCCGGGTGCAGCGCCAACTCGTCGCTGATGGGCAGCAGGCCCTCGGTATCCTTCAGCGCCAGGGTGGGCCGGGCCTTGTAATACAGGTCGTTACGAAACGGAATGATGGTATTAAGCCCGTCGTTGCCGCCGCCCAGCTGCACCACAACCAGGCGCTTGGCCGCCCCGCCGGGTGCATCGCGCAGCCGCGCCGCCAGTTGGTTTGCGGGCCGGTCGAGGGCGTGCAAAAACTTGGGCACCAGCAGCAGTGTGCTGGCCAGGGCCGAGGCTTGAATAAATTGGCGACGTTGCATAAATTATTGATTTATGATTATTGCGCTGATAATGAATCGCCCTCCACGGGGTAACCCTACGCCAGTTGGTATTCCGGCAAGCTCAACAAACTCACCAGCGTGTTGCGCAGCCTCTCTTCGGGCGTGGTGGCTTTGGCGGCGGCTTGCTGCACCAAAGCCAGGTTTTCAGCGCGCAAAGGAATAGTTAGTAAGAAGTTAGCTAGTAGCTGCGGCTGCGCATCGGCCGGTGCGGCACCCAGCAGCTGCTGAATGGGAGCCAGCGGTAGGTGCGTGGTTTCGGTGTTTTTAACGAGCCGCTCCTTACCGGTAGTTTGGGGCGTGATGTCGTTTTCGTCGTCTTTGAGGCGCACCGCAAACTCGGCGTTTTTGAACAGGATGCTCGGTAGCTGCAAGCGCAGCAGCAGCGACGACGAGTCTATCCAGGCGCGGCCGCCGGGCCAGCCGGCCACGTTGGGTGGCATGAAAAGCGTCTGGCCCAAAGCTTTTTGGTAGCCCAGCAGCTGCTTGTTGTTGTCGATGCGCAGGTTGAGGGTGCGGCGCAGGCCCGCCACCAGCGCCACCGGCGACTTGATGAGGCTGCCCGTGTTAGCCGGCGCATAAAACCAGTCGGCCGAAAACATCCGTTCCAGCAGGTCGCTGATATCATAGCCGCTGTGGCGAAACGCGGCGGCCAGCGGCGCAATGCGGGTGGGGTCGGGCACGTCGTTCACGAAGAAGCGGTACATTTTGGTCACGATAAACGTGGCCAGCGCCGGCTGTTGCGTGATGATGCGCAGGGCGTCCTCACCGCCAAAATTACCGGTTTCACCCAGCAGGGTTTTGGTATCCGCATCGTGCTCGCGCTCCCGAAACTTGAAGCGGCTTTGCGCGTCGTAGCCCCAGCCGGTGAAGGCGCGGGCGGCCTCCTTCACATCGAGCTCGGTGTAGTTGCCCCGGCCCAGCGTAAAGAGCTCCATCACCTCGCGGGCAAAGTTCTCGTTAGGGTGCTGCTTTCTATTCTGCTGATTATTAAGAAATTGCAGCATGGCCGGCTCCTGGCTCACGGCCAGCAGCAGGTCGGGGAACTTGCCCAGCGCCTTTTCGCGAATGGTGTTGAGCAGCGCCAGCGAGTCGTCGGGCCGGCGGGTGCGGCAGGCAAAGTGCCCGTGCCAGAACAGCGCCACTTTCTCGCGCAGCTGGCCGGGCGAGGTGGCCATCTGGTCCATCCAGGCGGTGCTCATGCCCATAAATGCGTCGCGGATGCCGGCATTCTGCATTTTGCGCTGCTCGGGCGTGAGAGCCGCGCGGCGCAGCTGCGGCACGCCCTGGCGGCGCATGGCCAGCGCCGAGCGCGGGCGCAGCGCATCCACGGCCGCGAGGGGCGGCAGGGTAGGCGCGGGGTTGAGTGTGCCCGGCTGCGCCGAGCTGGCCGGGGCGGGTGGCGCGGCGGCCGGGCCCGCGGCCATGCCCGCCGGGGCCGCGCCGGGCGGCACGGCCATCACCGCGCCCAGCGGGTCGCTAAAGGCGGCCAGCGACGAGCTTGGGATGGGTGCGTACGCCCGCGCCTCGTGTAGCAGCTGGCGCAGCGCTTTGCTGGGGCTGCCGCCGGCGGCCACATCCTGGGGGCGCGGCCCAAAGCCGGCCCGCCAATACAAATGCTGGAGCTGCTGTGCGTTCATGGTGCTTGGACGCCGGGCCGGGCTAATGGTTTAAAAACCGAGGAAACGGCCGTGGTCAAGCAACGGAAATTTGTTTTCCGAAGCCTTGCGTACATACGTGCACCGGTCGGCCGGCTTCACTGGCGGACCGGTGCACGGCCGACCGGTTGACGCGTGCGCCGCTTTAGCCAGTCGGGCAGGCCTCGTTTATGCGACAACCGGTCGGCCGGCTTCGCCGGCGGACCGGTGCATGTACCCTTACTTGCAAGTTGCGCCAACTGGCTCGGCCTGTGCTTTCGTTTCCAATAAGGTCTATGCAAAAGCTACTTTATTTCCTCCTCTTATACTGCGGTTTAGCGCCGGTAGCCCTCGCTCAGCAGGCCACCGGCGTGGCCGCCCTCGACCAGCTTGTGGCGGCGCTCAACGGCAAATCGCTGGCCCCCGTGCAGCCCTATCTCACCCCCGAAACCCGCGTGGGCAGCCTGCCCGCCGCCTACACCACGCAGCTGTTAACGCAGCTGCTGCCGCAATACGGGCCAATTGAAGGCCTGCGCGTGGTGCGCCAGGAGCCCGCCGGCCCCAACACCCGCTACGTGTGCGCCCTGACTCGTAAAGGCACTGAGAAAGAGGTGGATATGGTGCTTACCCCGGCCGGGCAGTTTGCCGAGCTGAACCTGATGCCGGCCGGCACCAAGAAGATTTCGACCACCTTCGGCCCTGGCGAGCTCACCACTCCGCCCCAGCTCGAGGCTCCCGCCCAGCTGCGCAACGGCCTGCTGCTGGTAGAGGCCGAGGTAGACGGCCGCCGCGGCACTTTCCTACTCGACACCGGGGCCCCGGCCCTGGTGCTGAACAAGCGCGAGTTTGCGGCCCCGGCCACCGAAACCACGCTGGCCGCCACTGGCGGCGCGGGCGTAAACGGCCAGCTGGCCGGCCTGTCGTACCACGTTGCCCAAAGCTTTGATTGGCAAGGGATTAAATTCAAAAACAAGGAAGTGCCTACCCTGGACCTGACCAGCCTTGAACAGAAGCTGGGGGGCACCACGCTGCTCGGGCTCATCGGCTATAATATCCTGAGCCAGTATGCCTTAACCCTGGATTACCGGGCCGGCAAGGTGCTGCTGCGCCAGCCCGACCCGGCCGCCACGCCGCCCGCTGTGCTTATGCGTGTGCCCTTCACCCTGAGCGGCCACCTGCCCGTGGTGACCATGACTGCCGGGGGCCAAACGTTTCGGGTGGGCGTAGACTGCGGCGCGCAGGCCAACCTGCTCGACCAGCAGTACGAGGCCGGGCTGGCCCGCGTGCTGCGCCGGGCCTCTACTGCCCAGCTGAGCGGGGCCGATGCCGCCGCCCGCACCGTCACCACCGCCCGCCTGCCCGAGGTGCGCCTGGCTGGCCCGCTGGCTTTCCGCAAGCAGGATACGGTGTTTGCCGACATGGCCCACCTCAACCAAAACCCCAACCGCGAGGCCTTGCAGGGCCTCGTGGGCTACCCGCTGCTGAGTGAGTACCGTCCCACCATCGACTACGTCAATAAGCAGCTGTATTTCAACGCTTGGTAGAAGGGGTTTCGCCTAAAGCCGGGCCCCGACTACTACCGTTTTTTTGTATTCGCGCCGTTCGCCGCTGCTGGGCCGAAACAGCTCGATGTGCACCAGGTAGTAGCCCACGGCCGCCTTGCGGCCGCGCTCGTCGAGGCCGTCCCACTGCACGAAGCCGGTGGTGGGCAGGCTTTCGTTGCGCAGCAGGTGGCGCGTGAGCTGGCCCAGCGCGTCGTACACCGTTACGGAGCCCACGTAGCCGGGCTGGTCGAGCTGGTAGTTGAGGGTGGTAAAGTCCTGCTGGCCATCCTCATCGGGCGTGAACAACTCGGGTACCATGCTCAGCTCCTGGCCGTTGCCCACGGCGTCCTGGGCCTGCGAGTTGGGGCGGCCGGGCGTGGCGTAGCCCACCGCGCCCGCCGCCGAGTGGAAGTTGCTGGCCAAACTCGGCCCGCTGGCCCGAATGCGCTCCAGCGACACCCCCGCCTGGGTGCTCAATAAACTCAGCTGCTGGCTTTTATCGTAGTCGTAATGGTCTAGCTCTTTGCTGGTTGCGTCGTAGATAAATACGCTGCCCGCGCTATTATCCAGGGCCGGAAAGCCAGCCACGGCCAGCAGCGCGGCCGGGTCGCTGCTGGTGGGGTACTGCGCCTGTAAAATATCCGTATCCGACGTCAGCGCCACCAGCTGGCCGGGGGCCAGTACGTAGGGCGCGCCGGGGCTGATAATCGCCGTGCCCGTGCCGCTAGCCTTCTGATTGGTAAGCTGATACCCCTGCAAGTTCACGTAGCGCAGCGAGCGGTTGAGCAGCTCCACGAAGTACACGCCGCCCGGCGCATGGTTAAACAATAACTCGTTGATAACCACATCACCCGGTAGCGCCGCTTCGGGCAGCGCCACGCCGGCCGTGCTGAGCGCGCCGCTGGCGTTGCCTACGCAATCGGTGGCGCGGGCCACAGCTACCGTGAGGGGCCGGCTGGGCAGCAGCGCTACGCTCAGGCTCAGGTCCACGGCCCGAAAATCGGGACCCACGGGGGTGGCGCGGCTCACGGTTGGAGCCGTGCCGGTACTGCTTTGCAGGGTGTAGAGTGCCGGGCTGACGGCCGCCAGGCTATCTAGCTTCTCGCCAAAATACAGCCGGATAGCGCTGGGCGTGAGTGCAATGGCGCGCAGCAATGCGGGCGGCGTGCGGTCGGGGTTGAGGGCGGCTACGCTGTTGCGGCGGGCGGGGGTGCCGCCGCTGGCATCTTGGCTGGCCTGCCAGTTGGGCGCGCCGCCGCAGTAGTTGGCGGGGTCTAGCATTTCGAGGGTCCAGCCGCCTTCCTTCTTGCGCTGGTCGCGGTACCAGGCATCAGCGTAAGCCACTTCAAACAGCGTGGTGCCGTCGCGGCCGCGCAGCACCAGCTGGTCGCCGGCGTTGGTGAGCGAAGGGAAGTTACTGACTCCGTACACTTTACCATACGCGGCAAACTGCGCAGCCCGCGTGCTGCCGCACACCACGGCGTACTGACCGGGCAGTAGGCGGGCCGTGTCGGGTAGCACGGCGGCGGTGCTGCTGCCGGGTTTCAGCAGGCGTATGCCGCGCAGGCTCAGTGTTTTGGTGGTCGTGTTGTTGAAAATCTCGACAAACTCGGAGGCCGGCAAACCCACCACCGGCGTTTCATCGGCCATGATTTCGGTGATGAGCAGCTCGCCCACTCTGGGCGTTACCGGCGTGCCGCCGAAAGTGGCCGTGAGCGGCCCGGCCGACACGTTGCCGTAGAGGTCGGCTATCTGCCGGGCTTCCAAGGTGCTGCTAGCCGCCAAGTCGCTGCCAAACGTGAGCCTCACCACGGCCGGGTTCAGCGCCGATGGTATTGCCGACACCGGCCCCCCGCCCGTGGCCAGCCGGTAATGGCCGGGCTGAGCGGCCGTGGCCGGGTCCACGGCCTCGTTGAAAACCACGTCCACGGTGCGCGCATCCAGGGCCACGGCGCGGCTGAGGAGCGGGGGCGTGGCGTCGGTCACGCTAAAATCGTCGAAGAAAAAGCTCTTGCTATTAGCCGACGAGTACAACAGCGACACGCCCACTGCGGCGCTGCGCTGCTGCTGATTGTCAATAGGTTGGCTGGCTTCGGCCACGAAGTTGCGGCCGCCGGCAAGGTCGCGCGCCAGCGTCCACTGGCCTTGTAATGAGCGGGTTACCCGCACCCGCACCACGTTGTTGGTAGTAGAAGCGAGGGTGCCGTTGAGGCCATCAATCACCAGCACGGGGCTGCGGGCCGAGTCTTTGCGGAAAAGGCTCACCTCATCGTCGGTGCCGCCCAGGCGCACGAAGTAGCCGGCGGTGGCGGGGCTGCGCAGGTCGGGCTGCGAGGCCAGCAGCCACACGTCGGCCAGGTTGGCCGAGGAGGTGGCTAGCTTGAGGTTGGCCCAAAACTCCCAACTAGTGCCGGTGCTGGCCTGGCAGGGCGTAACTAGCTGTAGCTGCGTGCCCGTAGTGGCCGGGCCGTTGCTTTGCAGCACCTGGCCGGCCACCACAAAGCTGCCGGCGTCGCCGGTCCAGGCGGGGTTTTTGGTGAAATCGCCGTCGGCAAACGTGTCAGCCAGCTGGGCGGCGGCCACCAGCGGAAAAAGAAAAAGCAGCAGGAGCAGGCGCATCAAATAGGGGCGGCTACCGGATGTAGCCGCCCCTAAGTAAGCTTCCAGACGCTGAAGTATAGCGCTGTGCGCTATTCTAGACCATGTAAAACTCCCACGAAATGCGGTCGGGGTCCTTAAAGGCCACGTACTGCTTGGGCTGCACGGTATCGGTTTTGATACCCGTGTTTTCTACTCCAGCAGCTTGCAGGGCCTCGGCCACGCGGTGCAGCTCGGCCTCGTCTTCGCAGGCAATGGCAATGTGGTCGAGGCCCACATTAAAGGGCGTGAAGGTGCCGCCGCCGGGGTGGGTGGGGGCCGCCTGCTTGAAGCCGATGAACGTGGACCCCACCAAAAACCCTAGTATTTCGGGGGTTTCCAGCGCGATGGGCAAGCCCAGCAAGTCGTGATAAAAGGCCTTGGCACGAGCAAAGTCGGTGGTGCGCAGGGCTACGTGGGCCAGGCCCTTGGTTTTGGGGTTAATGGGCATAAATGACTGGGTTTTTGAAAGATAAAAAGATTAGGCCGACGCGAAAGGTGCTGCTGGCTGGCCGGTTGGCCACGAAGGCTGCGCTTTGCGCAACGGCCTTCCAACCTCAACGGGTAATCGGTAGCTTTGGCTGGCTGACCCGGCAACTATTTACCCTAGTTGGGCCGGGCCAGCCTCGTTGTCGGGGCTGGCACCAGTCACCCCGCGCCGGCTAACCAAATTTATCCCGACATTTGCCACGAGCGGCCGGCGCGAAAGCTGACTGCCTAACGTGCTGATTAACTGTTATCTTCATGAAAATTGCGGTTGTGGGTGCCACCGGCCTGGTGGGCACCGAAATGCTGAAAGTGCTGGCCGAGCGCCAGTTTCCGGTGACTGAATTATTGCCTGTGGCCTCGGCTAAATCGGTGGGCCAGCTGGTTCATTTTCAGGGCAAAGACTACCCGGTGGTGAGCATGGCCGACGCCATTGCGGCGCGCCCGGCCATCGCCATTTTCTCGGCCGGCGGCGGCGTGTCGCTCGAGTTTGCGCCCCAGTTTGCCGAAGTGGGCACCACGGTGGTCGATAACTCGTCGGCCTGGCGCATGGATGCCACCAAGAAGCTCATCGTGCCTGAGGTGAACGCCCAGGAGCTGACCAAGGCCGATAAAATCATCGCCAACCCCAACTGCTCGACCATTCAGCTGGTGGTGGCCCTCAACGACTTGCACAAGAAATACCACGCCCGGCGCCTCGTTATCAGCACCTACCAAAGCGTAACCGGCACCGGCAAAAAGGCCGTGGACCAGCTCCTGGAGGAGCGCGCCGGCCACCCGGCCAGCAACCCCGCCTACCCGTACCCCATCGACCTCAACGTGTTGCCCCACATCGACGTGTTTCAGCCCAACGGCTACACCAAGGAGGAGCTGAAAATGGTGAACGAGACCAAGAAAATCATGGGCGACGATGGCATCCGCGTCACCGCCACCTGCGTGCGCGTGCCCGTGATGGGCGGCCACTCCGAGTCGGTAAACATCGAGTTTGCCCACGATTTTGATCTCGAAGAAGTGCGCGAAATTCTCCGGAATACGGATGGCGTGGAGCTGGTCGACGACCCCGCCACCAACCGCTACCCCATGCCCAAAGACAGCCACGGCCGCGACGCCGTGCTGGTGGGCCGCCTGCGCCGCGACGACACTCAGCCCAACACCCTCAATATGTGGATAGTAGCCGACAACCTGCGGAAGGGCGCGGCGACCAATGCCGTGCAGATTGCCGAGTACCTGGTGGCGCAGGGGCTGGTGTAGAACCTGATGAAGAAAAGTAAAATCCTTTAGGTTTTAAAAATTCTTCGTCCTCACCAGATTATTTAGCTGTTTAACGTCGCTCAAGAGAATACATAGTAATAGGTAATTACCCAAAATCCAAAAGCTCTTTCAGCCGTGAGACCGAAAGAGCTTTTGGATTTTAATTGAAAGTAAAGCTACAGCAGGTGAGAAACTTTGATATCTACATTTTGCGCCAAAGCGTGTCAGGATTATCAGGATTACCTGATTCCAATAATCCAACTAAGAAGAAGGCTGTGTGCTCTGCTGCTGCTCCTCTTTTAGTAATACGTTTGACTACTTGTGCACTATACTTTATGCCAAGTTGGTATGGAAATTCAGAACTCTCAACCTGATTCTTATATTCTATGCCAAAAGTGGGGGCAAGTCTGCCGGATATTGGAGACTGGTTGTCTGTGACGAAATTGAACATGCCATCAGCTAAGCCAGTCAGCGTACCCGTGACTCGTCGTTCCTCGTCATTGACTTGAGTTGCTTCAGTTCTAATAAAAGCCTTGCTAATACTATCTGTATCAAAGATTCTCCCTTCCTGACGATTTATAATCTTCATTTGGGCCTTTGATTCATATAGTAGTTTAAAAAACTTTTTAAAAGAAGAAAATAGTCTTGAGTCTACGTCTTGAATAAAAGTGTCGTATTCCTTATCAGTATCACTGCAAAAAGCATCCATTTTAACTGAAACGTCAGTTACGATTTCCTTCAAATTAGAATCAAAGATTGAAGCTGTCCTATCAATATTTTCCTCTAACCTGAAACCAAAGGAGCCCCTCGCTACTCCTGTTAGGAAGAGGCGGGAGTTTTCAGTAGCAGTTCCAGCTACTACCCCTCGGCTTCCTAATCCACCATTCTTAACAGCAGTTGCTTTTTTGATAATATCTTGGTAATCGTATAAAGCATCGGCTGCGAATGAAGCATCAATAGCGCGTGAATCAAGCACTGGACCACCGCTGAATAGTAGCTCTATAAAGGCAGCAGTGTCGGGCTGCTCGCTCAGAGTCTTGAGCTTATTTTGAAGTACGTTTTTCCGGTTCTGTAGTGTCCGTTTAGACGTAATAGCTCCTGGGCTAAGTTGCCCTATCATTTGGTCAACCTCAGCTAGTTCGGCAGCCAAAAGCGGAAGATTATCATTGGTGAACATAATCACATAGTTGCTAGGTTAGCCGCTGGGGTCAAAATATTTCTAGCTTCTTCGTCCTGCTGCAAATCTAACTCTACGACTACCATCCCTTTCCAGACGGATGTTATCCGCTGATGTGAGAAAAGACCAAACCAGTAGCGTGTTATATTAACAATGTCAATTCCTGGCTCGTTCAGGTCGATAGTGTAAGCGTCACAGTGATAAGTTGCTTTCATGCCTTCTGAGTCAAGAAGCAAGCTACCATATTCACCATCAAGGAATTCTGTCCATTTATCATCTGTGATAAACTCAGTAGGCCTGTTTACCAGTGTTACTACATCTACGTCCCCAGGCGGACGCCCACGGATAGATTCGACTTTTTCCACAAAGCTGCCGCTTAGCCATTGAAAACCTGTCAGGCCTGCCGCTAGCAATGCAGCACGATAATCGAGCAATCCACTGATAATGGCTTGTCTTTCTGGTGAATCCCCAAACCGCTGAGCAAATGATTTCATAGTAGTGCGGTAAGGAGACATATTTGTAGGGATTGTAGGATCTCCCCCTATAAAAGGCGGTACTATTCCTTGAAGAGTCCAGTCTGGTATCATGAAATGTTGATAATTACTTGCTTGATAACGCAACTTGGTGAATAACTTTCATATTATTATCAAGGTAAGATTTATAGTAGATGCCGAAGCCCTGCTGCTATGGGCCGACGTGCCCGGCGGCGCGGGACGGCCGTAGTAACGAGGAAGAAAGCCGCCGCCCGGCCGGGAAGGTTGCCGGGGCTGCGTGTTAGCCTATTGCTACTGCTACCGATACATCTCGCCTCATGTCCATTATTTACTGGCTGCGCAACGACCTGCGCCTGCACGACAACGCCGTGCTGGCCGCGCTGCCGCCCGCTACCGATACCCTGTTGCCCGTGTACTGCTTCGACCCCGACGCGCACGGGCCCGATGCCTACCTGGGCCTGCCCAAAATAGGTCCGCACCGCCTGCCTTTTTTGCTGGCCTCGCTGGCCGATTTACAAGCTAGCTACGCGACGCTGGGCTCGGGCGTGCACTTTGTGGTGGGCCGGCCCGCCGAGGTGCTGCCGGCCCTGGCACGGCAGCTGGGTGCCCGCGCCGTGTGGGCCAGCGCCGAGCACACCACCGAGGAAGAAGCCGCCGAAACTGCCCTGGCGGCGGCGCTGGGCCCGGCCGTGCCGCTGCGGCTATTCGAAACCCGCACGCTGCTCGACCCCGCCGACCTGCCCATTGCCGTGCGCGATATCCCTTTCTCATTCAGCAAGTTCCGTTTTTCGGTGGCTGATAAGATGAAGGTGCGGCCGCCGCTGCCAGTGCCGCGCACGCTGCCGCCGTTGCCCGCCGGCCTGGTGCCGGCCGCCTTGCCCAGCCCGGCACAGCTGGCGGCGGCTCTGCACCAGCCGGCCCTGGCGGTGCCCGTGCCCGACCCCCGCACGGCCCTGCCCACCCAGGGCGGCGGCGAAACGGCGGCCCTGGCCCGCCTGCACGACTACGCTGTGGTGCGCCACCTCATTGGCCGCTACGACGACACGCGCAATCAGCTGCTGGGCGAGGCCTTTAGCACCAAGTTTTCGGCGTGGCTGGCCAACGGTAGCCTCTCGGCCCGGCAGGTGTGGGCGGCCATTGATGCCCACGACCAAGCCCACGGCGCGCGCAGCAAGGGCGCCATGCAGCTGCGGCTGGAGCTGCTGTGGCGCGACTACTTTCTGCTGCTGGCGCAGCGGGCGGGGCGGGCGCTGTTTGGCTGGGCCGGCCTGCGCGGGCAGGTGCCCAAGGCGGTGACCCGCGACCGGGCCGTGTTCGACACGTGGGCCGCCGGCCGCACCGGCAACGCCTTCGTGGATGCCAACATGCGCGAGCTGGCCGCCACCGGTTTCATGAGCAACCGGGGCCGCCAAAACGTGGCCAGCTACCTCATCCACGACCTGCACCAGGACTGGCGCTGGGGCGCGGCCTGGTTTGAGCATCAGCTACTTGACCATGACCCGGCTGTGAACTGGGGCAACTGGAAATACATTGCCGGCACCGGCACCGACGTGCGCGACACCGCCTTCGACGTGGCGCAGCAAGCCAAGCGCTACGACCCCCAGGGCAAGTACGTGCGCACCTGGCAGTAGGCCCGCCCGGCCGCGCTCAGGCTCTGCTGCCCACTGCTGCGCTATACTTGCCGTGGCGGCTACGCCCCAACCCGTGGCCACGGCCGTTCGCACTCGCTACCCCTTCTATTGCCCAAACGCCAGCGGCGTTATCGCCGCGGCCCATTGCCGGCCGCTGGCCCCGGTGCTTGGCTGCGAGTAGGGCGGCCCCTACATGGCCCGCATCCAGGGCGCAGTCAGGCGCACGTATACCGAGGCCGATAGCGGCAGCTTGCCGTAGCCCGGCCCCACGTAACCCACCACGCCGTAAAACCGGTCGGCTTGCAGGTTTTGGGGCAAGAAATACCCCGTGAGCTGGCCGCCCACGCTCAGCTCGGGGCCGCGCGGGCCGCCCAGCGTGGTGAGGCGGTAGCTGCTGCCCAGCGTAAGCGTGTGAATATTAAACACTTGGCTCCGCATGGGCTCCGAGGCGGGAAAAGAGGGGTAAAAATCCAGCTCCTCGCTGTCCTTCTGCACAAACTCGTAGCGGCCGTAAAACGTGGGGCGGCCCAGCGTGAGGTTGGTTTCGGCCAGCACCGCGTGCTCACCGGTACTGCCCGCCCGCTGGTTGAGGCCCCACACCAGCGACGAGGCCAGGTAATGTCGCTCGCCCCAGCTGCGGCTGTGCAGCACCGAGGCCGTGGTGCGCGTCACGTTTTCGTCGGGGTGCAGGTCCTCGGGGCTCTTGATGGAGGCTCGGCTGACTTGCATGGCCAGCGCCGAGGTGGGGTTCCAATTGAGGCGCGCGGCCCACGAGTCGGCCCGTGGCTTGTCGAAATCGAAACGGTACTGGTCGGGCTCGCGGCCCGTGAAGTTGCTGCCTTCCAGCTTAAACTGTTTGTAGCGCAGCCCCAGCGTGGCCACGCCATAGGTGATGTGCGTGGCATCGGTCCAGTGGTGCGAGAGGGGCGCGTCGGGGTTGGGCATGGCCGAGAGGCGGTGCATAAACGCGGTGGGCCCCACTGCCGGCTCGCCGGGGTAGCCCAGGTAGGCCGTCAGGTCCACATCCTTCGAAAAAGCGTAGGTGTAGCCTACGCTCAGCCCCGAAAACAAGTCGTGCGGGTGCTGCTTGTCGATGAGCGGCTGGCCCCGGTAGCTTTCGCCGGTCTGAAACAGTAGTGGGTAGCCGCCGCGCGTTTCGGTCAGCGCATCGAGGCTCAGCATCAGGCTCAGGTTCAGCAGGCCACGCTCGCCCAACGGGCGCTGGGCCATGGTCATAAACCAGTTGGGGCCGTCTACGCGGTTGGCGTGGCCGCGCCCGCCGCTGTGGTTGAAATTCTGGCTCGTGTAGCGCCCGAAGGCGGCCCCGTGGTACATCAGCATCCAGGGGCCTTTGTGCTGCATCCACATGTACATGGCCGTTTGGTCAGGCTGCCAGGCGGTGCCCGAGCCGTTGCGGCTCATGGGCAAGTTGCGCGAGTAAGCGTGGCTCATGGGGGCCCCGCCCATATCCATACCGGCCATGCCACTCATGCCGGCCATTGGCGTTTCGGCCGGGTGCTGGTGGGTGGTGTCGGCGGGCATGGTCATGCCGGGCATCGCGTGCTGGGCCAGGGCCGGGGTGGTAGCCAGGGCGGTGGCCAGCAGCCACAGAGAGGTAGTCGTTTTCATAAGCGCAGCAGGTAGGTAGCTGGTTATTAAACGGAAAATGCACCCCGAGAGTGGCCCGCGGGAACCACAAGGTTGGCCCTGGTAACGTGCATAATACGGGCACCAGCCCTGATTTTATACGCTGGCCGCCCGCACTTTATACCGCCGGCCCAGTGGGTTAACGCGTACAAGTAAGCAGCCCGCCACCGTGGCCTGCCGATTCCTTTTCCCCCGCCAACCTCACATGAAAAACGCCCCCGCCGACTACCGTTCCCTGCTCGATGCCCTAGCGCGCTGCGTGGCCGCCTGCGACTACTGCGCTGACGCCTGCCTGAGTGAAGACGACATCCAGATGATGGTGCCCTGCATCCGGCTCGACCGCGATTGCGCCGACATCTGCCGGGTTACGGCCGCCTTCATCGCCCGCAATTCGCCCCACGCCCCGCACATTATGAAAGAGTGCATCGAGCTGTGCCAGAAGTGCCACGACGAATGCGCCAAGCACCAGCACGCCCATTGCCAGCAGTGCGCCCAAGCCTGCCAGGAGTGCCTGGTCGCCTGCAAGGCGTATGGTAAGTGAGTAGTCGAGTAAATGAGTAAGGGGTAGCTGACACGGTCGTTTAATCCGGTGTCAGCTACCCCTTACTCATTTACTCGACTACCATTTTACCGCTTAGCCCAGCGCATCAAGCGAGAGGCGGTCGGGGTGAAGCAGGCGGCGAAACTCGCTCACTGAGCGACCGGTTACTTAATGGTCTACCCCCATTCGCTCGAAGCCAGTCGCCTTCTTGTTATCAACATCGCCCTCGCCCGTTACAGTATTTACCCAGCCCCATACCTCAACTATACCTGTGATTGGAGCGACGTCTTTATCAATGCTAAAGTACTTATCAATACCCAAATGTATTTTAGTAGAATCTACTAAGCTCACAGAATACTTAAAATTAAACTCAAGACGTGGACCAATTACTTCTTTACGTACACTAATAGTTGGAGCGTGAAATGACTCACTTAGGCCTGTACCGAACGGAGCCACTAGAAGGACAACATCGCCATGCCAGACGTTGGCTGGGTTTATTAACTTGGTTTTTGAGTCATATTTAAAAAAATATTTATACATATCATATAAGTTAGGATAACCCAATGCAGCTGGCTGCGTTGTGCCGTGAGCGTAGTGTTGTACTTTTTGCTCATTCTGTTTAGGTCTAGGAGGTAGCCCAACGGTCATTTTATTGTACATATACCTTGTGGAAAAAGGAGAGAAAATATATTAGCGAAAATTGAGCATATGTTTTGCCAGTGGCGTATTGTCAGCTTCTATTACCATCACGCCATGAGTGGCAGTCATTGTCCGAATAGTATCGTGGGAAGAAATTTTTACGCCTGCTGCCCTTAATGAATCTACACGATGCTTGATGCTTATTCGTAATGCGCGCAGGTTAGCGAAGTGGTAAGCCCTATGCAAAGAGTCATTGCTGAATTCGTAATCAATTGGTTCGTCGGAACGTCTTGCGCCCGGCTTTTTTTGTTCGATTTGCTGAGCACTAAAAATATCACCATAGAGCAAGTCCCTCATTGGGTTAGACTGGTCAGTAATGCTGCTAGGGTGGGTCTGAGATGGTGGCGAGTCTGAATGGGAGCACCCGCTCAGTACCAAACACCCGACAAATAGATAGCGCGCTGGCAGCCATGTCTTCTTGCTGATAGTCATGAGAAAAATGAAAGAAATACGAATAGACAATACTAATATAAGATAGATATTTACTTTTTTTCCCACTACCTACTATGCTATCTGTGCCAGTTCATACGTGACCGTCCCATTAAATACCTATAGAGCAAAAGCCCTGCTACCAATCAGGCAGCAGGGCTTTCGTGATTTTCTGTAAGTACATGCCCTTAGCCCAGCGCGTCGAGCGAGAGGCGGTCGGGGTGGAACAGGCGGCGAAACTCGCTTACCGAGCGGCCGGTTACCTGCCGAAACTGGTTGCTCAGGTGTTGGCCCGAGCGAAAGAAATTTGTATCAATTTGGTTCTAATAATATACGCCTAGTCGTATAAATGAGCCTTCTTTTTTGCTATTAAAATCACCTTCACCCGTTACCGTATTTATCCAGCCCCATACCTTTACAAAGCTCCTAACCGGAGCAACGTCTTTATCAAGACTAAAATAATCCCCGATGCCCACATGAATTTTAGTTGTTCCCACTAAGCTAACGGAATACCTAAAATCAAACTTAAGTAGAGGACCCTCTACTGCTTTATGCAAGCTGATGGTAGGTGCGTGAAATGCTTCGCTCAAGCCGGTACCGAAGGGAGCGGCTAGTATAATGACATCGCCGTGCCAGACGTTGGCTGGGTTTATTAGTTTAGTTATGGAGTCGGATTTAAAAAATATTTCCAAATAAAGGTCGGGGTACCCGGGGCCTACCGATGGTGTTGAACCGTGGGCTTTATGCTGAACCTTGTGCCCGGGTTGCGAAGGCCGACGAGGCTTGTTAATGGTGAACGTGTTGTAAATGCTCATAAAGGTTAATCTTTTATTGCTAGCGGTTTAGTTGGTATGCAGGTGGCTGGTATCCTCAATGGGATACTCTCTCAATTTGCCATGCGTAACAGTCCCTGGTATGGTATCATAAGAAATCTTTACCCCAGCTACTCGAAAGGAATCAATACGGCGCTTGATATCAAGCCGAAGGGCCCGAAGATTGGCGAAGTGGTGGGATTTGTGGGCTGCATCGGTCCCAAATACATAAGAAATAGTTTCATTAGGTTTTGGGGCACCCAAGACATTCTTTTCGATATCTTGAGCCTGGTCAATATCATAGTAGAGCAAGCTTACCTCCGGGCTGGGCTGCTCAGCAATTGGTGATTTCTGAGTTGGAGTTGACTCCGGCTGCGTACAGCCCACTAACCAGAGGCTAGTGAATACCACCGGCACTAACAGTCGTTTGAGGTTTCGGTCGTTTAGCATAAAAAATAGCAAGCGAATTTATGAAGTTGTATACGCTAGTTTATAAATATTGTTGAAGGGCAAGAAAAATTTCGCAATAGTATTAACGCAAAAAGCCCCGCGACTTAGAATAGTCGCGGGGCCTTCCACCCATTTACTGTCCCTAGCCTAATGCGTCGAGCGAGAGGCGGTCGGGGTGGAGCAGGCGGCGAAACTCGCTTACCGAGCGGCCCGTCACCTGCCGAAACTGGTTGCTCAGGTGCTGCCCCGAGCTGTAGCGCAGCTGGTCGGCAATCTGCACCAGCGTCATTTCGCCGTAGCTGAGCAGCTCCTTCACCTGCTCTATCTTCATGCGAATGAGGTACTTCTCAATGGTAAGGTTGGCGGTGCGCGAAAACACCTTGCTCAGGTGCGAGTAGGTAGTGGCAAAGCGGTCGGCCAGAAACGCCGACGTAGTGAGTGGCGCCTGCGCGGTGCGCAGGTGCTCCAAATAATCTTGCAGCACCGCCTTGATTTGCTCGGTCAGCTGCTCGGCGCGGTCGAGCAGCACGTCGAAGCCGGCTTCGCGCAGCAGCGGGGCCACCACGCGGGGGTCAACGGGCGTGCTGGCGGCGAGCTGAGCGCGGCCGAGCGTGACGTTGGTGGGCTCGTAGCCGGCCTTCACCAGCAAGTTCTGAACCGCCTCGACGCAACGTGGGCAAACCATGTTTTTGATGTGCAAGAGATTGGTTTTCACGGATAGAATTAAGTTAAAGTGGACGAACGACGGGCGGCGGGCGGGCGGCTGGCCGGCGGGGCAGCGCGCCGCGCCGGGGCCGGCGTGGCACCGCCCGACCAGCTTTTGCCGAACCAATGGGCGGTTGCCCACCCAATAAACGGAATTACCACCTGAAAAGTAACAGTTAGCAGGCAAAATCCCACGAAAAAAGCTGCACTGAACCGGCCCAGAAACCGGTCGCCTATCCCAAACAGGTACAGTATCAGGCTCAGGCTCAGCACGAAACTGACGGCCGCCAGCGTGCCTACCCGCCGCCAGCGGTAGGTGGCCAGGCGGGCGCGCAGGCGCTGAGAAACAGAAGCGGGAGCAGAACGAGCCATGAGGCCACAAATTTACCGCCGCCGCCGCAAAGCTCAATGCCCCGCCCGGCACAGCAACCCGCGCCGGGTTTTTGCGGTACTAGCTACCTGAGTTCGCCATTGCGAACTACCTTGCCCGCCATCCCTCACTGGCCGCCCCGGCGGCTCCCAACCCACCACCCATGACCCGTACCTACCGCCTGCTGGGGCTGCTTGCTACCCTGGCGCTGCCCCTGGCCGCCTGCAACTCCGGCAACAAAGCCGGCGACACCAACGTGGAGCTCGGCTCAACCAAGAAAATGACGTCCAATCAGGAGGCCTCCAATGGCAATGCCAACGGCGACTCACTGGCCGCTGGCATTCCGCGCGACACTGCCCACCGCCCCACCGGCAAGCAAATCTTCAACGCTACCGACCGCGCCGCCGACCGCAACCACGATGGAATCGCAGATTAGCGCAGATTGAGCGGATTTCGCGGATTCGAACGGCGCTGGTGCTGCCTGTTTTTAGCCACTAAAAAGGCCTCCCTTTCACTTTGAAAGGGAGGCCTTTTGGCTAGCCAGGGTTTGTTTTCAGAGCAGTGTAAACCAGTAGATTATAAGGTTGAGCTTTGTTATCGTCTGAATCAGCGAAATCAGCACAATCTGTCTAAATCTGCGATTTAGTAGAATACCACGCTGTTGGGGCTCACCTGCACCGGGGTTTCGTCGATGAGCGTGCCGTTGGGCTGGTAGCGTACTAGTAGGCCGGGCGTGCTGTAGTTGAGGGCATCGGTGCCGTAGAGCTGGCCCGTAACGGGGTCAATATCAAAGCCATAGAAATCGCGCTTGATGAGCGGCGTGGCGGGCAGCGCGGTATCGGTGATGTTCATGCGGTACTCGGCGGCCTTGTAGCTGTAGTAGAGCTGCTGGCCATCGGGGCTGATGCGCAGGCCACTGCCCGAGCCCACGGCGGGCAGGGAGAACACTTGTTGCGTGCTGGTAGCCGGAATGAATTTTTCGAGCGTAGCGGTCTTGCTAACGTAGTCCGTGGAGCAGAGTATCCAGAGCGCGCCGTTTTTGTCGGCCACTACTTCGCTGGCGGGCGAGGGCAGGGCAATGGTGCTCGTGGTACCCGATGCGTCGTTGATAACGGTCAGGAACGAAGAGCCGCTGTTGGGTACGTACAGGTTGCCGTTGACGAGGGTGCCCTTGCCGGGGTTGATGCCCACGGCAATGGTACCCGTTACCTTATTGGTGTTGAGGTCGATAACGCTCACGCGGCCCGGCGTGTACGGCGCGGGGTACGGCCCGCCGAGCCACTCGGTCACGTAGGCCTTGCGCGGGTTGGAGGCCGACTGGGTGAGGTAGCGCGGCTGGTTGAGCCCGTTGATGGTGGCCGTCGACTTGAACTCGGGCAGCGACACGATTTCTACCTTGTTGCTATTGTTGACCACCACGTAGCCGGTGGTGCCCACCACGGTCATGCTCTGGGCCACGCTGCCCAGCACCGCGCCGTTGTTGGCGCTGGCAAAGATGTCGGGAATCAGCGCCTTGGTGTTCTTATCAAACCGGCTCACCGACCCGGTGCCGCTGGTGAAGTTGCCCTCGTTTACCACGAACGCATACTGCCCCGAGCCGCCGGTGGGCGTGGGCTGGTCATTGTTATCGGAGCAGCTGGCCAGGAAGCCAGTGAGCGCCATACTTAGTAGTAGGGGGCGAAAAAGTTTTTTCATGTTCATAAAAAGCCGACGCTTTTGCAGCGCCAAGTGAAAATAAAGAGAGTGGTAAAAACCAGATAAGTAATTGATTGAAAATAAATTAGCTCTAAGTCGCCAACTAGCGTTAAAGCCAGCAGCCAAACAATCAGCGCCAGTCGAGCCGCAGGCTGGCCTGCCACGCCCGCGGCGGAGCCGGCCGGCCGGGGTAGCCCGCGTAATCTTGGTTGAGCAGGTTAGTGAGTCGGAGTGAGGAGGTTAAGTCGCAGCCCGCCAGGTGCCAAGTGTAGCCCAGCGTGGCCCCCGCCACCGCGTAGGCCGGCAAAAATGCCGAGGCGGCGGCATCGGTGTAGCGCCGGCCGGTGGCGCTGGCCTGGGTACTCAGCAGCCAGCCGCCCCACTGCTGGTCGGCCACTACGGTGGCCTGGTGGCGGGGCACAAACATGAGCTGCACGCCCACGGGGTCGTAGTCGGCGGCCGCGCCCAGCACCTTGGTGGTGTGCGTGAGGCTGTAAGCGGCGCGGGCGTGCAGGCGGTAGCGCAGGTAGCGCAGGCGGTAGGCGGCGCTGGTTTCGAGGCCCTGGCTGCGCACCTGGCGCAGGTTGTTGGGGCTCCAGATACCCTGATTATTAGGTATCCACTGCACCCAGTCGTCCACGAGCTGGTGGAAGGCGGTGGCTTCGAACAGCAGGCTGGCCCGCGAGCCGAGGGGGTAGCGCAGCTGCGCGCCCGCCTCATAGCCCCAGCCGGTTTCGGGGCGCAGGTCGGGGTTGCCGCCGGGCCGCCAGTAGCGCTCATTAAGCGTGGGCGCGCGGTAGCTGCGCGAGGCGCTGGCCTTGAGCGTGAGCACCGAGTGGGTTGAGTCAGTGAGGGCGGTTTGGCGGCCTAGCCAGTCCCACTCCACGCCCACGGTGGGCGTGAGTGGGGTCGCCCCGCCGGGCAAAAGCGCCTGGCGCAGGTTGCCCGACAGCCGCAGGCCGGGGCGCGGGTCGTAGCGCAGGAGGGCAAAGGCGGCGGCCCGGTTTTCAGATACGGCGGTGGGGCCGTAGCCATCGATGGCCGCGGCAAAATGCTGGGCCTCAGCGCCCACGCGCAGGCTGCCGCGCTCACCCAGCGCGGCGGTGTGCTCGGCCTGGACCTGGGTGGTGCGCATGCGCGAGCGGCTGATGGCGCCGCCATCCTGGTAGTCGAGCACGTCCTCAAACCACGCCCCGCGCACCGACCACTGCCGCCGGGCCGAAGCCAGGTGCCGGTAGCCCAGCAGCAGGCGGCGGCTCTGGTCAAACTCCCGGGTTTGGGTGGGCGCGGCGTACACGCTGGGCATGATGTCGCGGTCGGTGTCGGTGAGCCAGGCGGTAGCCGTGAGCTCGCCGGCCGCGCCCAGGCGCAGGGCCACGTCCTGGCTCAGGCTCCACTGGTGGTGCAGCACCGCGTTGGTGAGGCGGTAGCGCGCCGTTCCCCGCGCCTCTTGCAGGGTGTAGGGGTAGTCGTTTTGGGCGGTGCGCCAGCTGGCGGTGGTGCGGGCCGCCACGCGGGCCGTAGCCCCGCGCACCGCCAGGCTGCCGCCGCGCAGGCCAAAGCTGCCCGCATCAGCTTGCAGGCTGCCGCGCAGGCCGGGCTGCCAGTCGGTTTCGGTATCGAGCAGCACCACCCCGCCAATGGCCCCGCTGCCGTAGAGCGCCGCCGCCGGCCCCGGCTGCACCGCAATGCTAGTAGCCGCGCCCACCGGCAAAATGGCAAAATCGGCCTCGCCCAGCGATGGAATATTGATATTAAACCCCTGCCACAGCACTGCCGTGTGGCGCGAAGCCGTGCCTCGCAGCGCAATGGAAGCCAGCTGCCCCGGCCCGTAGTTCTTGAAATACAGCGGTGTGCGCTCCTCCAGCAGCTCCACCAGGGTGCCGCCCCGGTATTGCGCCAGGGCCAGCGAATCGAGCACCACCTGCCGGCTGCCCACGGCAAAGCGACTGGGCCGCACGGCCTGCACCCGCACCTCGGCCAGCCGGTGGCGGCGGGTGCTCAGCAGCGTGTCGGGGCGCGGGGCCGGGGTGGTTTGGGCGTGCGCGGTGGGGCCGGCGGCCAGCAGCGCCGCCAAGAGGGCGCTGGGTAGCCGCCAGCCGCGGGGGCTGGGAAAAGGAGCGTTGGAAAGGAGCGAAATCAACACGAACTAAATTTTCAAGCGAAAATTCAGCTCAAAACCTTCACGAAGCTTACCGGCCGAAGCCAGAAAACACGCTGGGGCTGAGGCTGAAAGCAGCTGCCGGGTAGCGGTTCGGGTGAACCGGGTGGGGCGGGTGCTCTCATTCTCCGCTCGTCCTCCGCGAGCGCTGAACCTGGTAATGCCCTGGCAGGTCTCCTGGCTTGCGCTGCCGGGTGGGCGGCCTTCCCACTAGCCTGATTATCAGCTGATAACCAAGGCCGGCAGTGGCTTGGGGTGCCCACCCCGATGTAGCGCGTACAGTTGCGGGGACAGCTCCGGCCTTGAACCGGATTCCCTTTTCAACCTCGCTCCGTGGGTAGGAGTCTGGTCACCGTGGCAAGGGCAAAGGTACAATACTTTGCGGGCACGCGTGTGGCCCCTGCCAGACGCATCAAAACCGTCTGCCATGGCGAGCGTAACGAAGTGGAGCGCGGCAATCGCCCCAGAACGAAGTACACCTAAGTCGTTCAGGTGCGATTGCCGCGCTCCACTTCGTTACGCTCGCCATGACAGTTATTTCAGACAAAAACGTGCTCCCCCTGGCCTTCTTCCAGCGCTCCGATGTACTCACCATTGCCCGCGAACTGCTGGGTAAGGTGGTATGTACCGAAATCGATGGCGAGCTGACCACCGGCCGCATCGTCGAAACGGAGGCCTACCGGCACGAGGGCGACCCCAGCATTACGCTGCATTTGCAGCGCAAGGCCCGGCAGGCGCAGGCCCTGTACCAGCCCGGCGGCCACGCCTACCTCTACACCGTGTACCGGGTGCACACCCTATTCAACCTCACTGCGAATGATGCGGCGCACCCCGATGCGGTGCTTATTCGGGCCATAGAACCACTTGAGGGACAAGAGATTATGCTGCGCCGCCGCGGCCTGCCCAAGCTGGCCCGCAACCTCACCGCCGGCCCCGGCGTGCTCAGCCAGGCGCTAGGCCTCACGCCGGCCCTCAACGGCGAGTTGCTCAGCGGCCCCCGCATCTGGATAGAAGATGCCGGCGAAGTACTTGCTGATGAGCAGGTTATCGCCAGCTCGCGCGTAGGGCTGGAGTACGCTGGCGATGAAGCCGTGGCCCTGCCCTGGCGCTTTCGGGTGAAAGACAGCAAGTGGACGAGTCCAGCCAAGTGACTTTCATTTAATAGTTATCAATTAACATTTAATAGTGCTTCTTAACACACTAGGCGAGTGGAAAAGCTGTTAAATGTTAATTGATAACTGTTAAATGACAAGGTGGTGGCGCTCGTCCTTCACGGCGTTGTGGATATCCCACACGATTTCCTGCTCGAAGGGGTGGCGGCGCACGGGGCACTCGGGCATGTGGCACAGCGAGCAGGCGGCAAACGAGCAGGGGTCGGCGTGCACAAACATCTCGATTTCGACGGCGGCGAAGCGGGCCCGAATCAGCTCCTCAATCTCGTGCAGCTCGGTGTGCACCTTCTCCAGCGAGAAATAATAGGGCATCTGCATGTGGCAGTCGATGTGCAGGTTGGCGCCGTAGCGCTGCACGCGCAGGTTGTGCACGTCAATCCAGGCGGGGCGGCGCAGGCGCTGTAGCTCGGCAATGACTTCGGCCACGGTACTGATGTCGCTCTCGTCCATGAGGCCGCCCACGGCGCTGCGCAGCATCTTGTAGCCGTTGTAGAGGATGAAGCCGCCCAGCGCCAGCGCCGCGCCCGCATCAAACTGAATAATGCCCGTGAAGTGCACCAGCACCAGCGCCGCCGACGACACAATGCTCGTGAGCGCGTCGATGTAGAGGTGCTGCCCATCGCCCACCAGCGCCACCGACTGCACCCGCCGCCCGGCGCGAATCAGCCACATGCCCAGGCCAAAATTGACCACTGCTGTGCTGGCCAGCAGCGCCACGCCCCAGTCGGGCTGCGCCACCGGGTGCGGGTGCAGAAAGCCCAGCGTGGCGCTGTAAAGGATGAAAACGCCCGCAATAAAGATGAGCGCGCCCTCGAAGCCGATGCTCAAATATTCGACCTTGCCGTGGCCGTAGGGGTGGTTTTCGTCCTTGGGCAAGTCGGCCAGGTAGAGGCTATACAGCGCAAAGCCGCTGGTAAACACGTTGATAATGCTCTCCAGCGCATCCGTAAGCACCACCTGCGAGTGGGTAAGGCGGTAGGCGTAGAACTTGGTGAGTACCAAGACGATGCTCACCGCAAGCGAGAGCAGGCCCAGGCGGCGCTTGAGGCCAGGCGAAGCAGACATAGAAAGGCAGATAGGGCCCACAAAGGTCGGCACGGCTGCGCGGAGTTTCGGGGGTGTGCGGCAAGCTTTAGCTTGCCGTAACCACACCCGGCAAGCTAAAGCTTACCGCACACCCCCGAAACTTTCTCGCCCCAAAACCAGTATTTAGGCTGGCTTAAAAATATTTTTAGGTTAGCCTAAAAATAGCGACTATCTTTGTTTTAGTTCTTGATTACCTACGCTTTGCTACCAACTGTTATCCCCCCTGACACAGCTACCGCACCCGAGCCGGGCTGGCGCCACGCCCGCCGGGGCACTTCCCTCAGCGAAGTACACGCCAGTATTGCGGTGCCGGCCGAAGGCGCGTCGTTCTGGCGCAAGTTTCGGGCTTATTGGGGGCCCGGCTTGCTGGTGGCCGTGGGCTACATGGACCCCGGCAACTGGGCCACCGACCTGGCCGGCGGCGCGCGCTTCGGCTACACGCTGCTGAGCGTGGTGCTGATTTCCAACTTGTTTGCCATGCTCTTGCAGCACCTGGCGGCCAAGCTGGGCATTGTCACGGGCCGCGACCTGGCCCAGGCCTGCCGCGACCACTATTCCAAGCCCGTGGCCATCAGCCTCTGGGTGCTCTGCGAAATCGCGATTGCCGCCTGCGACTTGGCCGAGGTCATTGGCTCGGCCATTGCCCTCAACCTGCTCTTTGGCCTGCCGCTGGCCTGGGGCGTGGCCTTTACTACGCTCGATGTGCTGCTGGTGCTGCTGCTCCAAAACAAGGGCTTTCGGGTTATCGAAAGCCTGGTGGCGGGCCTCATCTTCCTGATTTTCATTTGCTTCGCCTATGAGATAGTCGCCTCCAACCCCGATTGGCTAGGCTTGGCCAAGGGCCTGGTGCCGCAGCTGCAAGTGGTCACCAACCCGGCCATGCTCTACGTGGCCATCGGCATTCTGGGGGCCACCGTGATGCCCCACAACCTCTACCTGCACTCGGCCATTGTGCAGGTGCGGCAGATTGAGCCCACGGAGGCCGGCAAGCGCTCGGCCATCAAGTTTGCCACCATCGACTCCACGGTGGCGCTGTTTCTGGCGTTTTTCGTGAACGCGGCCATCCTGGTCACGGCCGCCGCCGCCTTCCACGGCAAGGGCCACGACAACGTGGCCGACATCGCCGACGCCCACAAGCTGCTCACGCCCGTGCTGGGCGCGGGGGCGGCCAGCGTAGTGTTTGCCATTGCCCTGCTGGCCTCGGGCCAAAGCTCCACGCTTACCGGCACCCTGGCCGGCCAGATTGTGATGGAAGGCTTTCTGAATCTGCGTCTTAAGCCCTGGGTGCGGCGGCTCATTACGCGGCTGGTGGCCGTGGTGCCGGCGCTGGTGGTGGCCATCATCTACGGCGAAAAAGGTACCGGCCAGCTGCTGGTGCTCAGTCAGGTTATCCTGTCGCTCCAGCTTTCATTTGCGGTGGTGCCGCTGGTGCTTTTCACGGGTGATAAGGTGAAGATGGGCGTGTTTGTCAACAAGCCCTGGCTGCGCATCCTCACCTGGGCCGTGGCCGGGTTGATAATGGCGCTCAACGTGTTCCTGCTCTGGCAAACGGTGGTCGGGAACGAATAGGTAGCGTGGACTCTGTGAGTCCGCGCGTGGGTCGTTCGCCCATCGTGCCACGCGCGGACTCGCAGAGTCCACGCTACACACAAGCGGCCCAAAAATTTCGTTAAGCATAACTGGCTGATAGCTGGTGTTTTACAAGGCGGTTTCAACTTTTTTCAAGCAGCTGAAAAGCTGGCTATTGGCCGCGCTTTGCCCTTGGGTAAAGTGCTCATTCCCCTAAGTTCGTATGAAGCACTTTCTCCTCTGCCTGCTCCTCCTCCCAATGCTGGCCCGTGCCCAAAGCCTGCGCGGCCAGGTGCAGGACCAGGCCGGCCGCCCGGTGCCGTTTGCCAGCGTGGCGGTGCCGGCCCTCACCCAGGGCACTACCGCCGACGAAAGCGGCCACTTCGTACTGGCTGGCCTGCCGGCGGGGGGCCAGCGGCTGCAAATCAGCGCCGTGGGCTACGCCACAGCTAGCCAGCCTGTTATGCTTCCAGTCAGTAAACTACTGACCATTAAATTGTTAGCAGAAGGCAAGGCCCTGGCCGAAGTAGTGGTAACGGGTGTGGGCCGGGCCACCGAAATCCGCCGCTCGCCGGTGCCCATTGCGGCCATGACGGGCCGCGAAATCCGCCTCAATGCCAACTCGAATGCCATTGATGCGGCAGTGCGGGGCATTCCGGGCCTGAGTGTAGTTACCACGGGGCCTAATATCAGCAAGCCGTTTATTCGGGGGCTGGGCTACAACCGGGTGCTCACCATGTTCAACGGCCTGCGCCAGGAAGGGCAGCAGTGGGGCGACGAGCACGGCATCGAGGTCGATGGCTACGGCGTGGATAGGGTGGAGGTGGTGAAGGGCCCCGCCAGCCTGCTCTACGGCTCCGACGCCGTAGCTGGCGTGGTCAACCTCATTCCCGCCCTGCCCAGCGGCCCCGCCGGCGAGTTGCACGGCGAAGTGCTAAGCGAGTATCAGTCTATCAACGGGTTGATTGGTAATTCATTGGGCTTAAACTACCAGCAGAACGGCTTTCAAACTAGCTTCCGGGTTAGCCACCGGCTGGCCCGCGACTACCGCAACCCCGTGGATGGGCTGGTGTACAACACGGGCTTCCGCGAGCTGAACCTCACCGGCATGGTGGGCGTACAAAAAAGCTGGGGCGGCGCCCACCTCTGGCTCACCGCATTCGACGACCACCAGGAAATTCCCGACGGCAGCCGCGACTCGCTGAGCCGCGCCTTTACGCGCCAGGTATTCGAGGGCAACCGCGACGATATTCGCAACCGGCCTTTAGTAAGTGACAAGGAGTTAAGTAGTTATCAGATAAGCGACTTGCGCCAGCACATCCGGCACTACCGGGCCTTTGGCACCGGCGAAGTCAAGCTGGGTCCCGGCGAGCTGCGCCTGCTGCTGGGCGTGCAGCAAAACCACCGCCAGGAGTTCAACCACCCCACCGCGCCCGCCCAGCCGGGCCTCGACCTGCGCCTCACCACCGCCAACTACCAAGCGCGCTACCTGCTGCCCACCTGGCGCGGCTACGAGCTGACGGTGGGGGCCAACGGCATGAGCCAGGTGAACAACCACTTGAACGCCACCGACTTTCCCATTCCAAGCTACACGCTGTTCGACCTCGGCGGCTTTGGGCTGCTCAAGAAAACGCTGGGTGCGCTGGAGCTCACCGGCGGCCTGCGCTACGATACCCGCCAAGTGGATTGGGCTGATTTTTACGTGGCCCCCAACCCCGCCACCGGTTTCGATGGGGCGGCCGGAGCCGGCACGCCGGGCGCGGCGCAGCAGTTTACGGCCTTTGCCAAAAGCTACCGGGGCGTGTCGGCCAGCCTGGGCGGCAGCTACGCCGTGGGCGAGCACCTGGTGCTGCGAGCCAATATCTCGCGCGGCTACCGCGCCCCTAATATTCCCGAAATCGGCTCCAACGGCCTCGACCCCGGCGCGCACATCGTGTACTTGGGCAACCGCAGCTTCGAGCCCGAGTTTTCGCTGCAAGAAGACCTGGGCGTGCTCTGGAAATCAGCCGATTGGGAGGGAAGTGCGGAAGTGTTTCACAACCACGTCGATAACTTTATTTACCAAGCCAAGCAGTTTGATGCCCAGGGCCAGCCGCTCGAACTAGTGCCCGGCAACGCCACCTACCAGTTTCAGCAGGCTGCTGCCCGGCTCTACGGTGGCGAGCTGGCCCTCAACCTGCACCCCGCCGCCCTGCCCTGGCTAAGCTGGCGCACCGGCGCGGCCTTGGTCATCGGCCTCAACGACAACGCCGCCCTGCGCGAGCGGGTGGGCGCGGCCGGCCGCTACCTGCCGCTCATCCCGGCCCCGCAGGCCCGTACCGAGCTGCGCCTCACCGTGCCCGAGCGGGCCGCTAACCACCTCACCAGCAGCTACGTCCGCTTCACCCTCGATGGCACCACCCGCCAAAGCCGCTTCTACGCCGTGGACGGGGCCGAAACCGCCACGCCCGGCTACGTGCTGTGCGGTGCCGGGGCCGGCACCACGCTGCGCACCCGCGCCGGCCGTGAGGCCGTGCAGCTCGTGCTGCAAGCCGACAACCTGTTCAACGTGGCCTACCAGTCGCACCTCAACCGCCTCAAGTACTTTGAGTATTACGCCGCCTCGCCCAGCGGCCGGCTGGGTATCTACAGCCCCGGCCGCAACCTGAGCGTGAAGGTGGTAGTGCCGTTTTAAGGACGTGCACCGGTCCGACGGCGAAGCCGACCGACCGGTTGTCGCGTGAACGATGCCGGCCCACTGGCCAGGCGGCGCACTCGTCAACCGGTCGGCCGGCTTTGCCGGCGGACCGGAACACGTACCCTGACCCGAGTCGCTAAGGCCGCACCACAGTCAAATTGCCGTACTCGCTCATTCTCCGCAGAATATCCCGCGACATGCCCATTACCGTGGGGTCGAGATGCTTCATCACTGAGTCTTGCTGCGTGGCTACGTTGGCCGGCACGCCCGGCTGGTACGAGCTAGACTGCATATAAAGCGAGTCGGGGGTGATGCGCAGCACGCGCATGGTGTTGAACATACCATCGTCGTAGCGCACCACGTACATATCGTTTACCTGCGGGGCGGCCAGCAGGGGTTTATTGGCTTCGGTAGCGGGCTCATTAGCAGGCTTTTCGCCAGCTACTGGCACGGCGCTAGTGGCCGCCGCGCCAGTAGCTGGCTTCGACGGGCTGCTGAAAGCGCCTACTATCATTAGGGCCACAAACGCCACGCCCGCGATGGCCAGCACCAGGTAGTTAGACACCGGCAGCTTGGCTTGCTGCTTCAGCGTGGCGGCCTCTTGGCGGTAGGCGGCGGGCATTTGGCTTTCCTTCAGCACCTGCTGGCAGTGCGTGCACTCACTCACGCTGTCCTTGCCAAGGGGAATAACCGGAATCCAGAAAAAATGCAGGTAGCGCGAGTAAATGGTCAGCAGCAGCGAGTTGAGCGTGCCGCAGTAGCCGCACTTGATGCCAGCCAGCGGATAAGAGCCAATAACAGTGGTGCCGCGGCCGAAGAGAAAAAGCATGGAGCAGAGCTAAAGTGGATAGCCAAATAAACGAATAATTACCTGGCAATTGCCGCCAACCGGCCGGCCGCGCCGAACCTCTGCCCCCTCGCGTAGGTTTGTATCCCCGTGCCTAGTCCTTCGCCCCGCCTCCTGCTCATTACCCCGCCGCTCACGCAGCTCAACACGCCCTACCCGGCCACGGCCTACATTAAGGGCTTTTTGGTAGGGCGCGGCTACCAAGTGCGGCAGGCCGACCTCAGCATCGGTCTGGTGCTGAGGCTGTTCTCGAAAGAGGGGTTGACGCGGGTTTTCGACGAAATAGCCGCCGGTAGCTACGACCTCAGCGACAATGCCCAGCGGATGCTGCGCCTGCGCCGCCGCTACGAGGCCACCATCGGGCCCACCGTCCGGTTTTTGCAAAACAAAGACCTCACGCTGGCCCCGCGCATCTGCCACGGCCGGTTTTTGCCCGAAGCCAGCCGCTTCGACAACGTGGCCGACCTCGAAACGGCCTTCGGCACCATGGGCCTCACCGACCAGGCCCGCCACTTGGCCACGCTCTACCTGGAGGACCTCGCCGACCTGGTGAAGGAAACCGTGGGCCCGCAGTTTGGCCTCTCCCGCTACGCCGAAAGCCTGGCCATGTCGGCCACCCACTTCGACCCGCTGCACGCCGCCCTGCAAGCCGCTCCTAACCTGGTAGATACCATGCTGATGGAGCTCATGGATGAGCTTATTGCCGAGGCCCAGCCCGATATTGTAGGCTTCACCGTGCCCTTCCCCGGCAACCTCTACGCCGCCCTGCGCCTGGCCCAGCGCCTCAAGGCCGTGCGCCCCCAGGCCATCACCGTAATGGGCGGCGGCTACCCCAACACCGAACTGCGCGGCCTCAAAGAGCCCCGCTTTTTCGACTACATCGACTACCTCACCCTGGATGATGGCGAAGGCCCGTGGCTGCGGCTGTTTGCGTATTTGCAGGGGAAGAAGGAACGTGAGGCGGAGCCGGTAGAATGGCATGGAGCTCAAAAAGAACGTCATGCTGAGCTTGTCGAAGCATCTCTACCGCGCCAATCGGGCTCGTTCAACGACGCGGTAGAGATGCTTCGACAAGCTCAGCATGACGTTCTTATTAGCGATGTGCTACCAAGCGCCACGTTGCCAGCGCCTGCCACCACCGACGGCCGCCACCTGCTCCAGCGTACCTTTCTGCGCAACGAGGCCGGCGCAGTCGAGTATATCAATCACCCGCACCCCGACGTGCCGCACCCCGAGGTGGGCACGCCCGATTATTCCGACTTGCATCTGACTGATTATCTGTCAGTTATCGAAGTGCTGAACCCCATGCACCGCCTCTGGAGCGATGGCCGCTGGAACAAGCTCACCATCGCCCACGGTTGCTACTGGAAGCGCTGCTCGTTTTGCGACGTAACCCTCGACTACATAGGTCGTTACGAAACCGCGCCCGCCACCCTGCTGGTCGATAGAATTGAGCAGATAGTAGCCCAAACCGGCCAAACCGGCTTTCACTTCGTGGACGAAGCCGCGCCGCCGCTGGCCCTGCGCGACCTGGCCGTGGAGCTGCTCAAACGCCGCGTCAGCATCAGCTGGTGGGGCAACATTAGGTTCGAAAAAACCTTCACCCCCGACCTCTGCCGGCTGCTGGCTGCCTCGGGCTGCATCGCCATTTCGGGCGGCCTCGAAGTGGCTTCGGACAGGCTGCTGGCCCTCATGGAAAAGGGCGTTACTATTGCCCAGGTGGCGCGGGTTACGCAGGGTTTCACTGCGGCCGGGGTGCTGGTGCACGCCTACCTCATGTACGGCTTCCCCACCCAAACTGCTCAGGAAACCGTTGATTCCCTGGAGGTTGTGCGGCAGCTTTTTGAGGCTGGCATTGTGCAAAGCGGCTACTGGCACCGCTTCTCGATGACGGCCCACTCGCCGGTGGGGAAGAACCCCGCCAAGTACCAGGTGGCCGCCATCGGTCCCGAGCCCGGCAACTTTGCCTGGAACGACCTTTGGCACGACGACCCCCTCGGCACCGACCACGAAACCTTCGGCCCCGGCCTGGCCAAGAGCCTCTACAACTTCATGCACGGCGTGGCCCTGCGCGAGCCCCTCAGCTTCTGGTTCGATTTCAAAACGCCCCGCGCCACGGTGCCCCGCCAGCTCATTCAGCAAGCCCTCAGCGAGCCCGAAAAACCCGACGCCACCCAGCCCAATCGCCGCCTCTTCTGGCTCGGCAACCCGCCCGAGCTGAGCTTCAAAACCAGCGGCGGCAACGGCCCCAAAGACAAAAAAACCACGCGCGCCATCCTCACCTGCTACGAGCAGGCCGAAGATTTCGAGGTCAAAACTACCGAGGCCACCGGCCCCTGGCTGCACGAGCTGCTGCTGCGGCTCAGCACCGACTACGACACCAAAGTGCTGCTAAAAGAAGCCGGGGCCAGCTTCCCGGCCGTTGCGGGTTCCTGGGAAAATTTTCTGCAAAGCCCCGCCTGGCAGCTGCTGCGCGAAAAGGGCCTGCTACTGGTGTAGCGTGTACTCTGTGAGTCCGCGCGTGGGAACGTTGCACGATACGCGGCCAAGCAGTAGCGTGGACTCTGTGAGTCCACGCGTGGGAACGTTGCACGACAATCTGTAACATCATCAGTCAGCGTTGTGGCCTAACAGCAAATGCCCCATAGTAACGTTCAACGTTCCCACGCGCGGACTCACAGAGTCCACGCTACTGCCCGCGGGCACTCAACGCCCGCGCAGCCAATCAATTACCTGCCCCTGCAAAGCAGCGGCCGGCGCCTGCCGCACCCGCTGGTTACCCACCGCCGCCCGCAATGCCGCCACCGCCGCCCGTGGCTGGGCGGGGTCATAAATAGCCAGTAGCTGCCCACCCTGGGCGAGGGTTTTCCAGGCGGCGCGGGTGGCCAGGGTAGGGGAGGGCGCGTCCTGCACCACCACAAACGAGGGACGCGAAGCCGTGTTTTCGGCCAGTAGTAGTGGGAGCTGGGCGGCGGCCAGGCCACCCACCCAAGCCCCCACGCGGGCCGTGTCCACGCCCGCCGTGCGGCGCAGTAGCGCCAGCGCATTGGCCAGGGCTGGGGCAGTCAGGGTATCGGCAGCGGGCAGCAGCAGCACGGTGTGGCCTTGCCGGGCCAGGGCATCGGCCCAGGCGGGCGCCGCGGGGGCCGATGCCCGGGTGGGGAAAAAAGCCAGCGCCAGGCCCGGCAGGCTTTCATCGGCGGGGCTGAAGAGCAGGGCCGGGCCGCGGGTGCCGGCCACTTCGTCGCGCCGCACCTGGTACACGGCCGGCTCGGGCTCGCCGCGCCGCACCAGCAGCACCGGGTAGCGCACGGAGTCCAGCAGCAGCGTGCCGCGCCAGAAGTCGCCCTGCCGGCCCAGCGCCAGCGCCTGGCCCGGTTGACCAGGCCGCGCCAGGCGTAGGGTATCGCCCACAAAGGTCAGGCTATCAGCTACAAAGCTTAGGGCAGGCTGCTCGGGCAGCACCAGCTCGGCGCTGTAGTGGCCGGGACGGGGGTGGCGCAGCTCCAGGGCGGCGCGCAGTGCCGGCCGGCCTGCCACTTGCACTGTGCCCGCAAAGTGGCCCGTGGGCGGGGCCGCCTCCCCGGCTTGGGTGGCGGCATCGGGCTGGGCCTGGCAGGCCGCCAGCCCCAGCAGCAGCGCCAGCAGCCCGCGCCACGTAGTTTGAGCAATTGCCTGGGGTGCCTGCATAGCCAAATGTACTAGCCCGCCCGCCCGGCCAGGCCCTTGCGGTAGATGAGGTCGCGCTGCGCATCTTCGCCCAGCTTAAATTCCACCTCCCCAACTTCCCGGAAGCCAAAGCGCTGGTAAAAGGCCTGGGCGCGCTCGTTGTGTTCCCACACGCCCAGCACCACGGCGGTGCAGTTTTCGGCCTGCGCAATGTCGAGCGCCCGGCGCATCATGGCTTTGCCCAGGCCGGTGCCTATCCAGTCTTCCACCACGTAAAGCTGCTTTATTTCGAGCTGCCGGGCGTTGGCCTCGGGGGCCAGCCCCAGCATGGAGTTCTGCGCTAGTAGCGCATAGCCCACGGCTTCGCCCTGCATTTCGGCCAACAGGTAGGTGTTTTCAGGGTTTTGCAACTGCGCCAGCTGAAGCTCGGGGCTGAAGGCAGTAGCTAGGTACGCGGCCATATCGGCGGGCGTGTTGGTGGCGGCAAACGTCTCGCTGAACGTTTGGCGGCCCAGGTCGGCCAGGCGCGTGGCGGTGGCCAGGTTGACTTTGGGAATAGAAATGCGGAGCGGAGAGGACATAATACCGCAAAGGTGCGGCCGCCCGCCGGGTTATTCGCGCTAAGCCGCGCCGCCGGCCTTGCCCACGCGCCAGCCCACGTAGCTGGTAAGTGCCCCCGCCCCCAGGCCCAGCAGCACGCCTGCCAAGGGCATAGCCCCCAGCACCCCCAGCTTCTGCCACTGCGCAACTAACACGTAGAAACGTAGCAACTGCCCGATTACCAATAAGATACCCGCCGCAATAAGCAGCGCCGCCACAACGCGGCGCGAAGCAGGCGGAAGAACAGTGCGGGAGGAAGGACGACGGGCCATAAGCAGCCTCTAAACCACCCGCGGCCGCCCGATGTTCCCCGCCTTGCCATTTGGCCCGCCCGCCCTACCTTTGCCCCACCAAATACCCCGCGAGAGTAGCTCAGTTGGTAGAGCATCAGCTTCCCAAGCTGAGGGTCGCGAGTTCGAACCTCGTTTCTCGCTCATATAAAAACAGCCCCTCAGACCTAGGTCTGAGGGGCTGTTTTTATGGTGGGCCAGGCCCACCATAACCGATTTACTGGCCGGCCGGCGCGGGCACGGCAAACGTGTTGAGCAGGCCGCTGATGGTCATGTAGTGTCCCGCCAGGTAAATCATGTCCACCACGCCTTTCTCGCCAAACGCGATAAGCGCCCGCTCATATAACTCAGTGTCAATCTGATGCTGCTTGGTGAGGCGCTGCGTGAAGTCAAAGGCCACTGCCTCATCCAGCGACAGGCTCGCTGGCTTCTGCCCGGCTACCAGCTCGCGAATGGTGGGCTCATCGAAGCCGGCTTTTTGCCCCGCGGCGGCGTGGGCGTACAGCTCATACGCCGCCTGCCAGCTAGCGCCCACCGTGAGAATAACCACTTGGCGCACCCGCTCGCTCAGCGAAGTTTCCTTGCCTTCGGCGGCCGTTACTTCCAGCAAGGCCTTGCTAAGGAGTGGGCTGCGCAGCATGGCGTTGAATGGGCCAATGAGCCGGTTGTCGTAGGTATCGGCCTGAAAGCCTGACTTCTTGGCCCAGGGCACCATGGTGTCTTGCAGCTGGTTGTACAGCTTTTTTTGGTCGGAGTCGAGCTTATCGGGGCTGAGCAGCGCGAGCCGTCCGCCGAGGTTATCTTCAAAAGAAGCCATTGGAAATAAAAAAGAGTGAAGCCGCTAGTCGGCCCCCTTGCCATACGTGCGCCGGCCCCCAGTGGCCAAGCAGTTGCGCCCGCGCCAACTGCCTAGCGCCCACCGTGCCCCAGCCGCAGCCGCAGCCGCAGGTACTGCTGAAGCCAGATGGGGTACAGGTTGTAGCCCACATTAAGCAGCGTGAGGCCCAGCGCCCAGCCCAGGTGGCCCAAACCCCCGACGTAGCCGCTCACCAGCAAAAAGTAGAGCAACCCCGCCCAGTGAAACCGCTCCTGGCTGTAGGTAGTGCGCAGCAACTTGGCTATGCTGGCCCGGCCCGATAAGGCACGGTACTGCGGATAGCGGCGGCGCAGCAGCGCCGTTACCAAGGCTCCTTGCTGCGTAAACTGGTTGAGCGCCGGCACCCGAAGTTGTTGATAAACTGCTACTTGCTGGCTTAATTGCAAGCGCCGCAGCCACGCCGCCGGCCACGCATACGCCAGCAGGCTCACGGCCCCAAACCCTACTTGCCACTGCCACCCCACGTACCAATAGCAGCACAGCGCCAGCGGCCCAAAGGCCAGCTCCGACCACAGCACGTTAGGCACGGCGTTGTACCAGGCGACTACGGCCGCCGATGGCATCGTACGCTTGGAAGCAGCAGTTGGCATCCCTAAAAGTACGTGTCCGCCAGCTCCTTAAAAGTAGCCGCTGCTATCGGGGCGGCAGCGGCTGGGTAAATAATGCTATTTTAGCTATACTGCTGGCTACTTGGCCGCTGCTAGCGTGCGGCCGTGGCCTCTACTTCCACCTTCAGCCCCTCAAAGGCCAGGAAGTTTACTTCTACCATCGTGGCAGCGGCCTGAATGCCGTGCCGGGTTACCCAATCGGTGAATACGTCGAAGCAGCCGCCTTCGCCAAACAGCGCGGCGGTGTCGGTGGTGTATAGGCGCAGGTGCACGATATCGCTACACTGGTAGCCCGCCGTAGTTACTACCTGCTCCACGTTGCCGAGTACTTGCTGGAGTTGGGCCCGCATGTCGCCGGTGCTGGGGTTGCCTTCGGCGTCGATGGCGGCCTGCCCGGCGCAGTAGAGCGTGGCCAACGGCTGCTTTACTTCCACGGCTTGCTGGTAGCCGCTAGGCGCTTGCCACTGCCAGGGGTTAATGAGGCGCTTTTCCATTGCTAAGTTGGGTTAATTGCGCCGGCATACTAGAGCCGCGGCGCAACGTGAGTTGATGGGCACAAAGGTCTCGGCCGGCCCCGCCCGCTACCTGTGACCTAGCGCACTATTTTCGGCGACTGGCCCGGCTCGGCTAACCGGCTCAGGGTTTCGCGCGATACGCCCAGGTAGGCGGCCAGCTGCGTTTTAGATACCCGCTGCGGCAGGGCGGGGTACTGGCGCAGTAGCAGCTCGTAGCGCTCGCGGGCGGGCAAAGCCAGCAGCGACAAAATGCGCTGCTGCGCGGCCACCCCGCCCCGCGTGAACTTGACCAGGAAGAAGCGGGCCATGGGGGGCAGGTGCTGGCAGAGGTACTCGTAGCCGGCCAGCGGCAGGCACCACACGGCCGTGTCTTCGAGACACTGGAGCGAGAGCGTGGCCGGCGTCTGGGTCAGGTAGGCGGCGAAGTCGCCTTCCCACCAGTCTTCCAGCGCAAATGACACAATGTGGGCTTTGCCAGCCGCATCGGTATGCACCAGTTTTAGTAAGCCTTTCACCACGAAGTACATATCCCACACCCGCTCGCCCTCCCGAATCAAAAACTGCTGCTTGCGAAACTGCCGGCTGGTGAACTGCGCCAGCACCAGCGCAAACTCTTCATCGGTCAGCGACACTATTTGCTCCAGGTGCTCTCGTAACTGCTGCATAGCCTCCTGCATACGTAGCCGCCCCGGCCGAGGTAATAACTGCCTTGCAGTGGGTGGGCGTGGTGGCCATTGCAGACGTGCAGTTAGATTACTAATGCATTAACAAGCAATAAGTTAACTAATTATGCTGCCGTAGTTGCAACGCCCCAGCAAAAGCCAAGCGTACGCTGGTAGGTAGTCGTTATACCTCTACTATACGCGGCCTGGCCCCCGGCCCCGTAGCCCAGCCCGGCGCAAACAGGCTGCCTGGCACCAGCACATCGGGGTAGTTCGGATGCGTGTACACCACTTGCTGCGGGGACATAAAGGCGGCAATAATGCGGTCGTCGAAGGTCTTGATTTTCAGCGGCTCACTACCGCGCAGCAGATTAATAACGGTTTTGCGGCGGCTGTTCTTGCCGTAGTTCTCACTGGTCAGGCCCGCAAACGTGACGGTTTCGGGCTGCCCGTATTGGTAAATAAAGTGGGCCCGGGCCATTTTGCGGCGGCTGCTCCATCGCAGTAGCAGTTGCGCCAGCACTAGTACGGCCACCCCGGCGCTCACGCCCACGGGCACCATATCCTCGATGTCCCGAAGCTCGGTCACCATCCCAAATACTATCCCCGCCATCATGCCAAGTACTAGGGGCATAAATACCCCCAGCCCAAGCAAGGCCCCCAGGCCAGGCTTGTAGAAGGCCGTGACTGCCGCTTGTTGGTCAGCGGAAAGTGGGCGCCCCAGCGCAGTAGCAGCGTAAGGTTCCATCGGCAATAATGCGGTTAAAGCGCCAAGCCGCTACTAGCGGGCCTCGGCAGGGCCAGCAGGCACCTACTGGCTATATCGCCAGCGGCCGGCCGCGCATTACGCCAGCCGCTACCGGGGGCGGCAGCGGCTGGCGTAATAATTTGTTTTACAAGCGGTTAGCTGCCTGCACCCGAGCCGTCAGTGCGTTGAAAACCTGTTCTTTACCAGGGGCTAATGCCGGTTTCGGGCGCGTTATCGTCGCTGAAAAACTGGCTGGTGGGGCCATCGGGGCCGAGCAGGGCGGCTTTTACTACGCGGGCGGCGGCATCGGCCACGCTGCCGGGGCCGCTGTGGTGGTTGAAGTCGGTGGCGGTGTAGCCGGGGTCCACGGCGTTCACCTTGAAAGGCGTGTCGCGCAGCTCATAGGCTAGCATAATCGTGTAGGCATTCAGCGCCGCCTTGGAAGGCTGGTAGGCGGCCCCTTTCACGGCGTAGTACTTCCAGGAAGGGTCGTTGTGCAGCGTCAGCGAGCCCAGGCCCGACGTAACGTTGACGATGCGCGGCTCCGGCGACTGCCGCAGCAGGTCCATAAAGGCCTGCGTGACTGCGATTACGCCGAACACGTTGGTTTCAAACACCTCCTTGATGGTGCTGAGGCTGGTGCTGGTGGCCGGCTGCACCATGCCCCCCAGAATGCCGGCGTTGTTGATGAGCACGTCGAGCACCGCCGTTTTCTGGCCTAGCGCCGCGCGGGCCGCGGCAATGGACGCGCCATCGGTCACGTCAATTTGGAGGGGTTCTACCTGGGTAAGGCCTTCGGCCTTGAGCTGGTCAACGGCCTGCTGGCCTTTGGCCAAGTCGCGGCTGCCCAGGTACACGTAATACCCGTGCTGGAGGAGCTGGCGGGCGGATTCGAAGCCGATGCTCTTGTTGGCACCAGTAATGAGGACTGTTTTCATGGTAATTGGTTGTCTTTTAATTGACAATACAAAATTACCGGGCGCCACCGGCGCGGCTGGCACCCATTTCGCGGTACTACTGGTACATTTTGCGGATGCTGGCCCGGTACTCGGCCGGCGTCGCCCCAGTCTCGCGCTTGAAGAAGCGGTTGAAGTAGGAGGCATCCGAAAAGCCCAGGTCAAAGGCCAATTCCTTGAGCGACTGCGGGGTGTAGAACAGCAGGCGCTTGGCCTCCAGCACCAGCCGCTCGTGCAGGTGCTTGATGGCCGACTTGCCGCTCTGGGCCTTTACCACCTCGCTTAGGTGCCCCGCCGAAATGTGCAGCAACCCCGCGTAGGCGCTCACCTCGTGCAGCTCGCGAAAGTGCGTTTCGATGCTCGCCTGGTAGGTGCGCAGCAGCCGCTGGTCGGCCGAGGGCTCGCCGCCCGGATACTGCTCGGTATACAAGCGGCTCAGGTACGTGAGCAGCACCGTGAGGTAGGCGCTCAGCATCTGGTACTGCCACTCGCCGGGGCGCTGGTACTCCGCTTCAATTTTGGCCAGCAGGTCGTCTACCACGGCTTCGTCGGTGGCTGTGAGGGGCAGCTCGTGCCCATTCTGCGGGTTCTGGATGAGTGGCAGGTTGCGCAGTGCCGCGTTTTGCTGCAACGCTAAGAACTCGGTCGTGAGCGTGAGGCGGGTGCCCCAAAAGGGCGTCGGCTCCTCCTTGACCAGCAGTTGGCTGGGGGTCGAAAAGTACAGCGTGTGGTCTTGGCGCAGGTAGGGCACGGCATCTACCCAGTGCCGGCCGTGGCCCTGCTTCACAAACACCAGCATGTAGTAGGCCTTGCGGTGGGGCAGGAGCACGTCGGCCTCATAAGGCAGCCCGCCCGCCGAGCGCGCAATGGAAAACAAGTTGTTGCCGGTGGCTTCATCCCGCTCAAACGGGTATATCGGCACCGTCGGCCGGCTGGTAAGCATCTGCATACCCCAAATTTACGGCTGCGGCGCGGGGGCTACCAATACGGCCAAAACACGTCAGCCGCTACCGGGGGCGGCAGCGGCTGGGGAAACCCTAGTTACTTTAGCAGCATGGAAGCTGTCTTGTCTCGCATCACCACCAACCCGCGTCAGTGCGGCGGCCGGCCCTGCATTCGGGGCATGCGCATCCGCGTGGCCGATGTGCTGCAACTCTTCGCCGCGGGCCTATCGGCCGAGCAGGTTTTAGCGGAAATGCCCGACCTGGAAGCCGCCGACCTGCAAGCCGCCTCACAATACGCGGCTCGCTAATAGCCAACAAAAAACCCGCCTTGGTGCGCGGGCATCCGAAGCAGCTGCGGCGGGGCGGGTGTCGTTGCTAGTTGGGTAACCTAGACCGCCGGCCGCCACGGCTGAGCTACGGAGGCTATTTCGGCCGCAGGCAGCGTCAGGACAGCTTGCGTGTGCCCATCAAGGCCAATAAACTCTACTTCGTAGGCCTCCCCTTGCGCGTGCACCAGCACGACGGCACCTAGGGCACCAGCAGCTAGCCCGCACTCCAGATGCGCTTTTTGCAGCTGCACAGTATCTAGTTCAGCAAAAGGATTCATCAGCGGTTAGCTTGTTGCGGAGCGGATAATTGGCCCCCTTCGTTGAGCGTTGTGCCAAGTGGCACCTTGCCGGTTTTTAGCAGGTGCGTCAGCATTTCCTGTTTCGCCATTGCCTGTCGGGTACCATCACCTTTCAGCGTGTGGTCTATCTTTTTCAGGAAAAACGCTGCGTAGGCCTGACAGGCGCGTAAGTCCTCCGCCTCCAGTTCTGGATAGTCGGTCAGTATTTCGGCCTCGCTCATACCCGAAGCCAAGTACTCCAACACGGCCCACACGGGGTAGCGCAAGCCGCGCACCACCAGCGACCCGTGGCAGATGTCATAATCGCGGGTAATGCGCGGATGAGCAGGAGAAATGGGAGTTGCCATGCGGCTAAGATACCAAGCCCGCTCACCCCGCTAGCTCCCAAAAACACGCCAGCGGCTACCGGCAACGGCGGGGTTGCGATTGGCACCTGAGCCAATGAGCTATTCTAGCTTATTCGCTGTTATTGTCGTCTACCAGTTGGGCGCGTGGCGGCGCGTCTCCTCTTATCTTCGTTTTCTTTCAGTAGTCTTCCTCCAGTTATGGCAACGCTCACCACCGATACCCAAGGCCAACTGACCCGCGCCGAAGTGGAAGTACTGCTGGTGCCTGATGAGGATACCGGCCAGTACGTCGCCTATTGCCCCGCGCTCGAGCTTTCGTCTTACGGCGATACCGAAGCTGAGGCCCAAGCCGCTTTTGAGGAGGCTTTGCAATTTTTTGTGCAGGACACCGCCGAGCGGGGCACCCTCGATAAGCTGCTGCTGGCGTTGGGCTGGCGCTTGGTGAAGAAGCCAGTAGCGGTGTACGAGCCGCCGCGCCTATCAATAGAGGTGCTGAACCGCCCGGCCCGCAGCCGCCGCATCCTCACCGAGCAGGTATTGCTACCCGCCTTCTAATCTTGCTTTATCTCCTCCTTACAACGGCCGCCTTTACAGGTGGCCGTTTTTATTTCCCGTCTTCTTCGCGCCGTTTGCGCTGCGCTTTTGCCGCTTTCGGGTTTTGCTGCGCCGCTAGCAATTGCTCAAACTGGGCTTTCGTTACCACCCCTGAGGCTTCCATCGTGGCTAGGTTGGTAAGCATGTGCAGTACCGGAATGTCTTTGTCCTTATCGCGCAGGGTAAGTGAGCGGAGCAGCGCTTTACCCGACCCCTTTGGAAAGTCCCAGTGCTGATGGCTGCCCACCGTGCGCACGTATTCCAAGCCGAGTAGCTTGAGCAAAGCCACGTACTGCGCAAATGGAATGGATTTCATAGTGGGCGAAGTTATGCCAGAGGTTACCCGACCTTACCGCAACGCCACAAATGGCGGTACTGTCCCACGGTTGAATGCAAAGCCAAAAAATAATCTGATGCGCGTTGGCTAAATCCAAGAGGCGTGGCGGGTTTTGTTGGCTCATAAAATATACTGCGCGGGTGGGCCGCCGAAACCGGAGTTTCTAGGCGGCTCAGCTACCAAGTGCGCCCCGCCCGCTCGCCCCCCAAAAGCACGTCAGCCGCTACCGGGGGCGGCAGCGGCTGGGGAAGCACTCAGTCATCAGGCGAAAAGTAATACCAATCAGGTTCTCCTCGCAGTGCTCTTATCTCCTTTATCCTTGCTATTCTTGCTAGCTCTATCTCTTCTGCATTACGCGCTACGGGTTCGATTTCTCGCCAGTTAACACGCACATTACGATGCTTTAAAAGGCGATTGTACTCGTATACCTCCAGGTGCATATGCTCTTCTGAACCCTGCTTTGGTAATACCGCTTCTCTTTCCTCTTTCAATTCGCGCCGATATTCGGCCCGTTCTTCTGGAGTCAGTTCACCAAGTAGAATAGTCCGCCAGTTGTGACGCACACCCATTTTATCTTCTGACATAACTTATCTCTCCTACTACGAAGCCTTTTTGTACTCCGCATTCGCAGGCAGTTTGCCTACCTTCTTGAGATAAGCAAAAAGTTCTTTATCAGTGAGCGGGCCGCTAATGCGGCCTTTTTCCCATTCTTCGGGAGTAAGGCCGTTCATCGAAAGATTATTCGGTTTCTTCGAGGAACTGCTTGATAACGGCGTTTCTAATGGCTCCATAATCAGCAAGGTTTACGTCGTCAATAACGAGGCTATGGTCTGTCAACGTGAAAAGCACCGTAATAAATTTCCGGTAGCTAGTGGTATAGCCGACACGCTCAAACTGGCCGGCTGGTCGAATATACGTCGAAACCTTATAATCTGACTGGTGAAGAAGCTCTTGAATTTCATCTAGCTCGATGCGGACGCTATGGAGCCAGTTTAGGTTGAGCTTGCCGAAATCGGGGTCATAGTTATCAAACATGCAGGTATAGGTTTTAGCAAAAAGCCACTCCCTTACAGAGTGGCTTTTTGGTGATGTACAGCTATAACGCTCGGCTAATAGCTGAGTTAGTGCCCTACGACCCGCAGGCCTCGCAGGCGTCCGGGTTATCGAGCGAGCAACTCATATCGCTTTGGTTCTGGGCGTACATGGGCTCCAGGGTTTCGGCGGCTTGCTTTTCCACCGTGAACTTGATGGCGTCGGCGGCGGCTTTGGTGCGCAGGTAGTACATGCCGGTTTTGAGGCCGCGCTTCCAACTGTGGAAGTGCATGCTGGTGAGCTTACCGAAGTTGGGGTTCTGCACGTGCAGGTTCAGGCTCTGGCTCTGGCAGATGTAGGCGCCCCGGTCGGCGGCCATGTCGATGATGGTGCGCTGCGAAATCTCCCACACCGTCTTGTACAGGTCCTTGATGTGCTGGGGCACGCGGGCAATGCCCTGCACCGAGCCGTTGGCGGCAATGATTTCCTGCTTCATCTGCTCGTTCCAGAGGCCCAGCTTCACCAGGTCTTTCAGCAGGTGCTTGTTCACCACCATAAACTCGCCGCTGAGCACGCGGCGCACGTAAATGTTGCTGGTGTAGGGCTCAAACGACTCGTTGTTGCCCAGTATCTGGGCGGTGCTGGCGGTGGGCATGGGCGCCACCAGCAGCGAGTTGCGCACGCCGTGCTCGATTACCTCGCCGCGCAACGTGTCCCAGTCCCAGCGGCCCGACTGCGGCGTCACGCCCCAGAGGTCAAACTGGAATTTGCCTTCGCTCAGGGGCGAGCCGGGGAAGGTTTCGTAGGCGCCTTCCTTCTTGGCGAGGTCCATCGAAGCCGTCATGGCCGCGAAGTAAATCGTCTCGAAAATGTCGATGTTCAGGCCCTTGGCCTCGTCGCTCTCGAAGGGCATGCGCAGGGCGATAAACGTATCGGCCAGGCCCTGCACGCCCAGCCCGATGGGGCGGTGGCGGAAGTTGGAGCGCTCGGTTTCGGGCACCGGGTAGTAGTTCACGTCGATTACCTTGTTCAGGTTCAGCGTGGCCTGGTAGGTTACCTCATACAGCTTGTCGTGGTCGAAGCGCACGTTGCCCTGGGCATCTTCCACCAGGTAGCGGGGCAGCGCCAGCGAGGCGAGGTTGCACACGGCAATCTCGTCCTTGTCGGTGTACTCCATTATCTCGGTGCAGAGGTTACTGCTCTTGATGGTGCCCAGGTTCTGCTGGTTGCTCTTGCTGTTGGCGGCATCCTTGAACAGCATGTAGGGCGTGCCCGTCTCCGTCTGGCTTTCCAGGATGTGGAACCACAACTCCTGCGCCTTAATGGTCTTGCGGCCGCGGCCCTCACGCTCGTACTTGGTGTAGAGCTTCTCAAACTCGGGGCCCCAGGCGGTGTCGAGGCCGGGGCACTCGTGGGGGCACATCAGCGTCCAGTCGCCGTTGGCTTCCACGCGCTTCATAAACAAGTCGGGCGTCCAGAGGGCGTAAAACAAGTCGCGGGCGCGCATTTCCTCCTTGCCGTGGTTCTTCTTCAGGTCCAGGAACTCGAACACGTCGGCGTGCCAGGGCTCCAGGTAAATGGCGAACGCACCCTTGCGCTTGCCGCCGCCCTGGTCCACGTAGCGGGCCGTGTCGTTGAACACCTTCAGCATCGGCACCAGGCCATTCGAGTTGCCGTTGGTCCCTTTGATGTAGGAGCCCGTGGCGCGCACGTTGTGCACGGCCAGCCCAATGCCGCCCGCGCTCTGCGAAATCAGCGCGCAGTCCTTCAAGGTGTCATAAATGCCCTCAATCGAGTCGTCCTTCATCGTGAGCAGGAAGCACGACGACATCTGCGGCTTCGGCGTGCCCGCGTTGAAGAGGGTAGGCGTAGCGTGGGTAAACCAGCGCTCGCTCATCATATTGTAGGTCTTGATGGCCGAGTCGATGTCCTCCTTGTGGATGCCCACCGACACGCGCATCAGCATGTGCTGGGGCCGCTCCACTACCTTGCCATCGAGGCGCAGCAAGTAGCTGCGCTCCAGGGTTTTAAAGCCAAAGAAGTCGTAGTTGTAGTCCCGGTCGTAGATGATGGCCGAGTCCAGGGTGTGGGCGTGCTTGTGAATAATCTCCCACACGTCCTTGGCCAGCAGCGAGGCGTTGTCGCCATTCTTGGGGTCCTCGTAGGTGTAGAGGCGCTTCATGGTACTCGAAAAAGACTTCGAAGTCACCTTGTGCAAATTGCTCACCGCAATACGGGCGGCCAGAATAGCGTAGTCGGGGTGCCGCGTGGTGAGCGAGGCGGCCGTCTCGGCGGCCAGGTTGTCAAGCTCCACGGTGGTCACGCCATCGTAGATGCCGTCGATGACCTTTTTGGCCACCTCAATGGGCGAGACGAAGTTTTGATTAAGCCCGTAGCAAAGTTTCTCAATGCGGGCGGTGACTTTGTCAAATTTGACCGACTCGCGGCGGCCATCACGTTTGATTACAAGCATGTTATGGGAAGTGCTATGGTGGGCAATGACTACTAATCTGGCTAGCTATGCAAGCACAGCTGCGGTGCTTTAAAGCCGGAAATTAGTTCCCATGTTTTGGGTAGCCAAGAGAAATATTTAGAATCTATCCGCATAGCCTGAAAATGAGGCCGCCCAGCCGTTTTTCGCAAAACGGACCGGGCGGCCTTGGCATGTGCTAAGATTTTATTGGTTATATACAGCTAGCCCCGGCGGCCCCGTTGGCGGCTGGCCCACCACAAGCCGGCCCCCGCCAGCACCGCCCCCGCCACCAGCGCCGCAATAGTCACGGGCGGCCCAAAGGCCTTGCACGAGCAGCTTTTGAACACGGGCTTGCCATTAATGACCAGCCGCCGGCGGCAAAAGGCGCAGGGCGAAACAAGTGGGTCAACCTGGCCGGGCAGCGGCCACTGGTTTGGTGCAGAAGTCATGCGGGAAAAGGTATAGTGGCAAAACCAACGGCGGCCGCCACCGGTAAATACGGCATTCTCCAAAAGGTCACCTTCCCCATCTTCCTATGTCCGAAGCCCGCCCGCCACTGCCGCCCTTCACCTTCGAAACTGCCACCCAAAAAGCCCGCTTGGCCGAAGACGCCTGGAACTCGCGCGACCCCACCCGCGTGGCCCTGGCCTACACCGAAACCAGCGAGTGGCGCAACCGCAGCGAGTTTTTCAGCGGCCGCGCCGCCATCGCCGCCTTCCTCACCCGCAAGTGGCAAAAGGAACACGAGTACCGCCTCATCAAGGAGCTGTGGGGCTTCCACGAAAACCGCACTGCCGTGCGCTTCCAGTACGAGTACCACGACGCCACCGGCCAGTGGTACCGCGCCTACGGCAACGAGCAGTGGGAATTCGACGCCCACGGTCTCATGCAGCGCCGCGAAGCCAGCATCAACGACGTAGCCATTGCCGAAGCCGAGCGCAAGTTTTACTGGCCCCTGGGGGTAAGGCCGCAAGGCCACCCCGGATTGACGGAGCTAGGCATGTAAATAGTTGATTAATAATAATTTACTCAAAATAGCCTGTCATGCTGACGAAGGAAGCATCCTATCACGCCAGAACCTACGACTAAGCACATTCAATTCATCTGTCATGCTTCCTTCGGCAGCATGACAGACGATTAGGTGACAGCCGATTGCAAAACAGCCAACTCAAACTAACAAAAACTCCCAGGCCGGATTAACAGCCGCAATCAGCGCCTCCTTCTTCGCCCGCGTCCAGCCTTTTAATTCCTTTTCCCGGCTTATTGCCGCCTTTACATCCGCGAACTGCTCCACGTACAGCAGGTTATAGCGGAGGTACCGTCCGGCAAACGTGTCGTTGTTGCCCCGGTTTTCATAGTGTTGCCCCAGTCGGCGCGGCAGGCTACCCGTTACGCCAATATACAGCACTGTTTTGGCCGGATTGGTGGTGATGTACACGTAGTAAGCCATAAAAAACGCCTGTCATGCTGAGCTTGTGAAGCATCCTATCGCGCCAGAACAAGCCGTTCAAACGCGATAGGATGCTTCGCAAGCTCAGCATGACAGGCGAAAATAACGCTGGCTTATGCTTACCAGACTTACTGGCCTAAAAATCCTCGTCGAGCGAGAACATGTTGTCGGCGCGCTCGGTCATTACGCCGGCCTTCTGGTACTCGGCCACCCGCTTCTCGAAGAAGTTGGTTTTGCCCTGCACCGAAATCATTTCCATGAAATCGAAGGGGTTCGACGTATTGTAAATCTTGGCGCAGCCCAGCGACACCAGCAAGCGGTCGGCCACAAACTCAATGTACTGGCTCATCGTCTTGGAGTTCATGCCGATAAGGCTCACCGGCAGCGCCTCCGTCACGAATTCCTGTTCAATCGTCACAGCATCAGCAATAATGGCCTGCACGCGCTCCTCGGGCAGCTTGTTTTCGAGGTAGCTGTAGAGCAGGCAAGCGAAGTCGCAGTGCAGCCCCTCATCGCGCGAAATCAGCTCGTTCGAGAAGGTCAGGCCAGGCATCAGGCCGCGCTTCTTCAGCCAGAAAATCGAGCAGAACGAACCCGAGAAGAAGATGCCTTCCACAGCCGCAAAAGCGATGAGGCGTTCGGCGAAATTCTCCGAATTAATCCACTTTAGCGCCCACTGGCCCTTGCGCTGCACGGCCGGCACGGTTTCGAGGGCGTTGAAGAGGTAGTCCTTCTCTTTTGGGTCTTTGATGTAGGTATCAATCAGCAGCGAATAGGTCTCACTGTGAATGTTTTCCATCATAATCTGGAAGCCATAGAAGCAGCGCGCCTCGGGCATCTGCACTTCCTGCATGAAGTTGATGGCCAGGTTTTCATTCACAATGCCATCACTGGCGGCGAAGAAGGCCAGCACGTGCTTGATGAAGTGGCGCTCGTTGTCGTTCAGGCCGTTCCAGTCTTTCTGGTCCTGCGAAAGGTCAATTTCTTCGGCCGTCCAAAACGAGGCTTCCGCCTTCTTGTAAAAGTCCCAAACTTCGGGGTTTTGGATGGGGAAAAGGACGAACCGGTTGGGGTTTTCGGCGAGTAGTGGCTCCATAGAAAAACGTTGAGTTTCGGAAGAAACGTGAGGTGCGAACTGGCAAGCTAACCGCCTTAGCGAAATACTTGTTCGGCCCTAGCCCGGCCGTTTTTCAAAGATAGCCGGGCTGCTGCCAAGCAAAAAGCACCGATAGCCCAACCGCACTTTTTGTTGGCTGTCGGGCTTATGCTGAGCAGCGGATGAAAATAACGAAGCGAAATGACGGATTTATAAGTAGTTATCCACATTCCGGCTGTGGATAACGTGGGTTGTCCACATAAAGCGCGCTTTTTTGGTGCGTTGCTTGCATTCAGGCACTTAGCTAGGCGTAGCAAAAATGTGCTTGAACCACCGCATTTTTGGGCGAACTAATGACGATTAACTACTTAGGTTTGGTAGTACCAGAAAGTTGCCGTACTTTTGCGTTCCCTTTTGAGAAACCACCAGCGGAAATAAAATGTACGCCATTGTTAACATCGCCGGCCAACAGACTAAGGTTGAGGCTAATAGATTTGTATACGCCCAACGTCTAGCCGGCAATGTCGGTGATTCGGTAGAGTTAGGTAACGCCCTAATGACCGACGACAACGGCACCCTCAGCATCGGCACCCCCGAGCTGAACGTCGCCATCAAAGGCACCATCATGGCTCACGTACAAGGTGACAAAGTGTTGGTGTTCAAGAAAAAGCGTCGTAAGGGTTACAAGAAACTGAATGGCCACCGCCAGCAGTTCACCAAAGTAATGATTGATAGCATCGGCTAGTCTTTACAGCTGTTAGCTACTGGCCTTTGGCTAGTAGCTGCTGCTTTTACCAGCTTGTTTTCTTTTTACAAATAAGCTATCAGCCAACCGCTAATAGCTACCAACTAACCAAAATGGCACACAAAAAAGGCGTCGGCTCGTCAAACAACGGCCGTGAATCGCATTCGAAGCGCCTCGGCGTAAAAATCTTCGGTGGTCAGTCGCTCATCGCTGGCAACATCATCGTGCGTCAGCGCGGCACCAAGCACCACCCCGGCACCAACGTGGGCATTGGCAAAGACCACACGCTGTTTGCGTTGGTTGATGGTAAAGTCCTGTTCCGCAAGGGCCGCGACGAGCGTTCGTTCGTATCGGTAGTGCCCTTCGCTTCGGAAGTAGCTGCTGCTTAATTGCCGCTTTGCTTATATAAAAGGGCTGCTCCTCACGGGGCAGCCCTTTTGTCGTAGTAGTGTAGTATAACGGTTTACAGGCTGAAGTAAAGCCGCAGGTTCACCTGCCCACCCACGTTCCAGTGAGTGCTACCGCTGGGCCGCTCCACATTGTAGTAGGCAGGTGCCAGTACGCCCGCCCCGGCGTTGAGGTCATAAAGCAGGTGGGGCCGCAGCCGATGTTGTACGCCCCACAGCACGTACACGCCCGGTGTGAGCACAGCCGGCGACGTGCGGCGGCGGGCACTTCGCAACGTGCTGGTAGTCAGCTGCTCCCAATCGGCGCTGCCTTCCAGTGCCAGGTAGCGGCCAAAAATGGGGGCCGCCTGGTGCGCCCGGCCGTAGTAGTAGCGCACCCCCAACGCCGCCGATGCGGCTGATACTGCGCCGCTTTGGCCGCCGCGTCGCCGGCCGCTGGCATAGCTGGTCAGCAGGTCGGCTTCTAGCTGGGTGTAGATACTAATCCGCGGGGCCGCCCGGTATTCGGCCCCCAGCGATAGCGGCAGCAGAAACTGCCACGCCTGATTATCATGTGAGTAACGCAAGCGCGTGAGGCGCAGGCCCGCTTTGCTCAGCAGGGTAGGGGGCCGCTGCGGAACTTGTGCCTGAGTCGAGTCGGGTGCCAGCGACTGGGCGTGGAGCGCGCCGGTAGCCAGCAGCAAGGCATTGCTTAGCAAAGCCCGTTTCAGGAAGTAGCGTTGTGCCATGCAGTAATAAATTAGCGATTAATAATTACGGCTAAGATACTGACTGCAAGCGCATAAATTCCGCACTTAGCGGTTTAGTATTCCGTTGGCGGCTAGTTTGTTCAGCACCTGGCTTACTCGGGCGGCGTGGCTGACGATGAGGAAGTGTCCCGCGCCGGACACCGGGTAGTCGATGTGGGCCCGGCCGGCGGGTAGTAGCCGGTCGTGGGTGCCATGGAGGCGCACGGCGGCGGGCAGGCCCGGCCCGCGCCAGCCCAGCAACTGGGTGGTGGCCCAGCGCGCAAAGGCCGGGTCGGTGTCGTGCAGTATCTGCCTGAGCAGGCGGTACTCGGTGCCGCCCCGCGCCCCAAAAAACCACTGCGCCAGCCGCGGCAGCCATTTGAGCAGGCCAAACGGCAGCAGCCGATGCAAGCCGGTGGCCCCCGCCAGGCGCAACAGCGGCGGTAAGTCGTGCGGCCGGCCCAAGCTGGAAATAAGCACTACCCGCGCCAACGGCCTCAGCCGGCCAATTTCCTGCGCCAGCAGCCCGCCGAACGACACCCCCACCAGCCAGCAGGGCTGCGCCGGCGGCACGTGCTCGGCCAGGCGGGCGGCGTAGTGCGCCAGCGGCTCGGTGGGTGATTGGGGCGGCAGCCAGGGCAGCACCTGGGTAGTGCCATTCAGTTGCAGGCGGCGGAAAACCCGCTCATCGGCCCCCAGGCCGGGAATGAGGTACCACGTTGCGGTGGTGGAGTCACTGGCCACAGTATGAGGATTCTTAGTTAAAAGAACGTCATGCTGAACGCAGTGAAGCATCTCGCGTGCTGCACTGACCTAATCGCTCAACAGATTGATTACTAATTCATGCGAGATGCTTCACTGCGTTCAGCATGACGTTCTTTATAGTATAGGACTTACGCAAAAATGTCTGTCATTGCGAGCAGCGCGAAGCAATCGAACCAGCATGTTGTCGGGCGGGTATCGTGCTGGTGCGATTGCCGCGCTCCACTGCGTTGCGCTCGCAATGACAGACGTTTTGCGTAAGTCCTAAATAGTTAATAAATAATGCCTTACGAGCTGAGGCGGGCAAAAATGCCTTCCAGGTAGAAGATATTGTGCGGCTGCGGGTCGTCGGTTTCGTCGGTGTCGGCGGGGAAGGTGACGGCGAGCTTGAGGACCACGCCGGGCAGGGAGATGGGCGGGGCGTCCTCGGTGGTGTATTCGAGCAGGCAGGGCCATTGCTCGGTGGTGGCCAGGGCATCGGCGACTTCCTCGGCCAGGGTTTCGGCGCGGTCGCCGGCTACGCGCAGCAGCGTGTCGAGGTCGTGGAAGGGCAGGCCGAGGTGGAAAAAATGGTCGTCGTCGTCGCGAAACGTGGTGGCCCAGATGGTTACGTCGTCGGTGTTGTCGAAGACGATGGCCGTGAGGTGGACCTGCTCCACGAAAAAGTCGTCGTTGCTGACCAGGGCATCGCTGAGAAGCTTCATGGGCGGCGAAGGAATAAGGGCGGAAAGAAGGCTGGGTAGTGGCCGCAAGCTACACCGTGGCGGCCGGCGCGGCCGCAAATAGCTCCAGCGTAATGTGGTCGGCCAGCAGCTTGCCGGCGTCGGTGAGGCGCAGCACGTCACTTTCCAGCGTGGCCATACCCTGGGCGACCAGGCTTTGCAGATAATCAGTCTTATCAGCTAATAAATTCATATTGAGCTCATTACGTAAATAAGTCAAGTCGCAGCCGCGGCTAGTACGCAGGGTGGTGAGCAGGTATTCGTTGGCCTGGTCGAGGGGCGAAAGCTGCTCCACGGTGGCGGGCACTTCGCCGTGTTCGAGCACGGCGGCCACGTACTGCGGGTTGTTGGCCACCGCGTATTGACGGCTGCGGCCGTCGAAGGAGTGGGCGCTGGGGCCCAGGCCTAGATAGGGCACGCCGCGCCAGTAGTTGGCGTTGTGGCGGCTCTCGCGGCCGGGCTGGCAGAAGTTGCTGATTTCATACTGCTCGTAGCCTTTTCGGCGCAACTCGTTGAGCAACAGCTCAAACTGCTGGGCCACAAACTCGTCGGGCGGGGCCACGAAGGTGCCTTTTTGCAGGCGGCGGCCAAAGGCCGTATCGGGCTCAATGGTCAGGGCATAGGCTGACACGTGCGGCACGTTCAGCTCAAATAGCTTTGCCAAATCCGCCTCCCAAACGGCGTGGCTGGGGGCCGGAATGCCGTAGATTAAATCCACCGAAATGTTCTCGAAGCCCGCCGCTTGCGCCGCCCGCACCGCCTGCCCCGACTCGGCGGCCGAGTGGGCGCGGTTCATGAGGCGCAGGTGGGGCTCGTGGAAGCTTTGGAGCCCGATGCTGAGGCGATTGATGGGCGAGGCGGCCAGCTCGGCTAGCTTGGCGGGAGTGAGGTCGTCGGGGTTGGCTTCGAGGGTGATTTCAGCCTGCGGCGACACGTTGAAATTCAGCGCAATAGCCTCGAAAATGCGATACAGTTCCGCCGCCGTGAGCAGCGAGGGCGTGCCGCCGCCAAAGTAAATGGTTTCGAGCGGCGCGGTAGGGTCGGGGAGGTAGGTACGGCGCAGGGCCATCTCCTGGATGAGCGCCTCCACGAATTGCCCTTTCAGGCCCATAGAAGTGCTAAAGTGGAAGTCGCAGTAGTGGCAGGCCTGCTTGCAAAACGGAATGTGGAGGTAGAGGCCAGGCATAACTATAACTACTGAGGATAACAGCGCGACTTTTGCGGGCGGTAGCATGGACTCTGTGAGTCCGCGCGTGGAAACGTCCAGGTGATACCACGCGCGGACTCACAGAGTCCACGCTACTGCCCGCACAAAAATCGGACGCTTGAAATTAAAAACCGCCCGGCGCGTTTGCGTTCCCAACGATGGCCCAACTCGCTACCTTATTCCTGTGGAGCTGCTGGCTGGCCCTGAGCTTCGCCGCCGGGCCGCTGCGCGCCCAAACGCCCGACACCGGGCCGGGCGTGGCCGTGCCCAACGCGCCGGGGCTGGCCTCGCCGCCGCTGCCGCCCGTGGGTACGCCAATTACGGCCCCCGCCGCCCCGCGCCGCCTGGGCCACCCGCGCTTCCTCAAGATAGAAGCCGAGCCGGCCGGCCGGGCCACCGTGCGCCGCCTGCACCCGCGCTCTACGGTGCCCGACTCGCTCACGGCGCTGCGCACGGTGCGCGAGCTGGTGCTGGCCTTGCAGGCCGACGCCTACCTCACGGCCTCGGCCGACGACATGCGCTGGGGCCGCGACACGGTGCGGGTACGCCTCTACGTGGGCGAGCAGTTTCGCTGGGCCTACCTGCACAACGGCAACCTCGGCGATGGCCTGCTGACCCGCGCCGGCTACCGCGAAAAGTTCTTTAGGCGCACGCCCTGGCACCCGGCCGACTGGGTGGCCCTGCAAGAGCGCGTGCTCACAGAAGCTGAAAACCAAGGCTTTCCCTTCGCTACCATTGGCTTGGATTCGCTGCGGATAACCGGCCGCGACATTGCGGGCCGGGTGGTGCTCAAGCGCGGGCCGGCGGTGTACTTCGACTCGCTGCAAATAGTGGGCACCAGCAAAACCAAGAAGCGCTTTCTTACTAAGTATCTGCAACTTGTGCCCGGCACGCCCTACAGCCAGCAGCGCGTAGATGCCGCCGCCGCGCTGCTGCGCCAGCTGCCCTACGTGCGCCTGCGCGCCGTGCCTGAGGTGCGCTTTGCCCGCAACCTGGCGCGGGTGTACTTGCTGCTCGATGAGCGGCCGTCCAACCAGTTCGACGCCATTGTGGGTTTGCTGCCCAACGCCAACGGGGCCAGCGGGGTGCAGTTTACGGGCGATGTCACCATCAACCTGCGCAACCTGCGCGGCGGGGGCAAGCAGGTGGGCTTGCAGTGGCGCAAGGTCGATGCGCTGTCGCAGCTATTCGATTTCAACTACCTGCACCCCAATATCTTCGGTACGCCGCTGGAGGTGGGCGGCACGTTTAACCTGTATAAGCAGAACGACGCGTTTCTCACCATCCGGCCGCGGGTGCAAGTGAGCTACCCCACGGCGCGGGCCGGCCGGCTCACCTTTTACGCCGAGCAGCGCAGCTCGCGCCTTCTATTTGACAGCATAAAATATACCCAGCAAACCAAGCTGCCCGACTACGTCGATTCGGAGTACACGTCGTACGGCTTCGGCTACTCGCGGGCCAACCTGGATGATATCTATTTTCCGCACCGGGGCTTGTTTGTGAGCGCGCAGGGTGGGGTGGGCACGAAGATTATCCGCCGGAACGCTTCCATCAGCGAAGCGCTGTACGATGGCGTGGCGCTGCGCTCGACGCAGTACAGCTTTGGCGGGCGGGCCGAGCGCTACTGGGCGCTGGGTCGGCAGGGCGTACTGCTGGTGCGGGCGCGGGGCGAGGGATTGTTTAATCAACAGTTTTTCCTCAACGACCTGTTTCGGCTGGGCGGCCTCAACTCGCTACGCGGCTTTACCGAAAATGAGTTCTATACCAATGCCTACGGCGTGGGTACAGTAGAGCTGCGCCAGTTCACTGGCCCCGAGGGCTACGTGTTCATCTTCGCCGACCAGGCGCTGCTGCAAGCCTATCGACTCAACGACCTCAGTCAGCACAGCATCGACAAGCCCACCGGCCTGGGCGCGGGCCTGAGCTTCCGCACGGCGGCGGGGCTATTTCAATTTGTGTATTCGGTGGGCCGCTCCGAGTTTCTGAATACCGGCTTCTCGCTGTCAAACTCCAAGGTTCACTTCGGCCTGACGAGCCGGTTTTAATCCTTTTGCTCTGCCACATCGGCGGGCTTTCGGTCAAGGTGTCACAGATAGGGTAAATGATTGAGTAGTAAGCGGTCATAAGGTCTGAAAATCAGTCTAGTTAGCTATTCTCATAGGCTGGTACGGGGTTTGTATTACTACGCCCGAAGCCACCTACTAAGGCTACTTATTATGAAATTTATCAGCCGCGAATTTATCCGTACTATCGCTCCCCAGCTTGATTTGTTGAATACTATCGGCGGCGGGGTAGCCCAGCCTACCCTGCGCGTAAACAAGCGCCCCAAGGGTGTGGTGTTGCACGTAGCCATGCCCGGCGTGCCCGCCGAAAGCTTCCACGTAGTGCTGAAAGACAACCACCTGACTGTGTACGGCGAATACCGCCACGGCCCCGACGACCAACTGGCCGCGCCGCTGTTTGTGCAGACGCTCGACCTGCCCCAAAACCTCGACCTCACGGCCATCAATGCCACCCACGAGGGCGGCGAGTTGCGCGTAGCCATCCCGTTCCGCGATGCGGAGGCCAACCAGCCCCGCGAGATTGACATTCAGCCGGGCAGCTAAGGCGGCCCGGCCCGTCGATACGGCCGGGACCGACCGGCCACCTCCTCTACCACGATAACGCCGGGACCGACCGGCACCCCTGTTTTCACCCTCTTGAGGCCTCTGCGCGAGCAGGGGCTTTGTTATGCAATTGCAGATTTAGACGGATTGCGCTGATTCTTGCGGGCGTTTTTTGCCTCGTTGTTTTTGCTAGTAAAACAGCGGGATAAGCAGCCCGAATCCCGCTAGCAAACTCAGGAAAAGCCAGCCTATGACCTGCCCGCGGTAGCGGCGCGGCAGCTTGTTGCTGAGCACCAGCACGGCGGCGAGCACCAGGGCCAGGTGCAGCACCAGAAACGCCACCGTTTTGACCCAGTTGCTGACGATGGTGTTATCGGGCTGCATCTGGTTGGCCTCGCCCAGGCCGGAGGTCACGAAGCGCAGCACGTAGTAGGCCACTACCTCAAACGCGATAAAGCCGGCCAACCCCACCAGCAGTGCCAATGGGCCTGATTTTTCGCGCAGCTCAGCCATTTATTATGCAGTTAATTGACCTGTAGTAAATTAGGGTAGGCGCTTGCCCAGCGCTTCGGCTGTGCGCAGGCGAATGTACAGGTCCTCGACCTTGGCCCGCGCCCAGTCGGTGCGGCGCAAAAAAGTGAGGCTGGATTTTATACTCGGGTTCACGGCAAAGCAATTAAGCTTAATGCGTTCATCGAGGGCCGGGAAGCCGTAGTGGGCCACCAGGTATTCCAGGATACTGGCCAGCGTTACGCCGTGTAACTCACGGATTAAGTGGCCGTTGGCATCGCGCGCATCGGACATAAGCGAGGGGATAGAAGGAACCGGAAACAAGCAACCCGGCTTTAGGCTTGCAAGCTACGGCCCCGGCCGACATACGTCAGGCGGCCCGCCGTGCGTTATTTTGGGCCTGCTGCCCCTGCTTATGCTCGTTCCGCCCCCACTCGCTGCTCCGGCCACCGCGCCGCCCCCGGCCCCGCGCCGGGGCTGGCGGCGCTGGGTGCTGGCGGGCCTGCTGCTGGGGCTGCTGGGGGCCGGCACCTACTACCTGCGCCACCAGCGGCCGCTCAACCGCTACGCGCGCCGCACCTGGGCCACGCTCACGGCGCGCTACCTCACGGGCCACGAAAGCACGCCGCTGCTGGCCGGCTACTCGGTGCACGGCATCGACGTGTCGGCCTACCAGGGCACTATCGACTGGCCGCGGGTGGCCCAGCAGCGCGTGCGCTTTGCGTTTATTAAGGCCAGTGAAGGCGGGGCCATGCGCGACGCCCGCTTCCGGCGCAACTGGCGCGAGGCGCGGGCGGCGGGTATTCTCAGCGGGGCCTACCACTACTTTCAGCCCAACCGCGATGGCGGCCAGCAGGCGGCGCTCTTCATTGCCACGGTGCCGCTGCGGCCCGGCGACCTGCCCCCGGTGCTTGATGTTGAAGCCCCTAAGTTTCACGATGTGGCCGAAATGCGCCTCGAAATCCGGCAGTGGCTCACGGCCGTGGAGGCCCACTACAAGGTGCGGCCCATCTTGTATTCCAACTACACCTTTTACCGCCACTACCTGGCCGGGCACTTCGACGACTACCCGCTGTGGCTGGCGCACTACGAAGTGGCCCGCCCCGCCTTGCCCGCCGCACGCTGGATTATCTGGCAGCACTCCGACGAGGCCTACGTGCCGGGCATCCGGGGTGCGGTCGATTTTAACGTTTTTCAGGGTAGCTACGCCGCTTTGCAAGCCTTGCAGATAGCAGAGTCCGCCCCACTGCCGGCCTCGCCCGCGCCGGTCACTCGCAAAAAAAACGTCCGGCCCAGCCGCTTTAGTAAGCAGCCGGGCCGGACGGCCGAACTAGTGCAGCGCTAGCCGCAGACCTACATTTTGGTCTTCATCTTGTCGTCGCCCATTTTGTCTTTCGACATTTTGCCGTTCATTTTTTCCTTGTGCATTTTGCCGGATTTCATTTTGCCATCTTTCATCTTGCCATCGGCCATTTTGCCGTCCTGCATGGGAGCAGTTTGCATAGGGGCAGTCTGGGCGTGCGCGGTGAGGAAAAGGCCCGACAAAGCAAGACCAGCAACGAGTTTCAACGTATTTTTCATGGGACGGGGTAAAGAGGAGGGAGGGAGAAATTAATTTCGACCGAAAGATGCTGCTTTATTCCGGTACGCCGCGTGAACACCACATGAATACCTTAATTATGCACATCGCCCGGCGAAATAATTTTCGTAATCTGCTTTCCCTTAGTATGTTGTGTTTAGGTTTGGCGGCCTGCGGTAGTAGCAAGTCGGCCTTCACGCAATCGGGCCAAGGCTCGTACTACGCCGATAAGTTCGACGGCCGGCCCACGGCCAGCGGCGCGCCCTACCGGCCCGGCCAGCTCACGGCGGCGCACAACACGCTGCCCTTTGGCACCAAGATAAAAGTGACCAATACCCGCAATGGCCACTCGGTAAACGTGGTGGTGAACGACCGCGGCCCGCACGTGAAGGGCCGCATCGTGGACGTGTCGAAGCGCGCCGCCCGCAAGCTCGACCTGGTAGATGCCGGCGTGGTGCCGGTGCAGCTCAAGGTGCTGCACATGGGCCCCACCACGCGCAACGGCCGCTAAGTGATGAGCCGTTAGCTTTTAGCTACTAGCTGTTAGCCAGAACATAAGCTAACAGCTAGTAGCTAAAAGCTAACGGCTCACCGCTTGAGTGCCATCTTCGCAGTATGAAAAAGAATCAGAAGTACCTCGTGTGGTCGCCGCCCGCCGGCGCCAACCGCTTTGCCGCCCTCGACAACTTTGTGCGCGCCGCCGAAGCCGAAGACTGGTCGGAATCCGAAATTCAATACGTGATTGACGAAGTAGTGGAAGCCCGCGATGATGCGGCCGGCATAGCCGCACTCGTGAGCTTTACTGAGCGCTAGCGGCCGGCTTTGGCCTTGGCTTTCGCGGCTTCTTTCTCCACTTTTGCGCGTTCCTTCTCGGCTTTTTCGCGGGCTTTTTCCAGCTCCTTGCGCTTGCCGGGGTGCTTGAGGTCGTAGTCCACGAGCTTGCGTACGCTGTCGGCTTCCACCATTTCGCGCTTGCTGGTGAAGCGGCCAGTCAGCGACACGTAGTCGCCTTCGGCTAGCTGCGTTGTAGTGCCAGTGCTACTGGTAACCTGGCCGCTGGTGGTTACGAGCGTGCCGTTGAGCAAGCGCTTATCCTGCTGAATGGGGGCGGTGAGGCCCAGTTCAGTGAGCACCACGCGGCCCCCCTGCATGGTCAGGCCGTCTTTGGCCATTACGCCGCTCGTTTTGGGGCGGCCGGCGGGCGTGACCCCGGCGCGGCGGGGGGCTACCGCCCGGCGTGGGGCCAGGGGGCGGCGTGCGCCGGCTGCTTGCGCCGGTGAGGGTGGGGTAGGCGTAGCAGTGGCGGCGGCCGGGGTAGTCTGGGCTGGGCTTTGCTGCGCCAAAAGCAGCAAACCACTCAGCAACAAGGCAGGCATAGCTAGTTTCATCGAGGACAAAAAGTTGAATTGGGAATAAAATAGGGGTAATATACGGCTCTCAAATTATAAAATCATGCCAAAGCTGCTACCCGAAAGTCGCCTAGGTTGGGTACCATAACTAGCTTAACTTGCACTCGGCAGAATAGCGGTAGTCACCTGTAAAATACAAATCTACTGCCGCTGGTGCAATCTGCCTAACTCAACGCCGCAGCCTTATTCTGCGTTAAATTAGGGTGCCAACAGGGTGGCTTGTGGTGCCCCCGCTCTCTTTCCAAAAATGGATTACAAAGATTATTACAAAACGCTGGGCGTCGAGAAAACGGCTACCACCGAGCAGATTAAGAAGGCGTACCGCAAGCTGGCCCGCCAGTACCACCCCGACGTGAACCCCAACGACGCCGCGGCCGAGCAAAAGTTCAAGGAAGCCAACGAGGCCAACGAAGTGCTCTCAGACTCCGAAAAGCGCCAGAAATACGACCAGATGGCCACCGACTACCAGCGCTATCAGCAGCAGGGCGGCCGGCGTAGTCCGGGGGCCGGGCCCGGCGCGGGCGGTTTCGACTGGAACCAGTATGCCCAGGGCAACGGCGGAGGCGGCGGGCAGGGCGAAGATTTCTCCGATTTCTTCAGTTCCATTTTTGGGGGCATGGGCGGCGGCGCTGGTGGTGGCGGGCGTAGCAGCCGGCCCGGCGCGGGCTCCGACTACCAGGCCGAGCTGGAGCTTACGCTGGCCGAAGCCTACGCCGGCGGCCCGCGCACCATCACGGTAAATGGCAAAAACCTGCGCATTACCATTCAGCCGGGCGTGGCCGATGGGCAGACCATCCGGCTGCGCGACCAAGGCGGCCCCGGCCGCAACGGTGGCCCCAGTGGCGCGCTGCTCATCACGTTTCGCATTGCGCCCGACGCCCGCTACGCCCGCACCGGCGACGACCTCACCCAGGACGTACTCGTGCCCCTCTACCGCGCCCTGCTCGGTGGCGAGCAAACGGTCGAAACCCTCGGCGGCCCGGTCAAAATCAAGCTCAAGCCCGAAACCGCCAACGGTAGCCGCCTGCGCCTGCGCGGCAAAGGCTTTCCCGTGTACCGCCAGGAGGGCCAGCACGGCGACCTCTACCTGCGTCTCAATGTGCAGCTGCCCACCGACCTCACCGACGCCGAGCGCGAGCTGCTGCACCAGCTGGCCAAGCTGCGCGGCGAAGAATAAAATAGTATATCTTGTTGGTTGTCAGTAAATCGTAAAATACGCTAATTCTCCATCCGTAATCAGTTAACGTTATGCCTACCCGCGTTTTACTGCTCACTTTTCAGGAGTGTGACACCCGCTACGGCCTGGGCCGGGCCGAGCTGCACCAGTTTGTGGAGCTTGGCCTGCTGCGCCCCGCCCCGGCCCCCGATACCATCGAAGTAGAGGAGCCCGACGAGCTACTGCCGCGCCTGGCGCGCCTGCACCACGGCCTAGGCCTGGCCCCGGAAGCCATCGACCTGGTACTGCTCATGCGCCAGCGCTTGCTGAGCCTGCAAGCCGCGCTGGCCCGCGAAACCGCCCGCGCCCAGCAACTCGAAAGCTTCCTGCGCGGCACTGGCCCACTGCTGAGCGAGTAACACAAACGCCTGTCAGGGCGCGCGCTACTGCGTTGCGCGCGCCCTGACAGGCGTTTGTGCGTGAGTCCGATTGGCTTATAGCAGCGGCTTTTTAGACACGTACAGCACGCCGTTTTGCTCGCCGCAGAAGGTAGCGTTTGGTATAGTGCCGCAACGCGCCGCCGATGCGGCTACGTAGAGCCGCGACTTGGCATCGAAGTACAGGCTGTTGATTTGGTGGCTTTCTGGTAGAGCCAGCCGTTGCCCCGTCGAATTTTTAATGCCCACTGTTTCGCTGTAGTAACTGCTTGAGCCGGGTGCCGTTGGCGTATTGCGGTACGCAATACTGTACTCGGTGCCGGAGCTAGCCGTGAGCCTGTTCAGGGCTACTCTCGGCTTGAAATTTTCACGCTCCCAGTTGCGGTAGGGCTTCCAGGTGAGGCCTTTATCTAAGCTCAAAACACTGGGGCTAACTGCATACGTGGTATAAGTAGCCGAATCCAACAGCGCGGATGAGGCACTCGTGCCGGCCGTGAGCGCCAGCAACGTGTCGGCGCGGGCCAGGAAGCCAAATACCCCAATATTCTGTTTGTAATCACTCGTTTGCCAGGTTTTGCCGCGGTCGGTAGTCTGGTAGATTTTGAAGCGGGTGGTGATAACCAGCGTTTCGTCAATGTCGCCGGCTACGGCTTCAATCGCCCGGTCGTCGGGGGCCCGCAGGGCGTACCAGTCGGCGTATTCAGGGGCAGCGGTGTCCTCTGAATCTTTGCGGCACGCCCCTAGCGTAAGAAGCAGTGTGCCAGCTAGTAGTAGTCTCATAGTAGCCAAGTTAAGCACCTCGTGCGGGTGAAGCATTTATTAGCAAATATAGCCGCACTTTGCAATCTACTGACTGCTCACGGCCAGCGCCAGCGCTAAGCCGCCCAGCGTAGCGCCCAGCTTGGGCCAGTTGAGCCGGTGCTCGGGGCTAGTTTCGAAGAGAATAGTAGTCGAAACGTGCAAAAACGTGCCCGCCACAAAGCCCAGCAGCGCTGCATAAATGCCGCTGCCCAGCAGCTGTTGCAGCACCACGTAGTTGCTGAAAGCCAGCCCCGCTGGCGAGGCCAGCGCAAACACCAGCAGCCACGGCCACACCCGCCGAAAAGAACCCAAGCGCATGCGCAGCAGCGTGGCCAGCGCTACCGCCGCCGGTACGTGGTGCAGCGCCACGCCCAGCACCAGGGCGTAAAAATGCTGATTCACTTCGCCGCTGCCCGCGCCTCGCACCAAAATACTGCCCTCCAGCAGTGAGTGCACCACCAGCGCCAGCACCAGCAGCAGCGGCACGCGGCCCTGCTGCGCGGCATCGGGGGCGTGCACGTGTCCGTGCTCAATACCCTCCGACAGCACCTCTAGCAGCAACTGCCCAAAGAAGCCGGCCAGCACCCAGTAGCCCACGCGCTGCGGGGCGTGGGGCAGTAAGGTGAGAGCTTCGGGAAGTAAATGCGTGATGGTAAGCGTAAACAAATAGGCTCCGCTAAAAGCCAGCAACGGCTTGAGCCACTGCGTAGTGCGGGCTGCCGGTACTACGCCCACCAACGCCCCGGCACCCAGCACCGCCGCTGCCAACAAAAAGATTGCAATCCACATAGGGGAACAAAACAGAAAAACTTGCAGCAATGTTGCGATATGTATCGCAACATTGCTGCAAGTTCAAAAGATAAGCTTATCAGCCGTTGGGCTAGTGAGCATTAGCTACGCTAAACCACCTTACTGGCGCGAGCCAGCCTGGCCCCGAGCCGTGTCGGGCGTGGCCGCGTCACCCTTCTTGGGCGCGCTTTCGCCGGGCTTCATGGCGGTGCCTTCCTGCACATCAGCCGACATTACGGCACCGGCCGAGGGGGCGGCGCGCTTGCTAAGGATACTCTTGTTGTCGCTGGTAGGCTCGCTAATGGCACCACCTTTTTCTTGGTTGGGCGCGGCGGCGGTATTCTGGTCGAAGTTGTCGCTGATGCGGGTTCCGGGGGGTACCATATCAAGCGATACTTTTTTGTCAGCCGTCCAGTCAGACGGCTCGCTGCTGCACGAAGCGAGTAGCAGCATAGCGGCCGGAGCCAGGTAAGAGAGCAGCTTTTTCATAAATTGTAGGAAGCAAAAAATCCTTGCGGAAACAAAAAATCAGGCAAAACAATGATTGTGCGGGCCGGCTTAGGCGGCGGGTGCATTGGCGGGTAGCAGGCCCTTGCGGCGCAGCAGGGCCTCAAACAGCTTGCGGTCGTTGTCGTTATTAAACAAGCGCAGGGGCAAATGTAAAAAAACCGGCACATCAAACGTAGTGGCAATCCAGCGGCGCCAGGGGGCCAACTCGGCGGGCGGCGCACCGGGCTTGAGGTACAGCAGGTAGGCATCGGGCTCGCGGCGCACGCGGCCAATCTGGTCCCAGGGCAGGGCCATGGCCTTTTGCTCGCTCTGGCGCATGATGAGCTGGCGTGAGTCAGCCTCGTAGTTCATGCGCTCAAACAGGGGCTTGCTTTGTTCCATTTGGGTTACGCCGGTGACCAAGGACGAGCGTATCAGCACAAAAATGGCCGCCAACGCCACGCCCAATAGCAGCCACCACCACGAATGCCAGATAACGGCCGGCAGCACACCCACCACAAACGGGATGAGGGCGTACCACCACTCCTTGCGCCACACCTCGCCCATTGCAATGCGGGTGTAGGTATTGGTGTCAAACTGGTACTTCTTGGTCTTAATAGTGCCGGGCAGCGACTGCGGAGCCTGCTGCTGGAGGTAGCCGCTGCCACCGCCGCGTTGGTTAGGTTGATTCATAAAAATCGCAGATTTTCGCAGATTGGGCAGATTTCGCTGATTCTAGCGACTCCTGACTGGCTGCTGTTTGGTAACTTATTTAGTATCTATTACTTGTCTTTTCGAAATTCTGGTCCGGCCCTTTCCAATTCAAGCGAAAAACGAGGAAAACAGTGCCGCCACCCACTCATACTCGCGCCACCCGAATCAGCGAAATCCGCGCAAGCTGCTTAATCTGCGATTAGGGCTTTAAGGCTTAAATCGAGGATGGGGGCCGAGTGCGTGAGCGCGCCGACCGATATGTAATCGACGCCGGTGGCGGCCACCGCGGCAATGGTTTGGTCGGTGATGCCGCCGCTGGCCTCCAGGGGCAGGCGGCCGGCCACCAGGGCCACGGCCTCGCGCAGCAGCGCGGGGGCCATGTTATCGAGCATAATGCGGGTGATACTACCAGCTTCTAGCGCCTGCTCCACTTCGGCTAACGTGCGGGTTTCCACCACAATAGGCAGGTCGCGGCCGGTGCGGCGCAGGTAGTCGTGGGTGGCCGCAATAGCCTGGCCCACGCCGCCCGCGTAGTCCACGTGGTTGTCCTTGAGCATTATCATGTCAAACAGCCCGTAGCGGTGGTTTACGCCGCCGCCGATGAGCACGGCCCACTTCTCGCAGAGGCGGAAGTTGGGCGTGGTCTTGCGGGTGTCGAGCAGGCGGGCGTGGGTGCCAGCCAATTGCGCGGTGAGCTGCGCCGTGTAGGTGGCAATGCCGCTCATGCGCTGCATGCAGTTGAGCACTAGGCGCTCGGCGGTGAGAATGCTGCGGGCCGGGCCTTCCACGGTGAAGGCTACATCGCCGTGGCGCACGCAGGTACCGTCTGCTAGCTGCACCTGCATGGTCAGCCCGGCATCTACGTGCTTGAAAATCAATTCGGCCAGCTGCACGCCGGCCAGCACGCCCTCGCCTTTTACCAGCAGTTTGGCGCGGTTGCGAGCATCGGCCGGAATGGCGGCCAGGGCCGAATGGTCACCGTCGCCCACATCTTCGGCCAGGGCCGTGCGGATGAACGTGGTGAGGGCTTCGGACGTGAGGTAAGGGGCGGGATAGGCTGACACCTGGCAAAGGTACGCCGGCCGGCGGGCGCACAAAAAACCCGGCTGCGGGCGGGCAGCCGGGTTTCAGATAGGGAAGGCGGGGTTATTCTTTCGTGAAATCGAGCGTGTCTATCATCGGGGTGCTCTGCTTGGGCTTGAGCTTGATAAACACCTGGTAGCTACCGTTGCGGCCCACGTAGTGGCCAATGGCGTAGGGAATCCCCTCATTACTAGCCCCTTGGTGCACAATATCGAAGCTGGCAGGGGGGTTCTTGGCGAAGAAGTTCTTCATCACCAGTTCCGTCTGGGTGGCATTGTAACTCTGCTTGTCGCCGTCGAAACCCACTTCTACCGAGGGAGCCAAGTACTGGGCCAAGCCGCGCGACGAGCCGCTAGCGATGGCCGAGCGCACGGCCGAAAGTTGGTCGGAGCCTTGCGCCTGGCTGTTTAGAACCAACGCCAGCAGTAGCCAGCCAAATAAAACAACTCTAGTAAAAATTACTTTCATAAAAAAAAAGCTTCCTGGACAGGGCCGTGGGCGCTTGCTAACGAGTAAGCCAAAACTATGCCAGCCGAAGGGAAACTGAAGCCTTTCTGAAGATTTGACCGGTCGGCCAACCATGATGCAGGCAGTAGGCGCTTTAGAGTGCGGGGGCGTACTTTTGCAGGCATGAACAAGCAGGTCCTCTTAGTTATTCTGGATGGGTGGGGCATCGCTCCGAATGTAGAGGTTTCGGCCGTGGATGCGGCCCGGACGCCCTACTTTCACGAACTACTCAATCGCTTCCCGCACAGCACGTTGCAGGCTTCGGGCGAGGCCGTGGGTCTGCCCGAGGGCCAGATGGGCAACTCGGAAGTGGGCCACATGAACATCGGCGCGGGCCGCGTAGTAAACCAAGAGCTGGTACGCATTGGCAAAGCTGCGCGCGAGCGCAAGCTGGGCCAGATACCCGCCCTCAAAGAGGCCCTCGCCTATGCCAAGGAGAACAATAAGGCGTTCCATCTCATTGGCTTGCTGTCGGATGGCGGCGTGCATTCGCACATCGACCACGTAAAGGCGCTTTGCACCATTGCCCACGAGGCCGACGTGCACAAAGTTTTTGTACATGCCTTCACTGATGGCCGCGACACCGACCCCAAAAGCGGCGTGCACTTCGTAAATGACCTGGAGCAGTATAACGAGCGCACGGGGGCCAAAATCGCCTCCATTGTGGGCCGCTACTACGCCATGGACCGCGACCAGCGCTGGGAGCGCGTAAAAGTGGCCTACGACCTGCTGGTAAACGGCGTGGGCACGCCCTCGCAAAACCTGATTCAAAGCATTCAGGAGCAGTATAAAGAGGGCGTTACGGATGAGTTTCTGAAGCCAATCGTGAAAACCGGGGCCGATGGGTTGCCGTTGGCCACCATTCAGGAAGGCGATGTGGTGCTGTGCTTCAACTTCCGCACCGACCGGGGCCGCGAAATCACGGAGGCGCTCACGCAGCAGGATTTCAACGCCTACCAAATGCACCGCTTGGCCCTGCGCTACCTCACCATGACGAGCTACGACTCAACATTTGTGGGCGTAACGCCGATTTTTGAGAAAGATAACCTCGACAATACGCTAGGTGAAGTGCTGGCGGCCAATGGTAAGCGTCAGATTCGCATGGCCGAAACGGAAAAGTATCCGCATGTCACGTTCTTCTTCTCGGGTGGCCGCGAAAAGGAATTCGAAGGCGAAACGCGCATTCTGCGGGCCTCGCCCAAAGTGGCGACCTACGACCTCGCCCCCGAAATGAGCGCCTACGAGCTGCGCGACGCGCTGCTGCCCGAGCTGCAAGCCAATTCGGCCGATTTCATCGTCATCAACTTCGCTAACCCCGACATGGTGGGCCACACCGGCGTGTTTGAAGCCGTGGTGAAGGCGGTGGAAACCACCGATGCCTGCGCTCACGACGTGGTGGAAACTGCCCTGGCGGCCGGCTACGCCACTATTGTCATTGCTGACCACGGCAATGCCGAGTTTATGCGCAACGCCGACGGCTCGCCCAACACCGCCCATACCACCAACCTGGTGCCCTTCATTCTAGCCGATGCCAACTATCAGGGCACGCTAGCCAGCGGCAAGCTCGGCGATATTGCCCCCACCGTGCTGGCGCTGATGGGCGTGCCCCAGCCCGCCGACATGACCGGCCAAAGCCTGCTGCGCGCTTAGGCAAACAATTGGCGGGCTGAGTGCTTTCACGCGTCCCGCCCGGCAAGCTGCCGCCACCGCCCTGGTTGCGCGGCGGTTTGCCGGGCGGGATTTTTCTTGCTTATGAGTTGTAGAAGCTTTTATCTGATGGCCGCGAGCCTGCTGCTGCTCAGCAGCTGCGGTGAAGGCACCAAGGCCCCCGACCCGGCCGCCCCCGGCGCGCCCCACCCCAGCGGCCCGTATTTTGACGTGCGTGGCCTGCTCGATGCGCAGGTGCGGCTGCTGGCCACCCGCCGGCCCAGCGTAGAGAAGCAGGTGAGCTTGCGCAGCGGCGCTACCGAAACCGTGCGCGTGCCCCAGGTGAAATGGGCCGACGAGCTCCAGATTTTTTACCAGGCCGACATCAACAAAGCCGCCTTGCACGGGGCCTATGCCGTGGATTCGGCCAACCTGCCCGGCGGGGCCGTGCGCCGCACCTACCGCCTGCTGCCCGGCCACGACAACGCCCCCGTGCTGCGCCTCGACGTGACGAGCGCGGCTGGCCAGCCCCAGCAAATTCAGGCTACGTTGCGGCAGGATAACGCCCTATTCTTCGGCCAAAAAGACCTGCGCCTATCGCTGCAAAACGGCCAACTGCGCCAGTACAGCGCCCGCGGCGTGCAAAAGCTGGTCTTGTTCGATTCGCTCCGCTACCGCTCGCAGGCGCGCGTGCTATAGGGCGAACTGCAAAGCTTCGCGCTATTCGCCCATGAGGGTGGCTACCACCCAGCGGCGACCGCCGTGGCGGCGGTGCTCGCCCAGGCATAGGCCCTGCCAGGTGCCTAGAGCCAGGCGGCCGTTGGCAATGGGCACCGTCACAGAGTTACCCAGCATAGCGGCTTTTAGGTGGGCTGTCATGTCGTCGGGGCCCTCCAGGGTATGCTGGAAATAGGGCGCATTGTCGGGAGCCAGGCGGCGGAAATACTCCTGAAAATCGCGCCGCACGGTGGGGTCGGCGTTCTCGGTGATAAATAGGCTGGCCGAGGTGTGTTGAATAAAGAAGTTGGCCGTACCCACGCGCATGGTTTCTAGCTCGGGCAACTCGCTCAGTAACAAGTCGGTAATAAGGTGAAAGCCTTCGGTTACGGCGGGCAGGCGCAGGCGTTTTTGGATGTAGCGCATGGGGCTGGGCAGTTACTTGGTGCTCTCGTAGGCCCCCAGGCTGGGCGTGGCAGCAGTGCGGGGCAGGTTGAGCAGGTCGCGGGCGGGCACATCACCCACTGGGTTGCCGCGCTTGCGGGCCAGCGACATGCCACCGAGACGGTAATCGCCGAAGCTACCGCCGATGGGCCGCACGAAGAGCGGGTCCTTGTTTACTAAGTTGTTGTAAGTCACGGCTCCCAAGCCGGGCTTGTCGTCAGTATCAGTGGTAGCTAAGTACAATTGAGTGCGCAGGACCGAATTGAGCACGCTCACATTGGCTTTGTAAGCGTTGTAGTTCTCGAAAAACAGCTCATCCTCAATTGAGCCCCACACAATAGAGTTGCGCACCGACACGGTGGGCAGCTTGGCGCTGGTTGCACCCTTCGAGTCGGTTACCGAATTGGTAAAGTTCAGTGAGGGCGTTTTACGCACGCCGCCCGTAGCGGGGAAATTAGCTATCGTGCAGAAATTCAAGAAGTTGCTTCCGCCCTGGCTCAGCACGGCGTACTCGTAGCAGTCACTAAATAGGGTGTTGGTAGCCGTAAGCTTTCCCAGAATATTGAACACGCCGGCCCCGGTGCCCAGGCTGCTGGCTACGCCCGCAAAGCTCACACTGGCCCCCGAAATGTAGCAGATAACGCTGTTTTGAATGGTAAGCTCCGGCTGCACTCCGTTATCGGGGTTATATAGCAAAGCGCCTACGGTAGCGTTCTGAATTTGGGCGTAGCGGATGACATTGCCTTGGCTACCAGGCAGAAACACGATGCCCGTCCACTGGCCGGGCGCGGTGGCAAACTGCGTTTCGCCGCTGCGGTCGCCCACGAAGCGCACGATGTTGGGGTTGGTGGCCTTTATGGTATCAGTATCCTTGGGGCCGGGCGTGTAGTCGGCCGCATCATTCACGAGCAGACGGCCGGCCACAATAAGCGCCGCGCCCGCGTGGGCGAAAATGCGGGTGCCAGGTTTGATGCGCAGCGTGACGCCGGCCGGCACCACTACGTTACGATATAGCACGTAGGGCCGGGCATTGGTTAGCTCCGCATCGCGGGTAAAGGCCACACTATCCAGTAGATAGATATTTTGGCCAAATGAGCGCAGCAACACGCGCTGGTCTTGGCCGTTAGTGCGAAAGTTGAGGTTTTCCTGTACTACTAGGTCTTTGGCGAGGCCGCTCTGGCCGTTGTCCTTGAGTTGGGCGCGCACCAGGATGAGCAGGCTGTCATTGCCCCTGATGAAGAGGTTGGTGGCCGTTTGCTTGAGGTCGCCGTTCACCACCAGCGTGTAGGGCGAATTAATCCCGTTATCGAGGCTCACCAAGTCCACGGTCACCGCCTTGGCGTTGCGGTTGTACACCCACAGCCGCTTGGTAACGGTGCGGATGGTGGTAAAAACCGTGTCGAACTTCACCGTATCGGCCGAAAAGGCCAGGCTGCCCGACGTTTGCAGCTGCTCTTCGCGGGGCTTGCAGCCGGGCATGGTCAGGCTAAAAAAGGCGCTGAGCAGCAGCAGGCAGGGTAGGAGGTAGCGCATGCGGCGGTAACGAATGTGCGGTAAGCTTTAGCTTGCCGTGGGTAGGCTTTTCACTAAAAACGGCAAGCTAAAGCTTACCACACAGCTCCTTACGACACGCCTACTTTCAGGCGCTCGGCGCTTTCGGCCAAGCGCAGCTGCTCCACAAAGTCGTCGATGTTGCCGTCCATCACGTTGGGCAGGTTGTGCACGGTGTAGCCGATACGGTGGTCGGTTACGCGGCCCTGGGGGTAGTTGTAGGTGCGGATTTTGTCCGAGCGGTCGCCGCTGCCAATCATGCCCTTGCGAATGGCGCCTTCGGCCTCGTTCTTCTTAGCCAGCTCGATTTCGAAGATGCGCGAGCGCAACACGGCCAGCGCCTTATCGAAGTTCTTGAGCTGCGACTTCTGGTCTTGGCACTGGGCTACGATGCCGCTGGGCAAGTGGGTGAGGCGCACGGCCGAGTACGTGGTGTTTACCGACTGCCCGCCGGGGCCGGACGACATAAACAAGTCCTTGCGGATATCGTTCATATCCAGGTCGATATCGAATTCCTCCGCCTCGGGCATCACCACGATGGAGGCCACCGAGGTGTGAATGCGGCCTTGGGTTTCGGTGGCCGGCACGCGTTGCACGCGGTGCACACCGCTTTCAAACTTGAGCTTGCCGTACACGTCCTCGCCCTTCACGGCGAGCACAATTTCTTTGTAGCCGCCGGCGGTGCCGTCCATAGCGTCCACCAATTCCATTTTCCAGCCCTGCTTTTCGGCAAAGCGCAGGTACATGCGCTGCAAGTCGCCGGCAAACAGCGAGGCCTCGTCGCCGCCCGCGCCGGCCCGGATTTCCATAATCACGTCCTTCGAGTCGTTGGGGTCCTTCGGAATCAGCAACTCCTTGATGGCCACCTCCATGCGGTCGGCCTCGGGCACCAGCTCGTCGAGTTCAGCTTTGGCCATTTCGCGGAAGTCCTCGTCTTTTTCGGTCGACACAACCTGGCGCGCGCCCTCTATATTGCTGAGTACCTGCTGGTAAGCGCGGTACGCAGTCACGATTCTACCTAGTTCCTTGAACTCCTTATTAAGAGACTTGAAGCGCTTCATGTCGCCCATCACCTCGGGCTGCATGAGCTCGTGGTTCACGTTGTCGTAGCGCTCGCGGATGGCTTCGAGTTTATCCAGCATTTTGTGGTCAGAAAAAATAGTCAGTAGTTTGCAAAGATACGGCTGAGTAACAACGTCCTTTGCGGTCGGCGTTCCGCGCCAATTCTTTACGCTGCCTGGGGTTGTCTTTCCCACCTACGCCAGGCCCCCACTTACTGCGCGGCCGGTTGCGGCGGGCCGGGCCTTCGCCACCAGAGTATGCAAGTATTGAAGTTCGGGGGCACGTCGGTGGCCTCCGCCGAAAACATCGGGAAAGTAATGGCCATCGTGACGAGCGCGCTCACCCAGGGGCCCGTGGTACTAGTTGTGTCGGCGCTGGGCGGCACCACCGACGCCCTCATTGGGGCTGGCCGCGCCGCGGCTAGCGGCGACGAAGCCTTCCGCGCCACCCTGCGCCAGCTCGAAGCCCGCCACCTCACCGCCGCCGAAACCCTGCTGCCTAGCGCCGAGGCCCAAACCGAAATTCAGCCCTGGCTCACTGCCCAGTTTGCGGAGCTGGCCCTGCTGGCCGACGGCATTTTTGCTTTGGGCGAGCTGTCGCCGCGCACCTTGGACCGCCTCATGAGCTACGGCGAGCTGCTGTCGTCGCGCCTCGTGGTGGCCGCGTTTCAGGCGCGCGGCCTGGCCACCACCTGGGCCGACAGCCGGCAGCTCATCCGCACCAATTCGCGCTTCGGCATGGCGCAGGTGGAGGAAAGCGTTACCAACCAGCAAGTAGCAGATTTTCAAAAGAATAACACTGATAACCTGTGGGTTGCACCCGGCTTCATCGCCGCCGATGCTGCGGGGCACACCACCACGCTGGGCCGCGGCGGCTCCGACTATACCGCCGCCATTCTGGCCGCCGCGCTCAGCGCCGAAAAGCTCGAAATCTGGACCGATGTGAGCGGTATGCTCACCGCCGACCCGCGCCTGGTGCGCTCGGCGCGGCCCATCGCCCGCATCAGCTACGAGGAGGCGATGGAGCTGTCGCACTTCGGGGCTAAGGTGCTCTACGCGCCCACGGTGCAGCCCGTGCGCCAGTGCGGCATCCCGATGTGGATTAAAAACACCTTTGCGCCAGATGATTACGGCACCTTGGTGGAAGTGGCGCCGCCGCCCAGCCCAGCCGTAGTGCGCGGCTTGTCGAGCATCGGCCACCTGGCCCTGCTCAACCTAGAGGGCAGCGGCATGGTGGGCGTGCCGGGCTTTTCGGCCCGGCTGTTTGCGGCGCTGGCGCGAGCCCGTATCAACGTGGTGCTCATCACGCAAAGCTCGTCGGAGCACTCCATTTGCGTGGGTGTGAACGAGGCCGATGTGTCCGTGGCCCAAACGGTTGTCAATGAAGAGTTTGCCGCCGAAATAGCCACCCGCCGCCTGGAGCCGCTGCGGCCCGAAACCGGCCTGGCCATTGTGGCGCTGGTGGGCGAAAACATGAAAAATCACCCTGGCATCAGCGGCCGCTTATTTGGTGCGCTGGGGCATAATGGGGTCAATATCAGAGCGATAGCGCAGGGCGCGAGCGAACGCAATATCTCCACCGTTATTCGGGCCGACGACGTGCGCAAGGCCATCAATGTGCTGCACGAGGAGTTCTTTGAGGCTACTTATAAACAGGTGAACCTCTTCATCTTAGGCCCCGGCAACGTGGGTGGCAAGCTGCTGGCCCAGTTGGCCCAGCAGCAGCCCTACCTGCGCGAGAAGCTGGGCCTCGACCTGCGCGTGGTGGCCATCGCCAACAGCCGCCACTGCCTGGTGAGCGACGAAGGCGGCCTCGACCTCAGCACCTGGCCCGAAGATTTGAGCGAAGCGCCCAAACTGACCCTGGAGGAATTCACTGACCTCATTATCAGCAAAAACTTGCGCAACTCCATCTTCGTGGACGTTACGGCCAACCCCGCCGCCGCTGGCCAATATGCCCCGCTGCTGGCCAAAAGCATTGCCGTGGTGGCCTGCAACAAAGTGGCCGCCTCGGCCGACTACGCCAGCTACCGCCAGCTCAAGCAGCTAGCCCAGGATTTCAACACCAAGTACCTGTTTGAAACCAACGTGGGCGCGGCGCTGCCCGTCATCGGTACGCTCGGCGACCTCACCCGCAGCGGCGACGTGGTGCGCCGGATGCAGGCGGTGCTCTCAGGCACACTCAACTTTGTGTTCAACAACTACGACGGCTCGCGACCCTTTGCCGAGGTGGTAGCCCAGGCCCAGGCCGAAGGCTACACCGAGCCCGACCCGCGCCTCGACCTCAACGGCTCGGACGTGGCCCGCAAAATTCTTATCCTGGCCCGCGAAGCTGGCCAGGCCCTGGAAATGAGCGAGGTAGCCAACGAAAGCTTTCTGCCCGCCTCTTGCCTCGACGGCGACGTGGCCGCCTTCTACGAGCAGCTGGCCGTGCACGAGCCGCACTTCCGCGCCCTCTACGACGAAGCGGCCGGCCAAAACAAGCGCCTCAAGTTCGTGGCCCAGTACGCCGACGGCCACGCCGCCGTGGGCCTCCAGCAAATCGCGCCCGGACACGACCTCTACGAGCTGCGCGGCAAAGACAACGTGGTGCTTTTCTATACCGACCGCTACCCCGAGCAGCCGCTGGTAGTGAAAGGTGCCGGCGCGGGGGCCGAAGTCACGGCCTCGGGCGTGTTTGCGGATATCATCCGCGCCGCCCGGCTGTAATACAATCATACGCTTGTCATTGCGAGCGCAGCGAAGCAATCGCCCCAGTACAACGTCCGAACGACTCGTTCCGACGCGATTGCTTCGCTGCGCTCGCAATGACAAACGTTGTTAAGTACAATTATGCCGCTTCCCTCCTCCGTCACCGTGCACGCGCCGGCCACCATTGCCAACGTGGGCTGCGGCTTCGACGTGCTGGGCCTGTGCCTCACCGCGCCCTACGACACCGTGCGCCTCACGCGCCGCGACCAGCCAGGCATCACCATCACGCACACGGATGCCTACAACCTACCCACCGACCCCAACCGCAACGTGGCCGGCGCGGCCCTCTTGGCGCTGCTGCGCGCTGTGCCCGAGCCCCTGGGCTTCGATGTGGAGATTACCAAGGGCATCCGGCCGGGCAGCGGCATTGGCAGCAGCGCGGCCAGCGCGGCGGGCGCAGTAGTGGCGGCCAATGCGCTGCTGGGTAATCGCTTCACGCATAAAGAGCTGATTGACATGGCGATGTATGGCGAGGCCGTAGCCTCGGGTGTGCGCCACGCCGACAACATCGCGCCCGCCATTTGCGGGGGCTTCACGCTGGTGCGGGCCGTGCAGCCGGTGCTCGACGTGGTGGCCCTGCCGGCCCCGCCGCTGTGGGTGGCCGTGGTGCACCCGCAGTTTGAGGTGCGCACCCAAGAAGCTCGTGCCGTGCTGCCCACCACCGTGCCGCTCTCGCTGGCCGTGCGCCAGTGGGCCAACGTGGGTGGGCTGGTGGCTGGTTTTTTAACCCATGACAATGAGCTGATTAGTCGCGCATTGGAGGACTATATTGTGGAGCCGGCCCGTGCCTCGCTCATTCCTGGCCTCGGTGAAGCCAAGCGGCTGGCCCTGGTTGCCGGGGCGCTGGGCGGCGGTATTTCGGGTTCGGGCCCATCCATTTTCATGCTGAATAGCGATGAAGCCACCGCTCACGCCGCCGCCGCCGCCATGGGCAGCGTGTACCGCAAAATGGGCATTGATTTTCACTTGCACGTGGGGCCCATTGCCAGCGAAGGAGCCCGCGTGGTGGCGAACGGACTATGAGAACGAAGCAACTTCTGCTGTTGCTTGGGGTAGTAAGCACCGCTAACTATGCGTTTGCTCAGGCCGCCCAACCCAGAAGAATATATTTGGGCGATATAAAGGACAAGCAAGGGCAGGTCATTTACCAGGTAGTAAACCGCTTCTATACCATGCGGGCAGCACGGATGCAGCATGGACACAGTGAAATTCTGTTTCTAAACCTTGCCGGGCAGCCAGTAGCTTCTTATGCAGTAAGTATGCCCGAAAACCTGCCAGTGGATTTACGAAGTAATATTCTTTATTTCCGTTATCAGCGTTCTGGCCGCAGTCAGTCTGCCCAATACCAGCAGTTAATTAATCCAGCTGTACCTCTACCCGCCGTGCTGTGCGTGGCCCCAGGCGATTGCTTTCATAGACAATAACATGAACTATTACAGCCTCAACCGCCAGTCGCCGCCCGTTGATTTTCGCGCCGCCACTATTACCGGGCAAGCCCCCGACGGCGGCCTGTACTTCCCCGAAACCATCCCGCAGTTTTCGGAGGATTTCCTGCAAAACCTGCCCAACCTATCGCCCGCCGACGTAGCCTACGCCGTGATGCAGCCCTACGTGGGCGACACCATTCCGGAGGCCGACCTGCGCCGCATCTGCGCCGAAACGGTCGATTTTCCGTTCCCGCTGGTGCCGGTGACCGGGCAAATGGGGGCGCTTGAGTTATTTCATGGGCCCACGCTGGCGTTTAAGGACGTAGGGGCGCGGTTTATGAGCCGGTGCCTGGGCTACTTTTCGCGGGGCGAAACCGCGCCCGTGACGGTGCTGGTGGCCACCTCCGGCGATACGGGCGGGGCCGTGGCGCACGGCTTCTTGGGCGTGCCGGGCGTGGAGGTCGTCATCCTCTACCCCTCAGGCAAGGTGAGCCCCTTGCAGGAATTGCAACTCACCACGCTTGGGCAAAATATTGCGTCCCTGGAAGTTGACGGTAACTTCGACGACTGCCAGCGCCTGGTAAAGCAGGCGTTTTTGGATGAGGAGCTGACCAGCCGGCGCACGCTCACCTCAGCCAACTCCATTAACGTGGCGCGCTGGCTGCCGCAACAGCTGTATTACCTGTTTGCCCTGCAGCAGTGGGCCCCCGCCGCGCCGCCGGTTATTTCGGTGCCAAGCGGCAACTTTGGCAACCTCTGCGCTGGGCTGCTGGCCCACGCCTCGGGCCTGCCGGTGGGCCATTTCATCGCGGCCTGCAACGCCAACGATGCTGGGGCCGAGTACCTACGTACGGCGATTTTTGCTCCCAAAACGGCCGTGGCTACCCTCTCCAACGCCATGGATGTGGGCCACCCGAGTAATTTCGTGCGCATTCTAGAACTATTTAAGCATGAGCATGTTATCATTAGTCAATTGCTGAGCGGCTGCACCGTGAGCGATGCTGACACCAGCGCCACTATCCGGCGCGTGGCGGCCGAGCGTGGTTACCTACTCGACCCGCATGGCGCAGTGGCGTTTTTTGCCCTAGAAGATTACTTGCGGGAGTACCCGGCTGCCGCGGGCTTTCTGCTGGCCACGGCCCACCCAGTGAAGTTTCCGGAAGTAGTGGAACCGCTCATCGGCCGCAAAATTGAGTTGCCGGCCGCCTTGCACTACCTGCTCGAAAAGCCTAAGCACAGCGTGCCGCTAGCTCCGCGCTACGAGGCATTGCGTAACTGGCTGCTGGGGTAGCGTGGACCCTGCGAGTCCGCGCGTGGGAACGTTGTTTGCCGCATGAAAAAAGTTGTTTGCCGCGTTCAAAAGTGCTACCTAATGACCCCACGCGCGGACTCACAGCGTCCACGCTATTGGCTTCGCGCAACCTTCGCCCGGCTAAATCAGTTGCCGCAGTATGGGTTTGTTGAAAATCAAGTTTGTCCTGCCCGCCCTGCTGGCGCTGGCCGCCTGCCGGCCCGACCAAGTGCGCCACCTCACCGGTACCAAGGAGATAGCCGAAGAAACGGCCAACTGGGAGGTTAAGCGCATCATGCCCAACGATTTGCTGCACGCCACGCGCTGGGCCGGCGACTCGCTCACCGCCTACGCCGATACGCTGCTGCGCCGCACCCTGGCCCGCGAGCTGCGCAAGGGTGGCGTGGCCCAGGCTGCCAACTTCTGCCGCCCGCAGGCCTACCCGCAGGTAGATTCCATGGCCCGCAAGTGGCACCTGGTGCCGCGCCGCGCCGAGTGGCAGCCAGCTACGGCCAGCGCCACTCCGGCCGCCGTGGCCGCCGCCGGCCTGCGCCCCGATACCATGCGCCTCATCGGCCGCCCGGCCGCCGACACTTTCTATTACCAGCGTCCCATCACGCTGGCCAATACCCTATGCTTGCGCTGCCATGGCCAGCCGGGCCGCGACCTCACCTTGGCCGAAAGCCAGTTGCTGCAAAAACAATACCCTAACCTCAAGGCGGTGGGCCGCCAACAAAACCAGGTGCTCGGGGCTTGGCAGCTCACCCTGGAGCGCACCGGGGTAGCCGAGTTTTACACCATGAAAACGCGCAAGAAGTGGAAAGAGCACAAGATGCCGAAGTTGTTTTAAGTTGATTATGAGTGATATAAATCCAGTTATCATTATTGGCGCGGGTATGGCCGGCTTGGCTTGCGCTACCTGGCTGCACCGTGCGGGCCGCCCGGTGCTACTACTCGAAGCCGCCGACGCCGTGGGCGGCCGCGTGCGCACCGACCTCACGCCTGACGGCTTCCGGCTCGACCGCGGCTTTCAAATTCTGCTCACGAACTACCCCGAGGCGCGGCGCATGTTCGACTACGGCGCGCTCAACCTGAAGGTATTTCGTTCGGGTGCCCTCATTCAGCTGCCCGATGGGCAGGAAACCACCCTCGAAAATCCGCTGCATGCGCCCCTCATGGCATTTGCCGCCCTGGCTTCGCCCATTGGTACTGCCAAAGACAAGGCGCTTATTATGAAGCTGGTGGCGCAGCTGGCGGGCCGCCCACCCGCGCAGCTACTGGCTCAGCCGGCCATCTCGACCCTGGAGTTTCTGCGCCGCTTCGGCTGGAGCGAGCAGATTATCAACACGTTCTTCAAGCCCTTCTTCGGTGGCGTGTACCTCGACCGCGAGCTGAACACGGCCAGCAACTTCTTCGAGTTTGTGTTCCAGCAGTTTATGCAGGGTATGGCGGTAATGCCTGCCTTGGGTATGCAGCAATTGCCAGAGCAGCTGGCGGGCCGCCTGCCCGCGGGCAGCCTGCGCCTGAACACGCCCGTGCAGGCCATTGCCGAAGGCGGCCGCCTGGTGCACCTCGCCAACGGTGAAACCCTGACCGCCGCTGCCGTAGTGCTGGCCACCGATGGCCCTGCCACGGCGCAGCTTCTCGGCGCCAGCCCGGGCTTGCCAGCGGCCGCGGCCCCCGCCACACTGGCCGCCCGCGTCACCACCTGCACTTACTTCGCCACGGCGGGCCCGGCCCCCAGTCACGGCCGGCGCTTGCTGCACCTGAATGCCCAGCCCGGCGCGTTGGCGCACAACGTAGCCTTCCCGGCCGAGGTAAGCGCGGCCGTGGCCCCCGCCGGCCAGGGTTTGGTATCGGTGAGCACCCACGGCGAGCACGGGCTGTCGGAAGAAGAGCTGACAACCCGCTTGCGCGCCGAGCTGGCGGCCTGGTTTGGGCCGGTGGCCAACATGTGGCGGCACCTGCGTACCTACCGCATCGAGCACGCGCTGCCGGTGTACACCGCTGGCCAGCCCGTGCAGCAGGAGCTGCGCCTCAACGATACCCTTTTCCGCTGCGGCGACTGGACGAGCTACCCTTCCCTAAATGCCGCGCTCGGCACTGGTCGCCAGGTAGCCGAAATGCTACTGGCGCAGTAGCGCGGATTCTGCGAGTCCGCGCGTGTTATCACCCAAACGCTTCCACGCGCGGGCTCGCAGCGTCCACGCTACACTAGTGCCACCAGCGCTTGCAGCAGCGGAGCCGGCCGCTCGGCTAGGTAAGCCACGCATTGTGTGATAGTTACTTGCTGGCCCTCGGCTACCCGCAGTGGCCGCGCCACCACGCCCGGCACCTGGCTCAAGTCAAAAAACGACGGCACAAAGGCTACGCCCAGTCCCAGCCGCACGAGGTTACTCAGCAACTCCAGCGACGAGACTTCCTGCACAATGGCCCCGCGCCGGCTGAAGCCTGCCTGCTGGCACAGGTGCTCAATCTCGTCATACACCGGGTGCAGCGGACGGCTGATTTCCACCCATTTTTCGTGCGCCAAGGCTTCGAGCGGCACCTCGGGCAGGGCGGCCAGCGGGTGGGCGGCGGGCAGGGCCACCGTCAGGCCGCCCTGGCCGAACGGCCGCGCTGCTAGCTCAGGATGTAATAGAGGCAACATGGTGAGGCCGAGTGAAATACGGCCCGCTACTAGCGCCTCTTGCACGGCCCGGAAGGTGGGCAGCTCGTGCAAGTGAAACTGCACCTCCGGAAAGCTTGCCGCAAAGCGCTGCACAATGCCCACCAGGCGGTCGGGCCGCAACAGTTGGTAATAGCCCAGCTCCACGGTTTTTTGCTGCGAGCCCACCCGGCGCACGTTTTCAATGGCTTGCTGGCTGAGGAGCAGCAACTGCTGCGCCTCTACTAAAAAAACAGTCCCGGCTTCGGTGAGCACTACCCGGCGCTGGCGCGTGCGTTGCTGATGGTCAAATAACTCCACGCCCAACTCGCTCTCTAGCAGTTGTATCTGCTGGCTCAAGGCGGGCTGCGACACGCATAGCCGAGTGGCCGCCCGGCCATAATGTAGCTCAACAGCTACCTCAGCAAAGTACCGCAACTGCCGGAGTTCCATGGTGGCAAATTTCCATAAGAAATTCTTATTAGCCTCATAAGTAGCCGATATTGGACAAGGCGGCTAACAGTTGTTAGTATTACGTAGAATTTAGTTGTCGACGTGGCATCAGCAGTCGGCTATTCTTTTCTCTGTTCCACCCAGCTATTAGCCCCACCCATGGAAACCCTCGTCGCCCAAGAGCTTCAGCAACGCGCCACTACCGATTTCCTGCCCCTACTCGGTACCGACCACCTCGAATTTTACGTGGGCAACGCCAAGCAGGCGGCCTACTACTACAAGGCGGCGTTTGGCTTCCAAACCGTAGCCTACGCGGGTCCCGAAACCGGCGTGCGCGACCGCGCCAGCTACGTGGTGCAGCAGGGCAAAATTCGGCTGGTGCTCACCACAGCCATGAAGTCGGACCACATTATTGCCGAGCACGTGCGCCAGCACGGCGACGGCGTCAAAATCCTGGCCCTGCTGGTGGACGATGCTTACGCGAGCTACGAGAAAACCATGAGCCGCGGCGCCCGCAGCTACCAGGAGCCCCGTACCCTCACCGACGAATTTGGCGAGGTGCGCACGGCCGGTATCTACACCTACGGCGAAACGGTGCACCTTTTTGTAGAGCGCAAAAACTACACGGGGGCCTTCATGCCGGGCTACGCGGCCCAGGAATCCAGCTTCAACCCCACTGAAGCCGGCTTGCTCTACGTAGACCATTGCGTGGGCAACGTGGGCTGGAACCGCATGAACGAAACCGTGAAGTGGTACGAGGATGTGATGGGCTTCGCCAATATCCTCAGCTTTGACGACAAGCAGATTACCACCGAGTATTCGGCCCTCATGAGCAAGGTAATGAGCACCGGCAACGGCTACGTCAAATTCCCCATCAACGAGCCGGCCGAGGGCAAGAAGAAGTCGCAGATTGAGGAATACCTGACCTTTTACGAAGGCGAAGGCGTGCAGCACATTGCGGTGGCTACCAACGACATCATCAGCACCGTGCGCGAGCTGAAAAGCCGCGGCGTAGAGTTTCTCAATACCCCCGATAGCTACTACGACAACCTGCGCGCCCACGTCGGCGACATCGACGAGGACGTAGAAGCCCTGCGCGCCCTGCGCATCATGGCCGACCGCGACGAGGAAGGCTACCTCCTCCAGATTTTCACCAAGCCCGTGGAGGACCGCCCCACCGTTTTCTTCGAAATCATCCAGCGCAAAGGGGCCAAAAGCTTCGGTGCCGGTAACTTCAAAGCCCTGTTCGAGAGCCTGGAGCGCGAGCAGGACCGCCGGGGAAACCTATAATCGTCTGTTATCGCAAAAATCGTTTGTCATTGCGAGCACAGTGAAGCAATCGCACCTGAACGGCACCCGCGCCGTTTATTCGGCTATCGTTCTGATGCGATTGCTTCGCTGTGCTCGCAATGACAAGCGGTCTTTATTCTAACTCCCTTTCCCACCCATGCCCATTTACCACAAGCTCGGCCGGCTGCCCCACACGCGCCACACGGTATTTGAGAAGCCCGAGGTCGGCCTCTACTACGAGCAGCTTTTCGGCACCATCGGCTTCGAGGGCATGTCGTCGCTGCTATACCACCTGCGCCGGCCCACCACGGTAAAGGAAATTCTGGGCGAAACCGACCTCACTCCCAAAATCGCGGTTGAGAAAAGCATCAAGGCCCGGCTGCTCAAAGGCTTCGACCTACCCGCGCAGGACGACTACTTGCAGTCGCGCACCCCCATTCTGGTCAATGCCGACGTGCACATCAGCCTGGCCGCCCCGCGCCAGTCGCTGACCCAGTATTTCTACAAAAACGCTGATGCCGATGAGCTGTTGTTCGTGCACAAAGGCACGGGCAAGCTGCGTACCCAGCTCGGCAATATTACATTCGAACCTGGTGATTATCTGCTCATTCCGCGCGGCATCATCTACCAAATCGAATTCGATTCGGAGGCTAACCGCCTGCTCATCGTGGAGTCGTTCCACCCGATGTACACGCCCAAGCGCTACCGCAATCACTTCGGCCAGCTGCTGGAGCACGCGCCCTACTCGGAGCGCGACTACAAGCTGCCCACCGAGCTGGAAACCCACGATGAGCTGGGCGATTTCGTGGTGAAAATCAAGAAGCAGGTCGTGCTGCACGAGCTGCTGTACCCGTCGCACCCCTTCGACGTGGTGGGTTGGGATGGCTACAACTACCCGTATGGCATGAATATCCGTGATTTTCAGCCCATTACTGGCAAGGTGCACCAGCCGCCACCCGTGCACCAGCAGTTCGAAACCAAGGCCTTCGTGGTCTGCTCGTTCGTGCCCCGCCTGTTCGACTACCACCCCCAGGCCATCCCCGCGCCCTACCACCACTCCAACATCGACTCCGACGAGCTGCTGTACTACGTGGATGGTAACTTCATGTCGCGCAATAACATAGCCGCCGGTCACCTCACACTGCACCCTGGCGGCATTCCGCACGGTCCCGCGCCGGGCGCTTACGAGCGCAGCATTGGCAAAACCGGTACCGACGAGTGGGCCGTCATGATTGACACCTTCCGCCCCCTCATGCTCACCGAGGCCGCCCTGAAACTGGACGATGGCGTGTACTACAAGTCGTGGCTCGAACCCGCCAGCCCCGCCGCTGCCACCGACGACCAGCGATTGGAGCGCATTGAATAAGGCCAAAAGCCATCAGCTAAAAGCTGATGGCTTTTGGCTTAATAACCAGTCAGTAACCCAAAAAAAAAGCTAACAGCCAAAGGCTAGTAGCCAACAGCTTACAAAATGAAAGACCTCCTCGCTCAATTCGAGCAAAAGCGCCCCGAAATCGTCTTCGAATGGCAAGACCCCGAAACCGAAGCCGAAGGCTGGGTAGTCATCAACTCGCTGCGCGGCGGCGCGGCCGGCGGCGGCACTCGCATGCGCAAGGGCCTCGACAAGCGCGAGGTCGAAAGCCTGGCCAAAACGATGGAAATCAAGTTTACCGTCTCCGGCCCGGCCATCGGCGGGGCCAAGTCGGGTATCAACTTCGACCCCCAGGACCCCCGCAAGCGCGGCGTGCTCGAACGCTGGTACAAAGCCGTAATCCCTTTACTGAAAGCCTACTACGGCACCGGCGGCGACCTCAATGTGGATGAAATCCACGAAGTAATTCCCCTCACCGAGGACTATGGCCTCTGGCACCCGCAGGAGGGCGTAGTCAACGGCCACTACCGCGCCACCGAGCCCCAAAAAATCCAGAAGCTCGGCCAACTTCGCCAGGGCGTAGTCAAAGTGCTGGAAGATAGCACCTTCACGCCCAGCCTGGCCCGCAAGTATACCGTGGCCGACCTCATCACCGGCTACGGCGTGGCCGAGGCCGTGCGCCACTACTATACGCTGTGGGGCGGCCGCTCGGTGGCCGGCAAGCGCGTCATCATCCAGGGTTGGGGCAACGTGGGTGCGGCGGCGGCCTATTACCTGGCCACCCAGGGTGCGCATATCGTGGGTATCATCGACCGGGCCGGCGGCCTGCTCCGCCCCGAGGGCCTGAGCCTGGAAGAAGTCCGCGCCCTGTTCCTGAGCCGCGATGGCAACGCCCTGCACGCCAACGACTTGCTATCCTTCGAAGAAATAAGCCAGCGCATCTGGACGGCCGGCGCCGAGATTTTCGTGCCCGCCGCCGCCTCGCGGCTCGTCACCCAGGCGCAGGTCGAAGCCCTGGTAGCCAACGGCTTAGAGGTAATCTCGTGCGGGGCCAACGTGCCCTTCGCCGACCCCGCCATCTTCTTCGGCCCCACCGGCGAGTGGGCCGACGCGCACTGCGCCGTCATCCCCGATTTCATCGCCAACTGCGGCATGGCCCGCGTCTTCGCCTACCTCATGGAAACCGGGGCCGAAATCACCGACCAAGCCATCTTCCACGATACCTCGCGCATCATCGAGTCAGCCCTAGCCCGCACCCGCCAGCAAAGCGCCGAAACCACCGGCATCGCCCAGCGCTCCTTCGAAATGGCCCTGCGGCAGCTGGTATAGAGCATTACTGGTATTAGACGCTATTTTTACAGTTGTCATTGCGAGCGCAACGAAGTGGAGCGCGGCAATCTTTCCTTCACGTGGGGGTTACTAATCCAACGTAAAAGGAAAGGCTGCCGCGCTCCACTTCGTTGCGCTCGCAATGACAAACGGTCCTTTTGCCTATTCTAATGAGCTCACCTCTCGCCCTGCGCACCGTCCACGTCACGCGCTACATCACGCCGTTGCGCGAAGGCGGCTCCTTGCCCGCCCTCGTCGAAGCCGACGACGGCTTTATGTACGTAGTGAAATTCCGGGGCGCGGGCCAGGGTATTAAAGTATTGATAGCCGAGCTGTTAGTGGGCGAAATAGCCCGCGTCCTCGGCCTGCGCCTACCCGAGCTCGTGTTCTGCGAGCTCGACGAAGCCTTCGGCCGCACCGAGCCCGACGAAGAAATCCAGGACCTGCTGCGCGCCAGCACCGGCCGCAACCTGGCGCTGCACTTCCTATCCGGGGCCAGCACCTTCGACCCCCTGGTAACCACCGTGGAACCTCATCTGGCTTCCCTGGTAGTCTGGCTCGATTGCCTCACCCTCAACGTCGACCGCACCGCCCGCAACACCAATATGTTGCTCTGGCACAAAGAGTTGTGGCTCATCGACCATGGCGCGGCGCTCTACGTGCACCACACCGGCCCACAGTGGGTACAGTCAGCCACCCGGCCCTTCCCTTCGGTAAAAGACCACGTGCTGCTACCCCAGGCCACCGAGCTGGCCGCCGTTGATGCCGAATGCCGCGCCCGCCTCACGCCCGCTGTGCTGGCCGCCATCATCGCCACTATCCCCGACGAGTGGCTCATCGAGCCCGACCTCACCCCCGCCGAGCAACGCGCTAATTACCAGCAGTTTATGGAAGCACGCCTCGCCGTTTCCGTCACTTTCACCCAAGAAGCCGACCATGCCCGCCAAGCACTTGTTTGAGTACGCCGTGCTCCGCGTAGTGCCCCGCGTCGAGCGCGAAGAGTTTCTGAACGTGGGCGTTATCCTGTACTGTTCGTCCCAGGGCTTCCTGCAAGCCACCTGCGAGCTCAACGAAACCCGCCTGCAAGCCTTCGCCGGTGCCCACCTCGACCTGCCCGCCGTGCGCGAGCGCCTGCGCTCCTTCGAACGCATCTGTCAGGGCCGCGCCACCGGTGGGCCCATCGGCCAGTTGGCCATCGCCTCCCGTTTCCGCTGGCTCACCGCCCACCGCAGCACCATCATCCAGACTTCGCCCGTGCACCCCGGCTTGTGCCAAGATGCTGCCACCACTTTGGCCAAGTTACACGCGCAGTTGGTAGGGTAAGCCCGGGGTGGGCCACTTTCTACTCAATCGCCCAAGTATTTTCGGCCCGCACGGCCACGCCTACCGCATCGCCTAGTGCCACCGTAGGCACGCTCACCCGCGCACGCACCACGTTTTCGGGCAGTGCCACCTCCACCTCGTAATAGCTGCCAAAAAACCGCACGGCTCGCACCAAACCCGGTAGCGCACCCGCCCCGGCTTGTACAAGGCGGAAATGCTCAGGTCGTACTAATAAGGTAGGCGCATTCAACCCGTTCGGCACCAGGGCCAGCCGGTCGGCTCCCCGCACCAGGTTATAATCGCCAAAGAGCGCCGCTGTGTACTCATCCACCGGCTGGTTATAAAGCTGGGTCGGCGACCCTTGCTGCACCAATTTCCCTCGGCGCAGCACCAGCACCTCATCCGCCCACGACAGCGTATCCGCCGCATCGTGCGATACCAGCAGGCAGGTAATGCCCAGCCGCGCGCCCAGCTCTTCTATTATAGCCTGCATCGTTTGCTTATGCACCCGGTCCAGATTCGAAAAGGGTTCATCCAGCAGCAGCAGCGCCGGCGACCCCAGCAGCAGGCGCGCCAGGGCCACCCGCTGCTGCTCGCCCCCCGACAGCTGGTCGGTGCGCCGCGCCAGTAAATGGTCAATCCGACACAGTGTATATAAGAGGTGCGTTTCCGCCGCCGCCCGCTTGCTAGCATACTGCAACACCTGCTCCACGCGCAAAAACTTCGGCAGGTCCGACTTCTGCGATAAGTACGCCACTCCCGGATGCCCCGGCACTAGCGCCACCGCCGGCCCGCGCACCCGGCTGCCCAATATGCGTATTTCTCCGGTACTAGGCTGCACCAGCCCCGCTATCACTTGCAGCAAGGTGCTTTTGCCTGCTCCACTCTCGCCCGCCAGTGCCAGCTTTTGCCCCTGCCGCTGCCCAAAGCTGATGGGAGCCAGCACCACGCTGCCGTTCTCCTCCAGACTGATGTCCGCTACCCTTATTAAATCCATGCTACAAACTACCGCACTACTACGCCCCTAGACAAGGCCAGCCCGCTTATTGCTTCTATTGCACCAGGCCTAATGCTACGTACCCGCTACTACCACACACCGCACAAACCCTCTCAAAACCACCCTAGCACCTGCATTACCCTCAAAAGTTACCCCCGTCAACCATGCAATGCGGGCTACCAACCTCTATCCTACGAACCATCCCCGCTCCTCAAGTCTCAGCGCATCTCCGAGCATACCGTGCAGGTTAAAAAATATCCTTTGGTAACCAATTAGGCATCAGTAAGCTAGCTAGGCAAATCTAATCTGCAAGGAAGTACAGAGTGTTTTTCTCGCTTTGCCAGCTTGCAAAGCCAGCAAAAATCCCTACTTTTGCACTCCCAAACCGCCTAAGGCTGCTCACTAGCCTCTCAGCGCCAGGGAAACTAAAATCAGCCTCGAAAATAA